>CAZEKI010000011.1:0-7432 GCA_964512895.1 uncultured archaeon
AAATCCATGTTGAAACGTTCAAGGACCTCCTTCACCTTTTCATGGTTCTCCTGCTTGAGTTCCTCGACTTCGATGCCGCGTTCTATGGCTTCGAGCTCAAGCGGTGTGCCGTGTACGTCGCTACCGCAGATGTAGACGTTCTCGACTCCTTTGATGTCGAGGTAGCGGTGGAATATGTCCGCGGGCAGAAGGCTTCCGACGATGTTTCCGAGGTGCGGCACTCCGTGGATGTATGGGAGCGCAGAAGTCACTGTGGCGCGTCTTTCAGTGATTATAGTTCACCTATCCAATCTTTCTGAGGCAATTCTTTAAACAGCTTCTGTCCTATTACGCGATATGGAGAAGATTTTCTTTGCGACCGGCAACTCGGGAAAAGTAGAGGAGCTACAGCCTCTTTTCGAGAAGCACGGGTTTGAGCTTGAACAGGTCGAGGTCAACGTAGAGGAAGTCCAGGCTGTCGACGCCGAAAAAGTCGCGAGACACAAGGTAGTAGATTCCTACAGGGAGCTGGATGTTGACAGCCCGGTTATGGTGGACGACACCGGCTTCTTTGTGAACGCTCTTGGAGGATTCCCGGGCTCGCTGGCATACTTTTTCAGCTCTACTGTCGGCGTGGACGGTCTGGTACCTCTTATGAAGGATGTCGATGACCGTTCAGCTTACTTTGAAACCGCGATAGCCTTGTACGACGGCGACGAGGTAAAAATTTTCACCGGCAGAGTCGATGGAAAAGTGCCTGAGGAAGCTAGAGGAGAGCCTCACCCGCACCTGCCGTACGACCAGTTCTTCGTGCCGGAGCACGGCGAACAAACATACGCGGAAGATTCTCGTCTGAAGGAGGAGTACTCGCACAGGAAAAGAGCTGCTGAAAATCTTCTCGACTGGCTGGAAGATTAGAGAACCCGGCGTCTCAGCTTGGCAAGGCTGGAGATACCGTAGTCAGGCTTCTGGATGTCATCGGCTTCTGCCAGTTTTTCACGGTCGATGTCTCCGGACATGACCGCCGCGGTCTCCATGCCCAGTCGGTTACCTGTCTCGATGTCCGCCAGTCTGTCGCCGATGAAAACCGAGCGGCCCGGGAAAAAGTCGAAGTAGTCCTGGAAGATGTCCCGGAACACCTGACCAGGCTTGCCGAGCAGAACGGTTTCTCCGAACTCTTCCACCGCCCTGTTGAGCGGGCCTTGGTGCGGCTGGTACCTGTTCGAGTTCCGGAAAGTGGTCTCAGTGCTACATACGTACGCAGTCCCCGAGCTCATTATATCCATGGCGCGTCTCAGCTTGTTGTAGCTGAACTGACGGTCGAACCCTATCACGACCTGTTCGGCGTCTTCCGATATGCTGATGTCACGGGCCTCGAGTTCGTCGAGAAGACCGGATTCTCCGATGGCGTAGACCTGCTGGACATCGTTCTTTTCGAGGTGCTTCGCTGCCACGTAGCCGGAGGTCAGCACGTCCTCTTGCTCGGCAGGTATGCCGAGGCCTGTCAGCTTCTTGGCGTAGGCTTCCCGTGTCAGAAGAGTGTTGTCGGTATGGAAATAGATGTTCTTCCCGGATTCTCGAAGCGAATCCACGAGGTCTGCTGCACCTATAATAGTGGAATCCCAGTTCCAGAGCGTCTTGTCCAGGTCGAAGAAGAAGTTCTTTGTTTCGTCGAACATGGAAGAGGTTTTAACGTTTAAAGCTCTTATAGCTGTTTATGCCGGGTATAAGGGATGCCGCCGAAAAGCTTTCTCAGGGCTGGAAAGAATTGGACGAGCTAGAGGAAAAGTTCAATTCTGTTTCCGAAATCGAAACCGATTCTACTGTAAAGGAAGGCTTCCTCTCGAAGGAGATTGAGGAAGCTGAGCCCGGCAAAGTAGCTGGAGTCGACGGAGGGCTACTGCGGAAGCGTTACTCTTCGGGAGACGTTGTGTGCGTAAGGGCGGTGGCCGCGGTCTTTGACTTTCAGGACAGAGAAGTTTCTGTGGACTATCTGCCTGGAAAATCGCCGGAACCCAGTTTTTTTGTTTCGGACGCCGGTGACGCCGAGAGCCTTGAAAGAAAAGCTGAATCAAGGCGTCTTGAATCGGAGGTATCGGTCGCAAAAGAGGCGCTTTCAGCGGCTGAAACGGTCATGATGGACGGTTCTATAGTACCTAGCTACTCTCTAGCAGATGAGGTGCTTGAAAACTATTCGGAGATGTTTGAACAGGCAGAGGACGGTCAGCTTGCTGGCGTAGTAGAGGATTCATACGGCCTCAAGCTTGCGGGGCTGCTTGAGGAAAGACTGGGAATGAAGATAGGAGAGATCCATGACACCCGCCTGATGGACGCCATTCTAGAGCCAGGTGAGAGAAGCTTTGTGCGGAGGTATTCCACTTCTCCTGTGGAGCACCCCGTGCTGCAGAAGCTGGAGGACAGACACGTGAACAGGATAAACACGTTCTACGTCAAGCTTTCGAAACACGATATGCCTCTAAGGGTCGATTACCTCGGAGACAGGTCGAAGGCAGATGAACTGGCGGCGCTTCTACAGCGTACACGGAGTTCAAGAAGGTATACGGCTCCTTCACCTATCTTAGAGGCCGATAAACGTGCCCGTATACCGGAGACACACTTAAAGCGGCTTGAAAAGCGTTTCTCGCCCGAAGTGGCCAGAAGGGAGAGAAGACCGTTTTAAAGTTTTTAGTTAGACGCCGCGAATCTTGTAATGGGTAGGTAGCTTGAGAAAATACATGGTTCTGGCTGTTCTGCTGGTTGTTATAGCGTCCGCCGCGGCGCAGAACACGGCGCCAGACCAGCCAGACGACCCGAGCCCGGCGGACAACGGCGATGGGTTCGGCAGCGAAATCAACCTGTCGGTCTCGGTGGACGACCCTGACGGAGACCAGCTTGACGTCTACTTTTTTGAAAATGTTACAGAAAACCTGGTTCTGGACGGAGAGACCCGGACTATAAGGGACAATATCTTCTTCAACGAGATAATACTGAAATCGAACTCCGAGCTCTACATAGGCGACGCATCGACAGGAGACGCGGACACCCAGGTCTACGCCGACTTGGTGAACTTCAGTGAGGACTCGGAACTCCATCTGGAAAGCGAGAGTCCGGGAGCCAGACTGCATCTCTGCCAGGAAGAAAACTGTATGAAGCCTGTAGGGAAGCATGAGAACGTGGAGCCCGGCGGAAGAGCCTGGGCGATAGTCGGAGGTCATGACTGCGACTCTAGCTACGACTGGTACGCCACGGCATCAGATGGCGCGGCTAACAGCTCCAGCGCGGTATGGAGCTTTAACGTGGACTGCAACCAGCTGCCTACAGCGTCCAACCCTGAACCCCCGGACCAGGGAGTTGCACCGGGCGAGAACACGCTGTCGGACGTCGAGCTATCTGTCTACGCCTCTGACCCGGATGACGCTGACGATACTCTTACCGTGTACTTCCATAACGCTGAGACAGACTCGCTTATCGACTCTACTACTATCTCGGAACCGGGAACCGCCCAGGTAGTCTGGGAAGACCTTGTCCTCGGCGAGACGTATAACTGGTTCGTAAATGTATCCGACGGCAAAGAGAACTTCACCTCCTCGAGCTGGGAGTTCCAGAGAGTAACTTCGACGGGCTACAGAGCAGAGACACGTATAGATTATGATTACACCTCTATAATCACGTCTACACAGAGCGCGGCCACGCTTTTCATAGAGGTCGAGAACTTTGTCGACGAATCTAAAGACCTGACCACAACCCTGTCGGTTCCACAGGGCGGTGCCGACCCGATTTTTGTCGAGACGGGCACCTCTACTAACAGCTATACACTTCCTGCGGAGTCTACCCGCCGGATGGAAGTCAGGATAGAACCGAGCAGCCCTGGTGATAAAGACCTGATTGTAGACACTTCAAATGACGATCTTGGCATAACGACGAGAGAAAGTATCCCGCTGTACGTGAGGGAGCTACCTACCATACAGTCATCGAGAGACGTCCCGGGTATAGGTCTGGTACACGTGATAGTGCTGTTTGCTGCAGCTACTCTTCTCTTCGCTTCTTCACTCTGACTATGTAGCCTGCGACACGGTTCCGGAGCTTTTTGGAGTTGAACTCGTCGGTCTCCTTCAGCTCCTCCTTGTTCTCATCGAAGTCCTCGGAGAAACGGTCCGGACTCGATTCGACAAGGTCCTTTGCCAGGCGCTTGATGTATGTCTGTCTTACTCTGCCCATAGGTTTAGTCTCCGGGCGAACATTCTTAAACGAACCGCTCCTCTCTTAAACCCGAAGCGCCAATACAGGGACATGGCGCAGATAAGACGGCTTGTGATGGATGTCCTGAAACCCCACAAACCGGATATAGTAGAGCTCACAGATAAACTGGCCGACCTCGACGGCGTGGACGGCGTCAACTCGTCCCTCATCGAGGTCGATGAAGAAGTCAAGAACGTCAAAGTCACGCTTGAAGGCGAAGTGGCTGTCGATGAAGTCAGGTCTCTGATAGACGAAAGCGGCGCCAGCATCCACAGCGTCGACGAAGTGGCCGCGGGCAACCACCTGGTTGACAAGGTAAGAACACCGCAGGACTGACTATGATAGACTTCTCCGGTCTCAGAGAAGCCTGGAAGCGAGAGGACGTCAAATCTATCTCAAGACGGTACTTCATTTCCAACGGCTTTGACGGCACGCTCACGAGTGTCGGCGTAACTGTAGGCTCGTTTCTGTCCGGCGTTTCCTCGGGAATGACGGTCTTCCAGATAGGTATAGGTGCGACTATCGGCCTAGCGACCTCTGGCGTCTGGAGTGTCTGGGAGATAGAGCGTGCAGAGAAGCTGGCAGAGCTCCAGGACATCGAGTCGTCGATGCTGAGGCCGCTGGAGGAAACAGAGGTCTACGAGAGAAAGATGGAGGGGCGGGTCATAAACGCGTTGATGAGCGGTCTCGGCCCGACTATCGCTATGCTGCTGATAGTCTCGCCCTTCCTGCTTGAAGCCGCTTTCATCTCGATGCTCCAGGCAACGCTTCTCTCCGTGGCGATAGCTGTCGGGCTGCTGTTCTCGTTCGGCGCCTACATGGGTTCGATATCAAAACAGCGGTGGTACGTCGCCGGTGTCAGGATGGGTCTGGCCGGACTGGTAGTCGCGGCGCTGAACGTGGTGTTACCGGGGTAACCAGCCCAAATATAAAGGTGGCGAACGCTTTAGTCTTTACTCAAGGAGGTGTTAGTTTTGCAAGGCACAGTTAAGTTCTTCCACGACAAGAAGCAGTACGGTTTCATCGAGACCGATGACGTGGACGACGACATCTTCTTCCACATCAGCGATGTAGAAGGAGAGGAAGTCGAAGAAGGGGACGAAGTCGAATTCGATCAGGAAGAAGGCGACCGAGGACCCAAGGGCGTGAACGTCACAGTAGTGGAGTAGAAGAGGCCAGTCCTCGATTCCACCACCCCATTTTCTCTCTTATCTTTCTATCCTATACCGCAACCAACTTAACTCTGGCAGCCGCTGTCCACGATATGACAGAGCTTCTCTACATGCCGGACCGCGAATATGAAAAAGAGTTCGACGCTGAAGTCACCAAAGCCAGAGACTCGGACAACTACATCGTGCTCGACCAGACCTTGTTCTACAAGGAAGGCGGCGGCCAGCCAGCCGACCACGGCAAGATTTCCTGGGACGGCCACGAACTGGAAGTCATCGATGTCCAGAAAGAACACGGCGAAGTAAGACACTACGTTGAAGGCGGCGAGCTGCCTGAAGCCGGGACGGAGGTTCACGGAGAGATTGACTGGGAGCGCCGCTACAGCCACATGAGGATGCATACGGCGCAGCACGTTCTTTCCTGGGTTGTCCTCAACATGTACGATGGCTCGACCGCGGGCAACCAGATACACGAGGACCGGTCCCGGATCGACTTCAAACCGGTCGAGTTCGACGAAAGCGATGTTGAGAAAATCGAGAACGCCGCCAACGCCTTAATCGAGAAAGAGCTGCCGGTCGAGAAGAAGATGATGTCCCGAGACCGTATCGAAGCAGAGGTCGAAGAGGGCCGCACCAACCTCGACCTCATACCGGACCACATCGACCCTCTCAGAGTCGTCATCATCGACGACGAAGACATCTGTCCGTGTGGAGGTACGCACGTAGACAACCTCAAAGAAATCGGGGAAATCAATATCATCAACAGAGTCTCAAAAGGTGCGAACGTGGAAAGAATCGAGTTCGAGCTGGACTAGACTACCGACGCGTTGAGGAAACGCTTGAGCTGTTCCTCGCCTGTGACGCCTCTGTCAAGGGCTTCGACGATGTTGGTGAACACCGAGATGTTCTCGACTTCTAAGTCTCCAGCAACAGTTGCCGGAGCCTGTTTCAGGCCGTAGCTGTGCATAACGCCGTCTATCACTTCGTGAAGTTCTTCAGGTTCATACTCCACCATTCTTGATACTATCTCATCCTTTCTGTATCCATCCAGCACGCCCCGCAAATCTTCGTAGGGCTCGACAACCTGGCTGTAGAACGGGTCTTCGTCACTCATGAGCGAGATATGGTCCTGAAATGATAAAAACTTAGTTATGCCTTTCTAGATACTCGTCCAGGAACTTCATAGGAGGTAGTCCATAGCCCGCATCCTGATGCCAGTTCATCTTGGCATACTCTTCCGGAGTGACCCATGCAAGGTCCTGGTGCTCCTTGGAAAGCTCTACTTCGCCAGTCCATTCATCGGTGTAGAGTATGTAGACGTTGACCGAGTTGACCTCCTCGATTTCTTCACGCACTACGTCTCTCAGGTTCTTGAGCCCGATGCCACACTCCTCCTTGATTTCTCTTTTGGCGGCGTCGAAGCGGTTTCCTGATTCCTTGAACCGTCCTCCTGGAAGCTCCCATTTGCCGGCCATCCGGCCGTAGAGCGTGTACTTGTGGCCGCTGTGAACCTTGTCTTCGGCAGTCTTCTGCATCACCAGAAACTTGCCTTCTTCGTTCTGGACCAGGAGCTTGACAACCTCGATTTCCTCGCCCCCGCCGTAGTCGTTCTCAGTCTTGAGATAGTCATCGAGGTACCGCATCGGGACAACGTTGTAGCCGGAGTCGCGGTGCCACTCCATTTCCAGGAACTCGTCGGGAGTCACCCATCGAGCATCCGAAACGTCGCCTCCTGTCTCGACTTCTCCCGTGAAGTCTTCTGTAAAGACAACGTAGCAGTCGATTATTTCTTCGTCTTCCAGCTCGATTCTAACGACGTCTTCAAAATCGCTGGCGTCTAGCCCTGTTTCTTCCTTTACTTCGCGTTCCGCGGCCTCGAACCGGTCTTCGTTATCCTCGATGAAGCCGCCGGGCAGCTCCCACTGGCCGGACTCGGCCTCTTTGACGACAAGTATCCGACCCTCGCTGTTCCTCAGTATGGCTTTTGCGACCGGTATCTTACTGCTCATAGTATTCGCCTTTGTCGCGCTGTTCACGGTCTTTCT
>CAZEKI010000011.1:7442-18136 GCA_964512895.1 uncultured archaeon
AGATTCGCTCCTGTGCCGCATCCCAGCTCGATAACGGTATCACCTTCCTTGAGATCCAGCTCATCTACTCCTCTCCTCCTGATTCCTCTGATAACAGGAGGATTAGAGAAAATGATTTCGTAGAGAAGTGCGAATTTACTGTAGAACTTTGCAGTCCAGTCACTGCTCATAGTACTCGCCTTTTTCCCGCTGCTCCCGGTCTTTCTGGGAGCCAGGCTTGTTCGCCCGCGGTCTCCCGGAGTCTGGGTCCTTGCGGTACGTTATCTCGACCTCTTCCAGGAACGAGTTCAACGCCTCGCTGATTTCTACCGGTGTGTCTGACTCTCCGTGGACTCCTGGTTCTCCGGTGAATACTGTGCCGCGGTCGGAGATGTAGTCGAGCATCAGGAGGTCGTGGTCGATGACCATCAGTGGTTTCTCGGTCTTCCTCACAAACCTCTTCAGCGTCTTGCCGAGCTCTACACGGGCTTCGACATCCAGGTAGGCGGAGGGTTCGTCAAGCAGGTAGACATCAGCCTTTCTCGCGAGCGCTATGGCGATGCCGACTTTCTGAAGCTCTCCGCCTGAAAGCTCCTGCAGGTTTTGCTCGTAGTACTGCTCTAGGTTGAGCGGCTCGGCTATCCGGGTCTCGAACTCCTTGTTCTCGGGATTCACGTGCTTGGAGATGGCTTCTCTTACTGTCTCGTCCCGCGCCTCTAGGTACTGAGGCTTGTAGGAAATCGATATGTCCGGCGATTCGCCTTCGTCGGGTTCGATGGCACCTGCCAGCATCTTTGCGAAAACAGTCTTTCCGAGCCCGTTCTCTCCGAAGATACCGAGTATCTCTTCCTCGTGGAGCTCTCCTTCTGCGGTTTCTAGCTCGAACTCTCCTTCGCCAAAGTCTTTCCTGAAAGCCGGGAAATCCAGCACGGTCGGCTTGACCTCGACCTGTTTCCTCTTCGAGCGCTCGAACTTGATGGAGTCGCTGCGTATCTGTACGTTGTGGCTCGGGAGGTAGCCGTCGAGGTACTGGTTGATGCCGTCTTTCGATGTCATCGAGTTCGACACCATCCCGTAGCTGCCGGGGTCGCCGTAGAAGACGTGGATAGTATCGGCGACAAGGTCAAGTGTTGCCAGGTCGTGCTCTACCACCATGACAGCCTTCTCCTCTGCGAGCTCTCTGATGGCGCGGCCGACCTTCAGCCTCTGCTTGACGTCGAGGAAGGACGACGGCTCGTCTATCATGTATATATCCTTGTCTTTCAGCAGCGTCGCGGCTATCGCAACTCTCTGAAGCTCTCCGCCTGAAAGCTGTTCGAGTTTCCGCTCCAGCAGCTGGTCGATGTCGAGCTTCTCCGCGATTTCCTCTACGCTGCTACGTTCCTCTGCTTTCTTCAGCAGTTCCCTGACCTCGCCGTTGTGGACATCCGGCAGGTTTTCGACCTGCTGCGGCTTGAACGCTGCTTCTACATCGTCCTCGGCAAGCTTCTCGAAGTGGTTCTGGAGCCCGGTTCCGCGGTGCTCCTTTACTATCTCATCCCATTCGGGTGGCGACTCCCAGTCTCCAAGGTTTGGTTTGGTCTTGCCTGCGAGTATCTCCAGCGCGGTTGATTTTCCGATACCGTTCTCTCCGAGGATGCCGACTACCTTGCCTTCTTCGGGAACCGGAAGGCCGTAGAGCCGGAACGTGTTCTCCCCGAACTGGTGCATCGCTTCTCCTTCCTCGTGCGGCAGCTGCACCAGCTTGATGGCGCCGTCGTACGGGTATTTCTTGATGGCCATCCTGTGGGCTTCCATCACATCCTCGTCGTCGATGTGGAGCTCTCCTTCCTCGGTAAGGTAGAAGCCGCCTTCCTTTCCTGCGCGGTTAAGCGGGTCGAAGTTTATGACTGTCTCTCTCGCCAGGTCTGGTTCTATCTTGTCCTGGTCCACCACGACGATGTACTTCTTCGAGTTCTTTTCGGTTGGCATAACCTGAAATGCGACCTGAAACTTCTTAATGTTCTTGAAACAAGAAGAAGGGAATAAAAGATGGTTTTGAGGCTCTCTACTCGAACGAGAGCTCGTAGTCGGTGCCTGTGACTTCTTCGATGATGTCCTCGAACTCTTCTGTAGACAGGTTGATCTTGCCCTCGTAGGACTCGTCAACAACTATCTTCTTGGCCTGTCCGTCCGGCTTGAAAACCGTGTTGATGGACTCGATTTCCGCGGGCGAAAGCAGGCCTTTGATGACTTCCCGGTCGTCTTCCGCGGCCTCTACTACGCGGATCGACTTGTCGATTTTCTCTGCGACTTCCTTGACTATGTCGCCGCTTCTGCCGACTACCTTGGCCCCGTCTCCTTCCGCGGTCACTATGACTACTACGTTCTCGCAGTCGAAGACCTTCTTTACTTCTGAATCTCTGAGAGAGCCGTACTCTTCGCTAAGCTCCTGCAGAATCCGCGCTACCTTGATGTCTATCTCGGTTATCTCGTCCGAGTCAAGCTTCTCCTGGCAGGCGCTGCAGAGAACATCGCTCTTCAGACATACGTTGCATATTGGTGCCTTCATGTATTAAGCGGCGCTACCAAGAATTAAATAGTTGAGGAAGCTTTCCTGCTACCTGAGCTCTGCTATCATCTGGTGCAGGATTCTAAGCGCATCATAGACTGTCAGGACGAATACGAACAGCACGCCGTAGAACAGGTAGTACTCGTTGAAATTAAATGCCAGAAGTGAGACAAGCAGTACAAGCAGCCTTCCCTCTCTTCCGATGTCGCCTTGCTTTGTGACCTGCAGCTGCTGGTTGAGTTCAAGGTTCATGGCCTCGGTAAAGGCAATCGCTGCCAGCAAAATCGCTGCGGCGTACTTCGGAATGATAGCTGTAGATGCTACCCCGAGGATTATCACCAGCTCGTAGAGCAGCGTGGTCGTGGTGAGTGCCACTTTCATCCCGTCGGTTCGGCCTTCCATCCTTGATGTGCGCCGGGCATACTTTACCAGGAAAAGCGCTGACAGTCCTGCCATTCCTGCGAGAACGCCCTGGTTCTGCATCTCGATGTTCAGGAAGAGCGCTGATGTCAGGGAAAGCGACAGTGCTCCTATAAGCGAGAGGTAGAAGCTGTTGTTTTTCACATACCAAATGCTTTGCGGTCAGTTAAACCATTTTCGCCCGGGAAGTGAAAAGGAAAGAAACGGCGGCCCCCAGGGGGTTGGGGGAGGGGAGTGTTGTTCTGCGACCGGGGTGTTTATTGGTTTCCCGGTCTGGAGGGGAAGGGGGCCTGCCGATGGAAATATAAAGGAAATCCGAAGGGAAGCCTTCAAGCGGGGTTGGGGGGAAGGGAGTGTTGTTGCCTGAAGGCCTCCTCCGCTAATATCGTTTACTCTTCCTCCATAATCTCCAGCCCCAGGTCGTTCACGTCGCCTGCCATCTCTGATTCCTGTTCCTCAACTTCTCCGAGGACGTATGGTGACTCGACGCCTGTGACTATGGAGATTACCTGGATTTTGCCCTTGAGGTCTTCACGCACTCTTGCTCCCCAGATTACTTGGGCGTGCGCGTCAAGGTGTTCTTTGACGTTCTGTCCTACGTCGTTGATTTCATTAAGCGTCAGGTCCTGTCCGCCTGCGATGTGAATCAGGGCGCCGTTGGCTCCCTCGAACTCGACATCGAGTAGCGGGTTGGATAGTGCTTCGTGAATCGCTTCTTCGCCCTTGTTGTTGGTGTCGCTTTCTCCGTAGCCGACAACTGCTACGCCTCCCTCGTTCATGACAGCCTGGACATCTGCGTAGTCCAGGTTGACGAGAGATGGCTTGGAGATTGTCTCTGTGACGCCTTTAATCATGGTTGTTATAAGCTCGTCCGCGACTCCGAACGCCTGGTCGAGAGGCATGTCGCCTGCGATGTCAAGCAGCCGGTCGTTCTCGATGACGATTGCGGTGTCGACGTGCTGTCTCAGTTCGTAGAGTCCTTCTTCTGCCTTGGTCATCCTTGCGCCTTCGATTTCGAAGGGCATGGTTACAGTTCCGATTACTATGCAGTTCTCCTTCTTCGCGATTTCTGCGAGGACTGGCGTGGCGCCTGTTCCTGTTCCGCCACCCATACCGCAGGTCAGGAACACCATGTCGGCCTCCTTGAACAGCGAGCGTAGCTCGGCGCGGTTCTCTTCTGCGGCGCGTTCTCCCTGCTGGGGGTGTCCTCCTGCTCCGAGACCTTTTGTGAGGTCCCGTCCGACCAGAATTTTGCGGTCGGCAGAAGATATCTGCAGGTGCTGCTTGTCAGTATTGATAGCTACTGTTTCAGCGCCCTGGATGTCCTTGTTCTGGATGCGGGTTACCTGGTTGTTTCCTGCTCCACCGACTCCTACGACTAGTATCTTTGCATCTTTTACATCGTCGAGGTTTTGAGTTTCGTTTTCAGTTTTGGCGTTGTTGTTGATTATCGATTCCATCTTGCGATCAGCCTTCTGGCAGCGTTATACCTAACCTTTTTAAACCGGTATAGGTAATTCTACCTTAGAACATAGCCCAATTGCCCAAACGTTACACGTATCAGTCGATTCCGATTCGAAGCCCAATTCGAATCGTCCGATTCAACTCGTGCCCAAACGAGTTGGAAATCAGTCGTGTTTCACGCGCCCAAGCGTGAAAGTCTGTATCTTATATTCTCATTTCTGAAGCTCCTTTATAAATGTTAACCCTGTCAGGCCGGTTTTCGCTGTTCACAAGTTCTGAACACTATCTCTAGCACCGTTCTTTCGATGGTCGGTTACTAAAATCTTCAGTTCTTCAAACAGAATATGGTAGACAAAAGCGAGGTAGAACGCGTCGCGGAAAACGCCCGACTAGAGATACCTGACGAGGAACTCGGTTCGTTTGTCGACGATTTTGAAGAGATACTTTCAATGTTTGAGAAGCTGGAAGAGGTCGATACCGAAGATGTTGAGCCAGCGTTCCATCCTATCGATGTCGAACCCGAGGCCAGAGAAGACACGGAGGAAGAGACGCTGGACCGCGAGGAAACCTTCCGGAACACGGACAACGTTGAAGACGACCAGTTCAAAGGGCCGAGAGTGTAGAACTGTTTCCGGACCTCATTTATTACTTGCGGGTAAAATATGTTCTAGGTGTCTTAATTGGATACTCTAGACAGAGTTTCAGAAGGTTACCATTCAGACATAGAAGATACTCAAACCCTGAGAGACCATTTTCTAGAAGACTTCGAAGACTTCAAAGACTTGCTTGAAAACGGTGATGTTAGAGCCGCAGAGAAAAGAAACGGCGATTGGGAGGCAAACCAGCAAGTCAAGGAAGGGATTCTACTTGGCTTTCAGCTGGGAGAGATTATCCCCTTCGATGGCTCCTACAGTGACTTTCAGGATATGGATACTTTCCCACCTAGAGAAGCTCCTGACGAAGCAAGGATGGTTCCTGGCGGTTCCTCGGCAAGAAGCGGAGCCTACATAGGGGATGATGTCATCATGATGCCGCCTATGTACATCAACACCGGCTCCTACGTTGGAGAAGGCACCATGGTCGACTCACACGCACTTGTAGGTTCAGCTGCGCAGGTGGGCGAGGACGTACACCTCTCGATGCACTCTGGTCTAGGAGGAGTCCTAGAGCCAGTAAATCAGGCGCCGGTAGTAGTTGAAGACGGCGTAGTCCTAGGCGATGGGGCAAGCGTCACGGAAGGCGTCGTTGTCAGGGAGAACGCTGTTCTGGCCCCTGGTACCAAGATTTCTGGCAGTGTAGAGATATACGACACTGTCGAAGATGAGGTCTACAAGGGAGAAGTACCGGAAGGAGCGGTAGTCATCCCAGGTTCAGTTGAGTACGGAGAGGTAGCCGGAGAAACAGTTTACAAAGACGCAGCAATTGTTGCAAAGTACAGGGACGAGAGCACCGACGCCGATACCGCTCTAGAAGAGGCGCTGAGATAGCGTACTCCTACTTATTTCTCTTTATTTTTGAGGACCAGGCTTTAATTTCTGAGCACACCATTCCTTCTCATGAAACTAGGTGTTATATCCGACACCCACGACCATCTTGAACTTGCTGGAGCAGCTGTAGAGTTCTTTGAAAAAGAGGGCGTGGATGCAGTAGTCCACTGCGGAGACATGGTGGCGCCGTTTACCGCGGAGCTATTCGATGCGGACTTTGACTTTTACTGTGTGCGAGGCAATAATGACGGCGAGTGGAACCTGAAAGAGACTATCGAAGAGTTTGGCACCTGGCTGGGAGAGATGGGCGAGCTAGAGCTAGAGGACAAAAAGTTCGCAGTATACCACGGCACCAAGCCAGAAGTTGTGCGTTCGCTTGTAGAGTCAGGAGAATATGATTACGTGCTGAAAGGCCATACCCACCAGAAGATCATAAAGGAGGTTGACGGTACTATAGAACTCAACCCAGGCGGTATCTCGACTCCTTTCGCAGAAGAAGAGCTACATGTCGCAGTGCTGGATCTTGACGACGGCGATGTAGAGTTCCACAGGATGGAGGCCTGAAGATGACTACCGTGAAATGTCCGGAGTGTGGCGGAAAAATGGTCTGGAACGGCTACCGCCCGCTTTTTCCTTCATGCAAAGACTGTGGCAAAAGCTTCCACGTCGACGACTGTGAAGTCGAGAAGGACTGAGTTGAATTTTTAAGGTTCGTAGATAACGCTGAGGTATGGGCCTGAAAAACGTCCTGAATGGAGAGCAGGAGATAGACCACGATGCCTTTGAACAGCAGCTAAGGCAGAAGAACGACGAACTGGGGTTTATGCGGACTATCGAAGTCTCGGATGGCGCTGATGGCGAACTCTCCGGCGTGCCGTTCGTTGTGAAGGACGCTATCTGTGCCGAGAACGTCACGACTTCTGCGGGTTCGAAGATAATAGAGGACTACCGGCCAGTATTTGATGCAACAGTCGTTTCGCGGCTGAAGGAGTCGGGAGCACAGTTCTACGGCAAGACCAACCAGGACGAGTTCGGATTCGGAACGTTCTCCACCAACTGCGCCTTCGAGACTCCTAAGAACCCGCACGACCCTGAACGCGTCGTCGGAGGCTCTTCAGGCGGCGCGGGAGCAGTAGTCGCAGCGATGGACCAGCCCGTTATATCTATAGGAGAATCTACCGGAGGCTCCATCACCAACCCGGCGGCGTACAACGGAGTCGTCGGAATCACGCCGACATACGGCCGTGTCTCCCGGTACGGCCTGATAAACTATGCTAACTCGCTGGACAAGATAGGCGTCCTGGCAAACACTGTTTTCGGCGCCGCGAAAGGGCTTGAAATCATCGCAGGAGAAGACAACCGCGACCAGACTACTGTACCCGGTGCTGTACCGGCGTACGCTGAAAACCTGGAAGAACTGGAGGACCTGAAGATAGGTGTGCCAGAGCAGTACGTCGAGCTTGAAGGCATCGAGGACGGCGTGAGAGAGAACTTCGAGGCCGCGCTGGAAGAGCTTGAGCAGAAAGGTGCCGAAATAGAGAGGGTCGACATGCCGCTGCTGGCCGCAGAGTACTCGGTGCCGGCGTACTACGTGCTTGCCATGGCAGAGGCCTCGACCAATCTTGCCAAGTTCTCGGGTATGAGGTACGGTCTGGAGGACGACCCTGAAGACTACGAAGACTTCAACGACTACTTCTCAGCGATACGGAGTGAAGGGTTCGGCGAGGAGGCCAAGAGAAGGATACTGCTCGGTACCTACACACGTATGGCAGGTTACAGGGACCAGTACTATCTGAAGGCCGCGAAGGTCAGGAGACGGATAATAGACCAGTTTAAACAGGCATTTGAGGAGTACGACGTGCTGGCATCGCCCTCGATGCCGAACATCGCGCCAAAGATTTCAGAGGCCGAGGATATGAGCCCTACAGAGGTATACGCGATGGACACGCTTACGGTTGGACCCAACCTTGCCGGGCTGCCCATGGTTTCAGTGCCTAACGGCGAAACCAACGGTATGCCGACCGGTCTACACCTTGTAGGCGACCATTTCGAGGAGCAGAAGGTGCTTAACGCCGCGCACACCTATTTCTCTGGATGACTTTTTATCATTTGCTGAACATTAAGGTACAAGTCGGAGGACGAGAGGTTGTCTACCATGCAGCAGGAAAAAATTAGCCGGGAGCAGCTCCAGGAGACAGTACTGGGATTTTCCGAGCCCTTGCTAGAGGATGCTGTCAGGCGCAAGGGCGGCAGGCGGAGAATCGTGGAGCTTGTCGAGGAGCAGAGCAACAGAATAATAACAGGTCCTGGCAAGCGTTACAGGATACTTCTCACCTACGTTATGGCCCGGGCGCTGGGAGCCGACTATAAAGACGAGGAGCTCATAAGGGCAGCTGTCCCTATAGAGCTGACGCATGGCTGGTCGCTGGAGCTTGATGACGTCCACGATGACGACGATGAGCGGCGGGACGAGAAAACGCTCCAGCGCTTCCTGGAAGAAAAGACAGGTATTGACAGGAAGGACGCGGAGTCCCTGGCGACAACGGAAGCTGTCTTCATGAGCGCCACAGCCAGAGACGCTATCTACGGGCTGGACTTCCTCTCCTACCGGGACAGGATAGAGCTTGCCCGGTATCTGAGTGATGCGGAGAAAGACCTTGCCCATGGCCAGGAGCTGGATGTAACCAGCGAGTACTTGCTTGATGATGCGCTCGATGCAGAAGAACTTCTTTCAGCAGAGGATGAGGAGTTCGACTTCATCGATTTCTACCACGACGTAGTGCTTGGCAAGACAGTCCCTCTTTTCGAGGCCAGTGCGGAGTTTGCGTCGTACCTTTCCGGTTTCGACGGCGACGAGCTGGTAGAGTACTCAAGGCAGATAGGGCTGGCGTTCCAGAAGAGGGATGACGTACTTGACTTCTTCCCTTCCGAGGAAAGCGGCAAGGACCAGTACTCGGACGTCAAGGAAGGCACTATGACGCTGCCGGTCCACTACGCCCTCGAGGAGCTTGAAGAAGTCGAGACAACCGGCCTCCAGGACTGGAACATGATGGGTAGCTTTAACCACGCTGAATGCAGCATCGAACAGTTCAGAGATATAGTGGAGTCATATGAAGACAGGCGCGACTTCCTGGAGGATGTCCTGAAGAGAGAGGACCCTGAGGACTACGAGGTCGAAATCGCGGGCGAAGTTGTCGAAAGCACAGACGCTCTCGAAAGAGTCAACCAGGAGGCGGTGGGGCACGCCGAGGCGGCCATCGGCTACCTTGAGGACGTCGAGCTTGAGGAGCCTTACGCCGAGGTACTGGAGGAAGTGGCTACGTACGCTGCTACCCGGACAAACTAAAAAGGCTTTCAGTCGAGTTGAATAGTATGGCTGACGTAAAAATAGGGCTGGAGACACACGTCCAGTTAGATACGAACACCAAGCTGTTCTGCGGCTGCCCGAACAGGGAAGCAGACGAACCCAACGTCCATGTCTGCGAGACATGCCTCGGGCATCCCGGCTCGAGACCAAGACTCAACCGGGCGGTCCTGCGGAAAGCAGTGAAGACAGCCCAGGCCCTCCAGTGCGACCTTAACGAAGACATCTTCTTTTCCCGCAAAACGTACTTCTACCCGGACATGAACAAGAACTACCAGATAACACAGTACGAGATACCGGTGGCCGAGTCCGGGAAAATCGAGGTCAAGGTAGGCGACGACAAAAAAGATATCGAGATCCAGCGGCTCCACATAGAAGAAGACCCGGCAAAGCTTTCACACGTCGGCGGCTCCATAGCTGACGCCGACTACACCCTGGTCGACTACAACCGTGCAGGCACACCTCTGCTTGAAATCGTTACCGCGCCAGACTTCGAGTCTCCTGAAGAGGCGAGGGCATACCTCCAGCAGCTCTCCCGGACGCTTGAATACTTGGAGGTCTACTTCCCGGAGTCCGAGTTCTCCATCAAGAGCGACGCCAACATCTCGATTGAAGGCGGCGCCCGGGTGGAGGTCAAGAACATAACAGGCACAGCAGGTATCGAAAAAGCGCTGAGCTACGAGATTTCCCGGCAGCGCCAGTTAACGAGGCGGGGCCGTGAAGTCGAGCAGGAGACGAGAAGCTACGACGCTGGCATGGAGATTACAGAGAAGCTCCGGCAGAAGGAGACCGAGGAGGACTACGGCTACATATTCGACCCGGATCTGACGCGACAGGAGTTCGACCAGGAGTTCTGCGACAGCATCCGTGAAGAGATACCGGAGCTGCCGCACGAAAAGTTTGAACGGTTCCAGGACGAGTACGGACTACCTGAGAAAATGGTCGAGTCGCTGATAACCGACCCTGTGCTGGCAGACGACTTCGAGACGCTTGCAGCTGAACATGACGCCGATATTGTCGCGTCCTGGCTGACAGGAGAACTCAAGAAGACGCTTAACTACAACGAGATCTCCTACTCGGAGTCGGGTATAGAAATGGAATGGCTGGAATACGTTATAGGTCTGCTGGAAGACGGCAAGATATCCGACAGGAACGCCGAAATGGTTCTCCGGGAGATTGTCGAGGAGCCCCGGCATCCAGAAGAAGTAGTCGAGGAACAGGACTTGCTGAAGGCAGAAGAATCCGAGGT
Organism: uncultured archaeon; assembly: GCA_964512895.1. GTDB lineage: Archaea > Nanohalarchaeota > Nanosalinia > Nanosalinales > Nanosalinaceae > JBDGRD01. The sequence continues at coordinate 17,957 of CAZEKI010000011.1, forward strand.
CGACTCGGTGGTCGAGGAAGTAATCGACGACAACCCGGACGCGGTCGATGACTACCACTCGGGCAAGGAGGATGCAGTCAACTTCCTTGTAGGCCAGGTGATGCAGGCGAGTGGTGGAAAGGCAGACCCGAAGACCGCGCGTGAAAAGATACTGGAAAGGATAGACGAAGACTGACTTCG
>CAZEKI010000012.1:0-718 GCA_964512895.1 uncultured archaeon
TCGGCGTAACCGTCACTTGGACATACCCTGAAACGGATATCGTTCTGGCCCGGACAGTCATCATATGGCTCACAGGTTACAGCAACTAACCCTTCACCATAGTATGACAGGTCCACACCGGCGCCGTCGTCCCATGTTAAAGCCGCGGTGGAGCTAAAACTTAGGATAAGAAGCAGCGATAAGACTGCGGCCTTGAACTTCATGTCCCAGTTTTTGAAGAGCTTGTTTAAATTGGTGTTCCTAGAACCGGGGAAGCCTCCAGAGTAAGGAGTTCGCGGTCGACTGCAGTTCGGACTGGTCGCCGCCAGGCATCGCACCCATGAGGCCCATGAACGAGACTTCCTCCTCTTCCTGCTCCTCGTACTCCTTCCAGTACTTCCGTAGGCGGTTGTGGACACCTGCAACTTCATCGCGAGTGTTCGCAACTCCGCAGGTGTTGCCCACACCGACTATAGCGACGTCTCCGTCGTACTCGGCGGCGAGCTCTTTTGCCTTGTCAACTGCATCCTCGTATGCATCGTATATCTCGCGTTTCATGGGCTTCGAGGCTTCAGGCGGGCTCTGCTTGATGACCACGCCTTCAAGAGGTACTTTGTGTTCGGTGGCAGCCTCCTCTATCTTGGTCTTCTCGACCCCTGGACCGCCCATCATGACTCCGACACCTTCGCTGATAGCACCGGTTTCCTCCCCCTCGAACTTGGCGCCTGCATCCACTGTA
>CAZEKI010000012.1:728-18010 GCA_964512895.1 uncultured archaeon
CCATCATGACGCCGGAGCCGTCCACAATCTTGCCGGTATCCTCACCTTCGAACCGCATCCCGGCGTCAACGAAGACGATCTTCTCGATATCGTGCTCGGTGACGATCTGTTCGATCGCGTCACCGTACTTTCCAAGCCGGGCACCTGGCCCGTCTGACTTGAGTATATGGACTGTCTTGTCGTCGAACTCTCTTTTGCCGTATACTATGTCCTCGGATATCTCTTCAGGCTCCTCCTCTATCAGCTTGGCAGCAACAAGAGGGCCGATAGCATCACCGATAGGTGCCTCGTCAACAAATGCCCGGGTAGCTTCCTTCTGTGACTCTGCCAGCTCCTTGTAAATCGGCAGCATCATCTGGATAAGCCCGATGAGCTGGAAGTTCCGGGTCTTGACTATCAGCTGTCGGAAATGTCTAAGAACCTTGTATATCTGGTGAGTTCCCATGACGCCTTTGAACGCCATGTTGAGATCGGCCAGCTCTTCCTCGTCTTCCGTGTCGGCGTTCTGCCGGACGAACCTTTCGAACTTGTTCTCAGAGTTGTCGAGCACATGCTCAAGCTTCCTGACGAGGCCCGCAGGGTCGATACCCGTCGGTGCGGAGAACTTGAAGTCCTTCATTGTCTTGAACTTCTTCTCGAATGCCGGGCTGACCGAGTCGGTGAGCTTCGAGAGGAACATGGTCTCGGCGTCGTTCTTGTGCGCCTCCAAGTCGGTCAGAGCGTATCTTAACTTCCGGTCGGTCTGCCAGACCATGATTCTCGGGAAGAAGAATATCAGCCCGAAGAACAGCAGTGAGATTACAGTTTGTATAATCAGGAAGATGTTGTTTTCTCCGCCAGTGGGGAAAAGACCGGGTAAGACCATATGTATCGGATGAAGCTGAATCTTTTTAACTCCTTGACCGCCGGCTATCCTGTCCGGTTTTCTCTTTCACGTAGCTCGCCTATCAGCCGGTCCAGCTCCTCACTGGTCGGATTGGCCCGTATAACTATACCGGGAAGGAATCCGCCGCCTAGTAATTCTTCCAGCTTCTCTTTCTGGTCGGGTGACACTCCTTCGTCTTCTGCCCGACTGAGCTCGTAGAGAAATATAGAGGCGGCATGGCTCTGGTTCAGGGACTCGTACCCGCCTGTTCCTATGTGGATAACTGTGTCACATAGCTCCAGTTCTTCGTTTGTGAGACCTGAGCTTTCCCGGCCTATCATCACCGAGGTATTGTTGCGTGGTGAGAAGTCTTCCAGGGAGATACCTCGGCCAGGTTTGGTGCCTGCCACGTAGTCAAGGTCTTCCACGGCAGCTTCCACCGAGGAGAATATTCTGGCGTCCCGGAGTTTGTCCTGGGCGGCGGAAGCAGTTTCCCGGGCCTCGGACAGGTTGAAGTCTGGGTTCACGAGACGGAGTTCGAAGTCGAAGTTGGCGGCCAGCCGGGCGATAAATCCTGTGTTCTCCGGTGTCTCGGGTTCAACCACTACGACCGCAGCCATGGAGAATACTTGGCTACCGATACTTTTTAGCGGTGTCCTATCCGAAGCTTAGCTTGCCGGCTTCGACTCGGTCGACCTTGCCGTCAAGCACTATGCTCTCGTTGTCCGGGTAAATCAGCATCCTGCCGGAGAAAGAGTTTATCTTGAGGTCGGTTTCAGGATTGTTTATTGTCGTGGTCGTCGAGTTGGCGTCTATCTCTCCCTCTATATTCCTCAGGTTTATCTTCGCCCTGTCGACGCCTTCTATCCTTACAAGGTCGGTAGATACTTCCTCATTTACGTTCATAGAGCCCGAAATGTTGACACCGGAAGATATCAGGCCCCTGCTACTGCCCTGTATGTCGGTGACCTGACCAGGCTCGATAGTGCCCCGAAATCCGTAGAAGTACACATCCTCGTCCGATATAACTTCCCTAGAGCCCAGCTGATAGACGGTCATGTTTCGGGGTTCAAGACTTTTGGCATCGAGGTTAAGCTCGCTCTCTTCAAGATCGGCCACGGTTAGAGCAGCATATATATCGTTCTCCGGCTCCGGGTTCTGGAAAAAATCGGTTAGAGAGCTGAGCGAGCTGGGAATGATGTCATTGAAGCTGTTGTCGCCTGGCGCACTTATAGTGCTCGACTTCACCTCTCCAGGGTCAAGGCCGCCTCCGTTTATGGCGGCCGCTATCGCAGCCAGAGATGCGAAGACCGCGGCCAGTACTTTACCGTCCAGCATACAGGAATCTGCGTCATGCTGGGATATAAAACCTCGCGAGCCTCAGTCGTCGTCCCGGACTTTGTCAAGCACCACATCTTTCACGTCACGGTCGCTGCGATCATACTTTCCTTCGCCAGAATGCACCCGTCTCATCCTCCATTTCTTCCTGACGTAGGCGCCGAACGAGATTATCGGGCCTATCACTGCCCTTAGTATGTGGTACGGTACCTGTATGGCCTTGGCTGCTATCCAGTATGCCGAGGACAGGAAGCTGTATCCCATGTAGAGGGTTGCTCCAAGGAAGGCAAACAGCAGCACCAGATCCGGTCTTAGAGGATAGTTCAGCAGGTATACAAGCGTCAGGTAGAATCCTGCCGACAGTACCGAGACAAGTATGGTCTGGAACACCATCGCCATGATTTTGAACGCGACTATGAAGGCTCCGACTATCAGGATGAGAAGAATCAGGGTGTTTATCTGAGGGTCTAGGACCATATCATCTCCCCAGTACGTTATAGAGCGGGTCTCCCTCCTCAGGTATTATGCTCGTGTAGGCGATGAAGCCTATCAACAGCACCACTATCAGGCTTGCTATGAGCGCTATGATGCCTCCTCCACCGCCCCCTGTCTGCCCGTTAGTCTGTGTAGTGCCGCCAGGCGATGACTGTGCCTGTGAAGCTACAGAGTCAAGGATGCTCTGTGCCTCCTGGAACTGTTGCTGTGCCTCCTCGTAGTTGCCGCTGTTGTAAGCGGTCTCTATCTGTGGTATCATGGTTTCAACGTTCTGGAGCTGGCTCTGGAGGTTCGAGGAGTTCACCTGGGAACTCAGGTCGATTACTCTCTGCTCAAGCTCACTTGTTCTCTCGGCATAGTTGTCAACAGGAGTGGCTGTTACGCTTATCTGGCTTGAAATATTGTCCTCCGAAGTCGTTCCCTCTAGAGTTACTGTGCCGGATTCGGTCCCCACAGACTCGAACGAAAGGTCGACCTCGCTGGTCTCGTCCTCGGCTAGATCGGTAGAAGACATCGATACAGTGTACTCGGACGAAGATGCGGTGATGTCTTCTATCTCCAGCGTACCCGTGTTGCTTATCTCGATAGTCTTGGTTATAGAGTCCCCACTAGGCAGGTAGCCAAGGTCAATCTCTCCCGGTGCATCAAGGCCGGTTTCTCTGGCCTCTATGTCTGCCCAGAGCTTCGTGTCGAACGAGATGGATTCTTCGTCTCCTTCAAACGTCACTTCGCCGGTGAAGTTGCCGGGCTCGTCTACAGTATAGTTGAGAACCACTTCACGGGAATCAGAAAGCTCGAAACTTGAGTTATCAAATTCGAGATAGTCTGCCACGTCTCCCGAGACCGAGGCTTCTATGTCAGTCGAGCCGTTCTTGTCTCCCAGGTAGAGTAGCGTGAGCGTCTCCTCTACATGACCTCTCTCGTCGGAGGTGACGTTCAGCCAGCCAGAATGGTCCTGGAGGCACAGGACCGTTTCTCTTGTGAGGCACGTCGGCGAGTCGATTTCCACGTCGATAGTCTCGGAGAACCCTATGTCGTCGTCCGTGAAAGTTATCTCGCCGCTGTAGTCGTCTACCGTGGTTATGTTGAACTCGATAGGTACTTCTCTCATCTCCTCGGCGTCCAGATCCACTCCGCCTCCACCGTCGACTTCTGTTATGTTCTCTATGGAGTCATCTATGTCCACAGACAGGGTTTTGTCGGTGTTGACCTTGCTGGTCATCGTCAGGTTTATTTCATGGACACCGGTCTTGTCTATCTCGGTCGAGATGTCTCCAGAGGTGTTGAAGCTTGCCTGGATGTCCTCGACCGTGAACTTGGAGTTAAACGTGTTTTTGAAGCTATACGTGTTGAAAGCCTCGACATCTATATCGTAAGTGCCGTTTTCCGCATCCGAAGGTATGCTCACGTCTCTCGTGAAAAGGCCTGAAGACTCGTCGTAGCTCATGTCGCCCATATCGAAAGAAGTAAGCGTATCGCCATCAGGGTAGCTCACGTCGATTGAAGCGTTTGTGAAGCGAGTTGAGTTAAGAGGTGAAAGGCTGAAGTACCTAGCGAAAAGCAGTTCGACCGTATAGTCGCTTCCCTGGTAAGCGGTGGGCGAGCCCCTGTCCCGGATGGTGAACGAACGGTAGGTCAGGTTTCTCGTGAGTACGAATTCCCGGTCTTCGTTGGTTGCGTTGAACCTCAGCATGATCTTGTTGTCGTACTCTGACGTGTCTATGTCCGGTATGGTAAGGCTGGTCTCGAACAGCCCACTGTTTTCTGAAAGACGTTTCTCGGTATCTACCTCCCAGTTCCCGGAGGTGGTGTTGTTCAGCATCATCGTCATGTTGACGTTGTCAGCGGATGACGACGTGATGTTGAAGCCGATGTCTATCTCCGCGTCCCGCTCGCATTCGGTGAACATGGAGTTGTTGTTACAGCCGCCGGTAGTATTGAGATATGCCAGCTCTCCTTCTATAGCGGGGAACGTTTCAAGCGTGAGCGACTGGGAGCCATTGGCATTGTTGTATGACGCGCCGGAATGGGTGGCGTTTATATGAGTAATATAGGTGGAGTTAGTCTTTGACGGTAGTTCGACGTTGTTGGTGTAAAGGTCCTTATTGGAGTTGTAGCCGAGCGATACCAGTCCTGAGGTCCATGTACCGTTGGTGAAGTAGATATCAACATTCGCGCTGTCCTCGTCAGCCCCATCCCAGATATTTGTAACGTTGACCTCAATCGATATCTCCTTGCCTGCCTTGTACTGCTTTGAGAAATCGTTCTGGACTTCGACTGTAAGGTTTCCTGTACCGATTTTCTCGGTAACGTTTATCTCGTCGCTATCCGGGTCACCCGGTATCAGCTCGTACTCCATCGAGCCGTTGATATGCTTGGCGCTGAAGTTGGCATACCAGTAACCCTCAGCCAGGTGCTGCATGAAGCCTGTCTCCGTATTGGCATTCGAGTCATAGGTATCGTTGTACGCCCACTTGAAGTCCCAGCCAGAGTCTTCGAGCCCCGAACTGTTGACAGGGTCGTTATCGTTATCGAGAAGCCTTACCAGCTGCTTTGTCTCCGTCGAGTTAGACGTGACATCGTGGCTGTGAGACTCGTCAAGGTCGTTTATACTCCAGGCAGCGAGACCGGCAGAAGAGAGAAACACAGTAGCTACGAGCAGAACCACGGCGGCGATACTCCTCTTCATAGAGGAAACTTTGCCGATGTTCTATAAAAAGCTAGTCACTTTTGAATAGGTACAGGGTCTCGAACCAGAGATTTTCCGAGTCGACTTCTTTGATATCGAACTGTTCTTTCAGAGAGCGGATATCGCTTCTCGAACTCGCGATAAAATAAATTTTGCCTGAATCTTCCAGATAATCCGGCGCCTCCTCCAGAAAACGCTCTGTAAGCTCTGTCCCGGTTTCGCCCCCTCTCCAGGTCTCTGAGTCTTCAAGCTCTTCGCCTGGAAGATAGGGCGGGTTGAAGAGTATGTAGTCAAACTTTTTCTCCACGTTCTCAAAAAGGTCGGATTCGACAAGCTCTACCGTATCCTGCACGCCTCTTTTCTCCGTAAGCTTGCTTGCCGCCTCTAGGGCGTCCGGGTTCACGTCGGTGGCGACGACCTGTGCGCCGTGTTCGGCGGCAGTGACCGCGATAAGACCCGAACCGGTGCCGACTTCGAGAACCTTCTTTCCCTCAAGGTCAAGTTCTGCCAGATGTTCTTTCAGAAGCAGGGTGTCTTCAGCGGGCTGGTAGACATTCATCGACAGCTCCGGACGAATTCAAGGTATAGCGGGTTAGGGGTCTGGAGGCTGGACGTGAATTCCGGATGCGCCTGGGTGCCGACGAAGAACGGGTGGTTCTCCAGCGAGACATACTCCGCCAGTTCGCCGTTCTTGGTCCAGCCCTCGATTTTCAGCCCGTTCTCCTGGAGCGGCTCGTGGTACTCCGGGTTGACCTCGAAACGGTGCCGGTGCCTCTCCGTCGCGGTATCAGAGCCGTATATCTCTGCAACGTATCCCTCGACGTCCGCGGTGTAGGCTCCGAGCCGCATCGTGCCACCTTTCCGGTCTATGTTCTTCTGTTCAGGCAGCTCCGCGATTACAAGGTCTTCGTGGCCGTCCTCGAACTCTTCCGAGGCAGCATCAAGGCCGAGCACGTTCCTGGCGAACTCCACCACCATCAGCTGGAGGCCGTAGCAGAGCCCAAGTACAGGGATGTCGTTTTCGCGGCAGTGTTCTATTATATCTATCTTGCCCTCGACGCCTCTGGAACCGAATCCTCCTGGTATCACCACCCCGTCGAAGCCATCTATCCGTTCCAGATCGTGCTGGTCAAAGTCTTCTGTAGGTATCTGGACTATCTCTATCGAGCCGCCTAGTTCGGCTGCGGCGTGTTTCAGGGCCTCTTCGACCGACACGTAGGAGTCGTCTATCTCGGTGTACTTGCCACACAGCGCTATCCGGGCAACCGGGTCAGAGTCCAGGTTTTCAACCCGTCTCTCCCAGTCCTCCATGCCGTTGTGGCGCTCAGGCAGGCCAAGTTTTTCGGCGACAAGTTCGTCTACGCGTTGCTCGTCGAAGAGTATCGGAAGCCTGTAGACCGTGTCGATATCAGGGTCGGATATCACCGCCTCCCGAGGCACGTCGCAGAACAGCGAAATCTTCTCCTGCGTCGATTCCTGGAGGTACTCATCGCTCCTGCCGACGACCATGTCGGGTTCAAGCCCGAGCTCCCGCAGCTCCTTCACCGAGTGCTGGGTGGGCTTGGTCTTCTGCTCGCCGGTTGTTTCAAGATACGGGACCAGAGTGACGTGTATCAGGTAAGTATTCTCCGGTTCCTCGCTTCTCTTCTGTCTCACCGCTTCGAGGAAAAGCTGGTTCTCTATGTCGCCGACCGTACCTCCGATTTCGACTATAATGATATCGGCGTCTTCCCTGTCTGCGACTCCGCCTATCCAGTCCTTGATTTCGTCGGTCACATGGGGCACCATCTGGACGGTCTTGCCGAGGTAGTCTCCCTGTCTTTCCTTATCTATAACGTGCTGGAAGATTTTTCCGGAGGTAAGGTTCCAGCCTCCCTTTCCATCGATGCCGAGAAAACGCTCGTAGTGGCCGAAATCCATGTCGACCTCGGTACCGTCTTCCAGGACGAAGACTTCTCCGTGTTCGTGAGGATTCATCGTGCCCGGGTCCACATTGAGGTAGCCGTCGCATTTCACAGGCACGACGTGGAGACCTCGCTGCTGGAGAAGTTTGGATACGCTGGCAGAAACAAGACCTTTTCCCAGACCGGATAAAACGCCCCCGGTCACGAAAATCCATTTCGGCATAACACAAAAATCGATACAACGATTAAATAACTAGCGAAGTTCAGGAACTGTGAATATCTTAGCTGGTCAGACCCTGTCCTCGAGGAAGTCCGCTATCTCTTTTATCTGGATTATCTCTAGGTTGATGACTCGTTCCTCAGAGTAAGGTAGCTCGTCTCTCATCTCCTTGGCACGGTCTTTACCGATGTCGAGTATGTGGCGGGCGTCGACAAAGGCGTTCCTGACTTTCTTCCGCTTATGTGTAAACAGGGCCCGGGAAACCTTGAAGAAGAACTCCTCGTCCTCGACACCGTGCCGCTCCTTGTTTGGATAGAGCTTGACTATACAGGTGTCGACCTCGGGCCTAGGATAGTAATGGTCGCTAGAAACATCCTGGAGCTTGACCGGGATGAAGTAGTAGTTCGCCATGACTGTCAGGGAGCCATAGTTCGAGTCGCCAGGTTCGGCCACCATTTTTTCTCCGAGTTCCTGCTGTAGTATGAGGCTGCTCTGTATCTGCCGCGTCCCGAGTCTTTCTATGACCTCCGAGGATATCTGGAAAGGCAGGTTAGACACACACCTATCCACGTCTCCGGGGATCTCGTAATCCATGAAGTCCTCGTGAAGGACTTCGACGTTGGTGTCCTCGAATTTTTCCTGAAGGTGGCGGTGGAGCGTGGTATCCGGCTCTAGTGCATAGACTTTTTCCGCCTGTTCAGCCAGCTTTTCCGTTATACTTCCGGTTCCAGCACCTATCTCTAGAACCGTTTTGTCTTCGACTTCTCCGGCTTCAACAAGCGCCCGGACTATAGTGTCAGATGTCAGAAAGTTCTGGCCTTTGACAGGTTTTATCCCGAGTTCTCGCAGAGTTCTTTGGACATTCATCCTATCCTGTGAAAAGCTTTCTCTTGGTGTCGCCCCTGAGTTCTTCAAGGATACGGTCCACCACTACTTTCTTCGGGTCCGGGATGGTCGAGACCCGTTCGTTTAGGTCCTCGAAGCTCTCGAAATCATCTTTTTCACGCTCGTCTAGAAGGGCCTGCATGTGCTTGGTGCCGATACCTGGGAGTAGCTCGAAGGCATGTCGCCTCGGCGTGACAGGTTCTGCGGTGTTGAAGAACTCTATGAACTGGTCCTCGTTTTCGTCGACGAGCGCCTGTAAAACGTACTTGAGCTCGCTCTTGGCGTTGCCGGAGAGCTCGTCGTAGCCTATCTTCTTCTTGATGTACTTTACGCGGTCGCGTTCACCCTCACCGATGTAGAGTTCCTCGCCGCCCTTGGGGCGTTCTTCGTCGCGCATAACTACCTCTAGGAGATTGAAGTGTTCAGTTCCGATTCCCTGGACTGTGGGCTCGTCTTTTTCACCGGGCCGTCCGTGCTCCAGGAAATCCAGTACCTTGATGTATTCGTCTTTTTTGGGCATAAATCTACGACCTCCTAAAGGTATGGTTAAACAGAGTGTTTAGAAGTTATAAGCCTTTTCTCCGCCGGAAAGTCAGTCCTCGGTCTCTATGCTCTGGCAGACGTCGAGAATCTGCTCTATATCCGAATCGTCCAGCTTGACTCGTTCCTTTGAGAATATCGCCCTTACTGTCGACTCATGTTCGGGGACGACCTCCAGGAGCTTGTAGACGTGGCGGTCCTTGAGAGAGTCTATCTCGGATAGCTCCTCGTACAGCTCCTGTAGTGTGTCAAGGTCTCTTACCTTGCAGTGGCGTGTAAGATTTTCCAGCGCGATTTTCTGCTCGTGATTGAGTCCTTCTTCGTCCCGTTCCTGTAGAACTTCTAGCGCTTCAACAGGGTAGACCAGTTCTTCGTCCTTGACTTCCATCAGTATCTATTCCTCGTCTACCTTTTCCAGGTGGATAGGTTTCAGGAAAAGGGTTTTGGTCTTGCTACCGTCTTTTACCTCGACCTCTACGGCGTCTCCACGGAAGCCTGTGACCTCTGCTGTCCGACCGTAGAACCTTGAATGTACCCTGCCGTCCTGTACTGAAGGGTCGAACTTGATGAGAGCTTTCTCTCCTTCGTCAAACTCCTTCATGTGGTCGTTTACAGTTGTGCTGGTGCGAGGCTCTCGGGAGAGCTTCTTCCTTGCACCTTGCTGTGGTCCGTGGGATTTCTGCGCCATCTAGGTTATCACCTTAAGTATAACCGTCGCTCCGCACTCGACGTACGTCTCGACGGGCTTCATCAGAACCGTCGTATCAAAGCTTTTTAAACCAAACTCATTTCTCGATTTCGATAACGTCTAGCTCGATACATTCGGCATCTACACCAAGTAAATCAGAGACATTCGGCTGCGTGTTGCCTTCGTCGCCGGATATCAGCTCTTTGATATACGTCCCCGCCTCTGCCTTCACCGTCAGCTCGATTTCACGCTCGCCTGTTTTTTCGTAGCTGACCTCGTAGACTTCGCGCTCCCGGGTCTTTTCCGCTCGCCTGTGCTGCACACGGTTCGGTGTGAACTGTTCGACCTCGCCTACAAGTTTATCTAGCACCTTGAGGTCGTCTTCGTCAACGTCCTCTGACAGCTCGATGGTTGCGCGGTAGGTTTTATCGGCGTGCTTCTGCTTGATTTCAGCTATCTCGTCCTTCTCAGCCGGCCGGATATTGAATATCTCGACTTTATCGCCCGAGTTGACTTCTTCCTGAAGCGCTTCAAGGTCGAGGTCGCGGTTGAGCGGCTCCACGAGTTCAAGCACGAACTCCCGCTTTCCAAGGCAGCGGGCGTCAACGTCTTCTCGGCCGCCGCCATGAAACTTGGCCTCAACCGCTTTGGTTTCGCGCATGAATGGCTCCTGTATGATTTCCTGGACGGATTCCTGGTACTGCTTGCCGGTCCAGTCGCATTCCTCGCATCCCGAGCCGCGGCAGTTCCTGCAGTGCCATTCTGTCTGCGGTATCTCCCGCGAATACTTGTTGTACTGACCGTAAATCAGCAGCGAGTTGACCTGTAGTTCGGCGCGGTCTTTCTCCATATCGATGACCGCGTTGATATCTGGGCGCTTGAAGTCGACCTCGATTTCAAGTCCTTGCTCTATCCGCTTGCCTATCAGCCGGGAAAGCTCGGTCTTGATCGGCTCCGTCCATTCAAGGCCGTGCCGCTCCCAGAGTTCTTCTTCCGAGGCAAGAACTTCCTCCGGAGGACGGATTCCGATCAGGAAAGTTGAAAGCTCGTACCGGTCGAACGCATTTTCCACCATCTCAGTCCAGTGGTCAAGGCGCTCGAATACCTCGTCACAGACCCAGCAGCTTCCGCCGGGCTCCGCGCCATCCGGTATGTTCTCCCGGACAAAGCTGTCCTCGTCGATATCGTCGACTTCGCGGCAGATAGCTCCGCGCTCATAGTTTTCAAGCCCGTGTCCCAGCTGCGCGAACTGCCGACCGAGACAGTGGTCACACAGGTCTTCCTCAAGAAGGGCGTCGCGTTTCTCTTTTACTGCCTGCATGTGTTTAGACCTCGAAAGTCTCTTTCCCAGTCTTGAGTTCGCCGTCCACAAGCTCGTGAAGACTGACTTCCAGTTTTTCGTCAACTTCTATACTCATCATCTCCGGGTTGCCACCAGTATAGGAACCGCCAGACACCCCTGTACAGCTCCCCGGGTTCAGTAGTATCTTGCCGTCGTGTTCGACTGCCTCCTGCTGGTGGGTGTGGCCGTTAAGCAGCACGCTCACATCCAGCTTCCGGGCGGTCTCGGCCAGTGTCGGCCTGTGGCCACGGGGATGGATGCCGGTGCCGTGGTAGACGCCGAACGAGACACCGGAGACTTTGAACGTTTCAGAAGTAGGGAGTTCGAAGCGGTCGCAGTTGCCCTTGACAGCGTAGAACTCATTGCTCTTCCCCTTTAAAGACCTATAGACCTCTCTAGTCTCAAAGTCGCCACAGTGAACCGCTATACCGGCTTCTGCAAGCATTTCGCGGAATCTAGCGGGAATCGAGTCGGCCCGTGCAGGGATGTGAGAATCGGATACGACCGCTATCATATGGCCAAAGACGGCTCGAAGATTTATATACGCGGAATCAGAAGGTCTTTGACGCGGGGGCAAGACGGGGAGTGATTTAATCCCCTACGATGAAACAGAGAAAAGTACCGCAAGCATTTTACAGGAATGCATTACTGATACTGCTAGGTGTAACTAGATTCTTGTCTAGGGCCGACTACAACGTCCCGACGAAATGGTACTCTTTCATTAACAGTCTGGCGGCCTCCTCCGGGATGCTACATGAACGCATCGCATTCATGGACGAAGAAGTTGAAAGAGAGTTTCTTGAGAAAGAAGACATGCTTGAACGCAGGATGGGAAGAAAGAAGTTCTACAGCGAAGAAGAAATCGAAGAGCTACGGGAGCGGATACAGGAAATCCAGCTCTAGAATCCGAGCTTTTTCATCATGTCCTGCATGTTGCCGCGTTTCATCGACTTCTTGTCGAACTTGTCAACCATGTTCTTGGTCTGACGGTAATGCTTGATAAGGTCGCGGACCTCGCCTCTCGACGTTCCCGAGCCCGTCGCGATTCTCTCTGACCGGGACTTGTTGATGAGCGCCGGGTCGGACATCTCTTCCTCCGTCATCGAATCCATTATGTACTCATACTTCTCGATTTTCCCCTCAGTCATCTGGGAGATATTGTCCGGTACCTTGTCGCCGAACGGTAGCTGCTGCATCATCTCCTCCATCATGCCGGAGCCGGTTACAGACTCCATCTGCTCCCGGAAGTCAACCAGCGTGAACTCTCCTTCAAGCAGTTCTTCCGGGTCAGTGTCCATCTGCTCGACTTTTTCCAGCAGCGATTCGAGGTCGGGCTGGCCGAGCATCTCTGATACGAACTTGACCGGGTCGTATGGTTCGAGGTCGGACATCTTTTCGCCGGTGCCGATGAACTTGACAGACGCGCCTGAGTGCTCACATGCCACAAGCGCTCCGCCTCCTTTCGCGGAGGAGTCGGTCTTCGTGACTATCACGCCGGTTATACCGACCGCGTCATCAAACTTCTGGGCCTGGTCCTGGGCGCTCTGGCCGATGTCTGCAGGGATGACTAGGTACGTCTCTTCCGGGTCGAGAACCGAGTGGATTTCGGACAGCTCCTTTCTCAGGCTCTCGTTTAGAGAGTCACGGCCGGCAGAGTCAACGATTCTAACGTCTGCATCCAGCTCCTCCAGCGCGTTCTCGACCACCGCGGCTGGCTCTTCAGCGTCTTTCTCGCCGTAGAACTCTGCGTCAACGTCTTCTGCTATCTGCTGGAGCTGTTCAAATGCTGCAGGCCTGTCGGTGTCCGCGGCTATCAGCGCGACTTTCAGGCCTCGTTTCCGGTAGTAGTCGGCGAGCTTTCCCGCGGTCGTAGTCTTTCCCGCTCCATAGAGCCCGCAGAGAAGGATGTCGTGTGGCTCGGGCTCGATTTCGGCTTTTTCACCGAGCAGGTCTTCCAGCTGGTTGTAGACGATTTCAAGCACGTGTTCTTTCCGGGACAGTCCTGACGGCAGGTCCTCTTCAAGCGCCTGCTCTCTTATATCGTCGCTGAGTTCGGATACCAGCGCCACGTCGACATCTGCGCGTATAAGATCTCTCTGTATATCCTTGACGAGCTGCTCAACTGCTTCCTTGTCCGCGACTCCACGGGACGAGAACTTCTCTATAGAGTCCTTGATTTTGTCAAACATCCTATTCTCCAACTCGGTTCAAAGGTTAAAACCGTTTGGCATAGCGTAGTTCAGTCGCCTATAGTCCAGTACTTGAACACCATCATCCCGAATGCTGCACCAAGGAACGACAGGCCTATGGCGGAGATGGCGGCGCTGAGGAACATCTCGCCCACAACTGCGTAGTAGCTGAAGCCTGCCAGACCGACGAGTATAAGCGTCATGACCGGGTTCAGGAAGTATCCAAGAGTGTTCCATATTCTCTCGAAGCTCGAGAACCGGTGCAGTAGCCAGCTCGAGGTGAAGAAAACAACGACCGCCGACGCTGCACCGGTGTTCTGGTAGGCGATATAGGATATGTATCCCGCTATTGAACCTATCATCAGCGATACCAGAGTTTTCGCTCCCATGATTTTTAGGACGAGAGTCAAGGGATAAAAGCTTTTTCAGGTGATTCAAGTGTATGGATTTTTCTCTCCAGACAGAAAGTGACCGGAGGATTAAGTACTACGATTCCGGGAAGGAGTCATCGATACAGCTGGTGTTTCTGCCAGGAGCATTCAACCCGGAGCTCTGGCGGCAGCAGTTCCGTTACTTCTCAAAAAACTTCAGGACGGTCAGCTTCGATGTCTGGAGAAACGAACGTAGCTACGAGAGCCAGAAAGAGATACTTGATAGCGTACTCGACAAGGAAGGCATGAAGAACGCGGTGCTGGTCTCATACGGACTGGGAAACCCGATTGTACAGGAGCTGGAGCACCGGGAGAACGTCGCCGCGACCGTGATAACAGGGCCTGTCAGGCGTTTCCCCTCGATTCCGAGACGGTTGTATAACGCTGTCTGGAAGCTGTCTGGTATGAAGCCCAAGCTGGCGAAGAAGCTCTTCTTCTCGGAGAAAACCGATTACCGGGTGGTGCGGCAGTTCATGAAGGATATTGAGACACCGAGCTACGAAGAATACCGGGATTTCTCCCGCAGATACAGCCTGAGGAAGCCCGTGAAGAACTGCATGGTGATACATGCTGAGGACGACAGGTTCTCGTCAAAAGAGTATGCGAGAAAGCTAAAGCCGGATGCATCGGTGAGCCTGATACGGTCGTCAGGAAGCTTCAGCTTCTACGAGAAGCCTCAGGAGTATAACAAGGCGTTGCTGGACTTCCTGAAGAACATGGAGATGTTCGTGGAGAGCAGAGAAATCAGCCAGACCCAGAAGAAGAACCGGTCGCTTAAGGAGTTCGAACTTGAGAAGAAGGTGGTGAACAAGTGATAGCCGGACTGGTGCTCAAAGAGACCGTGGAGGGAGAATCACAGCTGGCGTTTCTCGGAGAAGACGAGACTATAGTAAAGCAGGTCAGCACCAACGAGGAAATCATAGAGCTCGTAAAACAGAAGCATCCCACCGTCCTGGCGTGCGATGTCGGGACTGAGCAGGGAATGAAGGACCGCACCAAGCAGGAAAAAGAGCTGGAGGACGAAGGCTACATATTCACGCCTTCTTCCCACGAACCGAAACGCGTCAAGAGAATGGAGGCTATAAAGGCCCAGCTGTTCGAGCAGATGGGTGCCGACCGGCCGCAGATAATAAGATTCGACGCCCACATAACCGCGGACGAGCTCGCGATTCACGAGGATGATGCCCTCGAATCCTACGGTGTCGACACCTCGGACATCGATTCCGCGGAGCAGTTCGATGCGATGCTGGGAGCTGTAACCGCGCGTTTCTACGAACAGAACCAGGTCAAAGACCTGGGCGTGATAGTTCCTGAGCCGATGGGTGACTAGTCCCGGTACCAGCCGGTGTCTACCTTGCTACCGTCGTGGTAGATCGTATACTTTCCTGCATCTAGCTCCATAAGTTTTCCTATCTCTTCCAGCGACGGAAGGCTTTCGCCGTCGTACTCGTGCTCCATGATCCTTTCCAGACCTCCGACTTTGCCGGGTTCTCCTTCGTGCCTGAAGAGTTCCCATCCCTCGCCATCAAGTGTAGGTTTTATCCCTCTAAAATCAACCATTTTACCGGGCCTGACAACTCTATGACCACAAAGATTAAAAGGATTTTACGAGGTATTGGTAAATACAGGTTTAGACGATGGGAATGGATAAGTTTTACAGGGCCGTAAGGCAGCAGTTCGGGATAGACAAAGAACAGTTGAAGGGCGAGGTAAAAGACGAAGTTCTCCAGGAACTCCGCGAAGAACTCGAAGAGGAGATATCCTACATCGAGGCCCAGATGAAAGAATACGAACAGATGGTCGCCGAGGTCAACCACCTTCTAGCCACGATGCGGAAAGACCGCGTCAAAAAGCGCTCCAAGGGCAAGCAGATAAAGATGGACGACTTTGAGGACGACCTTGAGCCGCTGAAGGCCAAGCTGAAGGAGCTTGAAGAATCGATGCAGAAACGCCTCGACGAGCAGAAAGCCTATAGCTAGCCATGGAAGACACGCTTGAATATCTTGGAAGAACCTTTCTTGAACAGAGAAACGTAGAAATCCCTCTTGCCTTCGCAACGGAGAATACTCGACGATATGCGCGGGAATTGGTAGAAGACCATTACCTCAGTCCTTCCCAGAAACTATACGAGTACTTCAAAAGATAGCTACCCCAGAAGCTCTTCTACAAAATTCTCCCGGTCAAACTTTTCCAGGTCCTCGTATCCCTGGCCTGTGCCAAGGAATGCGATAGGTCTGTCGGTCTCTTTCGCGACCGAGACGATGGCGCCGCCTTTATCGTCGACATCCATCTTGGTCATTATGACCGCGTCGAACATGCTCTCGTAGGCCTTCACCTGTTCGACCACGTCGTTTCCTGCCAGGGCGTCGACCACAAGGAACGAGATATCCGGTTCGTTGACCCTGACCATCTTCTCAAGCTCGTCCATCAGGTTCTGGTCGGCATGAGAGCGGCCGGCAGTATCGACTATAGCGATTTTTCCTTCCTTCTCAGCGTTCTCAACCGTGTCGTAGGCGACCGCGGCAGGGTCGCTCTCGTACTCATGCGCAACGACCTCGACGCCGAGCGAGTCGCCGTGCTCCTTCAGCTGTTCGATGGACGCCGCGCGGAAAGTATCGCCGGCGCCTAATACTGTGTCTCTATCGAGAAGATGGGCGAGCTTGGCGGCTGTCGTGGTCTTGCCGGAGCCGTTGAAGCCTATCATGAAGACAACGGGAGGTTCCTTGGCCTCGGTTAAGGCAGCCTCAAGGTCGAAGTCGTCGTCCAGCATATCCAGAAGAGCATCTTTTACGGCCTCGTCGACTTTTTCGTCGACCTTGCCCCTCGTGACTTTCTCGCCTAAAAGAGTCTCACGGAGGCTGTCCTCTATGTCTTCGACGGCTTCAAGAGAAACATTGTTTTTCAGGAGCTGGAGTCTGAGGTCGTTCAGGAGGGGTTCAAGGTCGTCTTGCTGTAGCTCTTTCTCGGCTACCTTTGACTTGACGTCCGACGAGAAATCTTTGACCGACTCCTTGAACTTGTCTAGCATCTTACCATTCTTACTGCTGGGCCTGCTGCATCTTCTGTAGCTGGCCCTCTACCTGCTGGAGCTGTGTCTGCAGCTCCTGGATAGTCTCCTCTATCTCCTGTTTTGTCTCGGCCAGAGTCTCCTTCTTGCCTTCCAGAACATCCTGAGCGCCTTCTATACCTTTTTTCTCAAAGGTATCTCCGCCTATCTCGGTTATGACGCTGTCGTTCTGCTTCAGCTCTGCCACCGCCATCACTCCCGAGCCAAGCGGCGCGAGAATCTCTGTGCCTTCCTCCACGTCTTCAAGGTCTCCGACAGCCGCTATAGTTTCATCCAGTTCCGATATATTTTCTTCGACGGTCTCGATGTACTGCTGGAGCTGCTGTACCTGCTGCTGAATCTGCTGGTACTGTCTCACAAGTTCCTGCTGTTCCTGTTCCGGCATCCTGAACACCTACACTTCCTCTGACTCCTCGATTTCTATCTTGCTTCGAGGAACAGAGTGCTCGCTTCCCAGCGACGAGTAAAGCTTTTCCTTTGCATGTTTGAGAGAACTTGCCTCTACTTCTCTCTCGAACGGGCTAGAACCACGGCCCTGTTCGATTTTACCTGAAAACTTGTATCTCGGCATGGATTAGCCGGGAACTCCGAACTTTTTAAACCCAACGTACCTTTTGCGCCTATTCATC
>CAZEKI010000013.1:0-8282 GCA_964512895.1 uncultured archaeon
GTTCCTGAGACCTTTCTGGTAGAGCCTGTCAAGTATTTCGTCCGGGTAATAATTCAGGTCGAACGCGCATAGAGGCGGGTTCTCCTTCTTCTTGTTGTGGAAGTTTCTTCTGAGAGAGTTTATCTCGCCGGAGGTATCCTCGACCAGTTCTTTCAGGTGTTCACCAGGGTCTTGGTCCGATGTCAGAGAGTTGAGGAGACCTGTTCTAACCTGAGGCATTATGGATTCGACATAGTCCTCCAGTTCCTGGAATAGCGACATGTTCTCCAGTACCTCGGATTTGACGCCCGAGGTATCGCTGGGCACGAATATGAAGACGAAGAACTCGTCGCCCTCCTGTTCGTTAAGCTCTGCCAGCGCATCTATGAAGACATCGAGCCCCTTGTTGTGGAACTCGTACCTCCCGGATATGTACAGTATGCGTGGATCGTTCTGGAGGTCCACGTCGTAGTAAGGTTCAAAGTAGGCCTGGAGGAATTCTTTGAGCTCCTCTTTCTTTTTCTTGTGCTGGTATGAAAGCTCTTCAAGACTCGGGAACTCTTCAACATTGAACCCGTTCGGAAGCACGACATCCGGCTTCCTGTCAAGCACCGCCTCGGCCTCTTGGGCGGTAGTCTCACTGACCGTAGTAAATATATCTGCCTGTTCCGCGGCGGTTTTCTCGAGCTCGTGCTTGGCCTCAATTCCATACTCCGAGGCAAGCGAGTCGTTGACCTCGCCTTCCTGGACAGCGCCGTGAAGGTCGAAGTCGGAGCTGGAAAGTGTCCGCCCGAGGACCGTGGCGTGGGTCGTGAAGACTGTCGGCGCATCCACCTCGAATATGGCAGGGCCGGAAAGCCATTCATGTAGGTGGACGACCGTGTCTCCTTCCATCTCCTCGGTCAGCTTGTCTATCACAACTCCCGCGGCATAGCTCCACTTCACGGGTTCGTCAAAGTCCTCGCCAGCATTGAGCGAGTTGACCCCGTACTCTTCGTACATCTCGTCCTTTATCTCGTCTATATCCTTCTTCAGACCGGAAGGGTCTATCAGTATGCACCGCGGCGAGCCAGGCACGCGCCAGACACCGCATTTGTACTTGATGCCTCTCTTTTCGAGGCCTTCGAGAGCCTTCACATACTCCGGACACTCCCGTGGTACAAACTCGTCGGCCGCGCTCTCCTCGTCGTAGAATCCTATAGTAACGTAGTTCTCGCCATAGTAGTCCTTCATCTTGCCGGCCTTCGACTTCAGTACCTGGTGGATGCCACCCACCTTGTTGGCTACCTCGAAAGATACCTCAATCAGGTTGTCCGGAGACATGTACAAAGCTTCTGCTTGCGCGTATAAAAACCTCGCAGAAAGTCTTTTGCTACCTAAAAGTCAAAATGAAGCTTTTATAGCATCTGCGTGTTTTAGAGGTCTCTATGGAGTATACTCTTTATGAAAATCTGTCTGAGCGGAAAGGCGTCATATCTAACCTCCATGGCTTTCTCAACCGGTTCACGGACACAGGGTTCAAGACCAAATGGTGTGGCTACTGGGTTCCCCCGTTCAAGTTCCTCGACTACTACGGCATAAAGGTCAACGGAATCTGGCTTGGGCCGGACTCGCTTAACTGTACCGAATACGGAGACAGATTTGTGTTCCACCACGAGACGGACAGCCTGAAGATAACCGAGACCGTCGAGACGCCTGACTCGATACCAGGGTTCCGGGTAAGACTTGAGATATCTAATAAGACTGGTCAGAAGAAGGCGGTCCAGACAGCACTCGAAGCAGGTGTAGACATCCGGCACAAGAGCTACGATTTCGGGCCTGACAGCTATGAAACCGACAACGGCACCAACCGCCTGACAGTAGCGAATGGCGACAGAAAACTGATGATTTCGAGCCCGGACAGCTTCGAGTTGAAGGGTGGCGGCTACGTCAAAGAACACGAACCCGGCGAGCGACAGAGATGCTACGTCCCAGGACAGCTGGTCTTCAGGCGGGAGATAGAACCCGAGCTAAAAGAGACAATCGAAATCGAGTTCACCACCTCAGGCGGGAGCTTCCAGACAATTGAGTCCCGGGAGCAGAGCCTCCAGCACCCGAGTCTTGGGCGCGTCTTCAACAGCTCAATAACCAGCATGGAGAACCTGCTATACGACCGCAACGGACTGGGCATGATAGCTGGCCATCCCTGGTTCCAGGAGTACTGGGCCCGGGACACCTTCTGGTCGCTGCTCGGGCTGATAGACGCGGGTTACTTCAAAACAGCAGAACAGATACTTGAGAACTTCGCCGAAAAAGACAGGATAGACTCGCTTATACCGCTTAACGGAGACGGCATGACCGAGTACCCGCGATTCGACGGCGCACCCTTGTTCGTGATAGCGGTCGACAAGCTTGACAAACACCGCGGCGCGAACCGGGAACTCCGCGAGAAAGCTGAAGAGGTGATGGACCGGCTTGAACTCGAGGACGGCGTGGTCCAGCACCATCCGAAGGCGACCTGGATGGATACCCTCGAGCGAGGTCCGGCGGTCGATATACAGGCGCTCTGGCTGGAAGCCGGCAAAATAAGGGAACGGAACCGAAAAGAACTCGAGAACGGCCTGGAAAAGTTTCTCCGCGAAAACTACATGAAAGACTATCTCGGAGAAAACGCGCCGAAGACGATCAACCCCGCAGTACCGCTGATGTTCGGCCAGGTAGACAAAGAACATGCACAGGACTACCTTGAGAAAATCAACGCCGAGTTCTCCTCCCGATACGGCGCGAGAACCCGTTCCATGGCGGACCCTGGCTACGACTCCAGCGGCTATCATACTGGAAGCGTCTGGGGCCTGACAACCGCGTGGGCGGCAGCCGCAAACCTGGAATACGGCAACTATCAGCAGGGAGTCAACTTCCTGGAGAAGCTGGGACAGTTCCTCGACAGAGACCAGCTAGGCGCCTTGCCCGAGGTCGTCGATGCGGAGACCGGGAACCTGCTCGGATGCTCGGAGCAGGCCTGGAGCGCCGGACTTTTCGTACACGTAATAGACACCTATCTTCTCGGTATCGACGTGAGAGAAGACCACGTCGAGATAGAGCCGGCCGGAGACTTCAGCTGTATCAGGAGCGGCAAGAGAATAAGAGACGAGGTCGTCGACATCAAGTTCGAGAACGGCGAGGCCACGGTACTTGGCGAAACCGACCTCGATGTACGGAGCGCAGGCAGGAAGTCGCGGAGTTAAGAGTTATATTCTAGGACACGAGATTCTTCACAAATGATAGTTGTAAACTTCAAAACCTATTCTCAGGCCTCGGGACAAAACGCGAGGAAGATTGCCGAAGACTGCAAAGCCGCGGCCGAGGAGACCGGCAAACGGGTCGTGGTAGCGCCACAGCCACAGGACTTGCTCAGGCTGGAAGAGCTCGGCATCGATGTCTTCGCACAGCACATCGACCCTGTAGAACCTGGAAGCCATACCGGCCACATCCTGCCGGAAGGCGTCAAAGACGCGGGCGCGTCGGGAACCCTCATCAACCACTCCGAGAAACGGCTCGGGCCTGAAACTATCGAGGAAACCATCGAGAAAGCGCGAGAACTCGGGCTGACCAGCATCGTCTGCGCCCAGGACCCGGACGAGTGCCGGGAGTACAGCGGCTTCGGACCGGACTACGTTGCGTATGAACCGCCCGAACTAATAGGAGGCGACGTGTCCGTCTCCGAGTCGAAGCCAGAGCTGATAGAGGCGGCGGTCGAGAAATCGAGTGTGCCGGTGCTTACAGGCGCAGGCATCCACACCAGAGAAGACGTAGAAAAAAGCATCGAGCTTGGATGTGAAGGGGTTCTGGTCGCATCCGGGGTCATCAAGCATGAAGACCCGAGAGAAGAGACCAAGAGGCTGTGCGAAGGCCTCGGGGGCTCCAGATGAAGAAGAACTGGATAGACCTGTACAGGAATGCCGCGGGACTGGTTGACGGCGACCCGGTAGATGTGCTGGTAGGCTTCAACGCCAACATCGATGTTATATACAGTGTCAACGAACTTGGGGTCGACTTCTCAGACGTGGAACCACAGGAACTGGACGAAGTGGACGGTTTCCAGGAGTTGAAGGCGGCGCTCAAGTACCACATGGAAAAGGGAGAAAACCGAGAGATAGAGCTCAAGAACCTCCAACACTCCTTTGACGGCGGCGAAGAACGTGTAGGCGGCCAGGCCGGAATAATGGCCAACTACCTGTCGCAGATAGGAGAGAGCGTGATATTCTACACGCCTTTCCTGTCAGAAGAACTCGCGGACAGGATGAACGAAAAGATACTTTACCCGGCGATAGAGGGCGACTTCGTCCTGAAGAACGTCCGTGACGCCACCAATACCGACAGGACCAAACGCAACCTGATATTCGAGTACTCCAACGGGAAGACTGGCAGAGTCATATTCTCCTCGACTATGAAAGGCTTCGGACCATACTTCCGGAGCGGGATTGAGGAAGAGTTCGAGAAGCTGGACGACGGGCTCGACAGGATTATACTCTCCGGCTTCCACGACGCAGAAGGCAACGTAGAGGCCAAGATGGTCAAGTCCCGCAAACAGCTGGAAAAGCTGGATACACCCATCCACCTCGAGTACGTCCACAAAGACGATGAAAGAGCCGCTCTCGTCACCAGATACGTTCTTCCAGTAGTTGACAGCATAGGCCTGGACGAGGACGAATCCCGGAAGATAGCCGAGCTACTCGAC
The DNA here is from genome assembly GCA_964512895.1 of uncultured archaeon. Classification (GTDB taxonomy): domain Archaea; phylum Nanohalarchaeota; class Nanosalinia; order Nanosalinales; family Nanosalinaceae; genus JBDGRD01. The sequence continues at coordinate 4,697 of CAZEKI010000013.1, forward strand.
CTCGATGTCGAGTTCCACGACGAGCTGACACTGGGAGATGCGTTCCACCTCTCCCGCCAGCTGATGGAGCAGTTCGAGCTGTCCCGGTGCCACATACACACCTACCGGTTCCACGTAACGGTCGTGGAAGAGGACTACGAAGTCGACACAGAGAAGATACGAGACGCGATGCTGCTGGGAGAGCTCTCCGCCATCAAGACCGCTGAAATGGGAGACTTGCCCGGGAAGGACGACCTTGAACTTGAGATGGACAACAAGCACCTCCACAGAGTCGACGACCTAGAAGACTTCCAGAACTACTTCGAACTCCCGGATTTCGCAGCCTCAGGAACCGGGAAAGTAGAGGAATGCAGAATCGCGGCGATACCGACCATCATCCACGACGACCCGGAACGACTTGTAGGACTCGGAGACGTCATATCCTCCGGCGCCTTCATCGGCGAGCTAAAATAAAGCTGGAAAATAAACATTAGATATGGCAGACGTGACTGGCTACGAGGACGGAGACCTGGCCGCGGGCATGGAATGGCTGCTGGAACAGGATGGCGAGGACGCACATAACATATTCTCTGGATTCATAGAGTACATGTCAGGCAGTCTACCCGTGTTCTGGGGTGGAGCCTTTTACCTCGAACCTGAGAGCTACAGTAACGCGGTTGATATACTGGCAGAGCACCAGCCCTATGTGGCAGAAATCGCAGCCGACAACCCTCAGATGGTCAAAAGCGGTGTTACACTTGCCGGCATCGCAGTGGCGCTGGATGGAGGAAGAAGGATATACAACGAGGTACACGAAAAGTCGATGTCAGAAGCCGCTAGAGAATACTACCGCCAGAGAAGGCAACAGCTCCCGGGTTTCCTGCGCTAGCTCTCCTGCTCTATAAACGTTCTTACGTTGGACTCGACTTCTTCAAGGATGCGGTCGAGTGCCTCTCTAGTATCTGCCTCGCACCTGACCGACATTTTCGGCTCGGTGCTTGAAGGCCGGACAAGAGCCCAGCCCTCGTCGAACTCGACTTTGACGCCGTCAAGCGTGGAAGTCGGACGGTCAGAGTAGTGTTCGGCGAACCGTTCCACTACTTTTTCTTTGGCGGCCTCCGGGCAGTCGATTCTAAGCTCCGGGGAGACCGGATAGTCCGGGAATTCGTCGACCTCTGACCTGATATCGCGCTCCGATACCATACTACACATCAGCGCCGCAGCGAACAGCCCATCATCCCAGGGCACGTCGAAGACCGGGAAGTAGAAGTGGCCGGAAAGCTCGCCCGCGAAAACGATGTCGCTATCCCGGTGTATCTCCTCTGAGATGAAGGTGTGGCCGACGCGAGTTTCTCGAGGCTCGCCGCCGTGCTCCCGGATTTTCTCGGGCACAAGCTTTGATGCGCGGAGGTCGTGTACAACTTTTCCCTTCCGCTTACCGAGGCATTCCTCGGAAAAGAGAGCGAGTAGCTCGTCTTCAACTACATAGCCGTGGCCAGGGAGTATGAATCCTGCGCGGTCGCCGTCGCCATCGAATATTATACCGAGGTCCTCATCTTCCATCGCTTCAATAAGCTGCTCCTGTGCCTCCTCTTCGCCCGGCGCCGGCAGATGGTTCGGGAAGCTGCCGTCGATCTCCGCGTTTACAGGAGTCACATTGCAGCCCAGCCGGGCAAGCAGTTCGGCGCCTATCGTCGCGGTGACACCGTTCCCAAAGTTGACCGCGACATCGAGGCCGAAATCTCCGCCGACCTTTTCCTCTACGAAGTCGATGTAGTCTTCGCTCAAATCGACCTCGCGGTAGCCCCCGTTGCCCTTCTCAAAATCGCCGGATTCGTATATACGTTCAATTTCAGCCATGCCTCCTTCCCGGGACATGGCAAGCGCGCCTTCTTTGGAAAACTTGAAGCCCGTGTACTCCGGCGGGTTGTGGGACGCGGTGACGACCACCGAGCCTTCAAGCCCGAGTTCAACCATGCCGAAATATACTACAGGCGAGGGCGCCCTGCCCGCGTACGCAACGCTCGTCCCTGTTGAACGGACTCCTGAGATAAACGCCTTGGCGACCTCTCCGCCGTGTTCCCGGCCGTCGCGGCCGACCAAGACCTCTTCGGCATCGGTAAAAGTGCCGTAAGCCTTGCCAACACGCTCGGCTTCATCTTCTCCAATTTCTTCAGGGTGCCGGCCCCGTAGGTCGTATGAGTGGAAGAACGATACCATACCTAGTTAGAGCCAGAGGACATTTTTACACGTTTTCGCCTATGGCGAGGCTAGAGACGCGTAAACCTTTGCTGCCTCAGCAACGGCCTGCAGATTTATGTAAACTGCCAACACTCCAATCACCAGAGAGGTCAGTAATACGGCCCAGAATGGCACTTCAAAGCCAGTTTTCCTTTTCAGAAAACCTCTTGTTGGAGGAAGAGCAATCACTCCGGAAACGAATGTCGCACCTATAGCGAACATTTCCAGTAAATTCGTACTGGTTGACAGAGATACAGGTGAAGAGTTCAACCTGCTGAAAACCGAGAAAACCCAGTAACTCGTATAGAAGAGGGTCAGGCTGACCAGGTAAGATAAAGCATGTTTCAAGCTTTCCTTTCGTTCCATTTACCAGTACCCTTCAAGTATATCGGTGCGCTCCCAGTAGGCCTCCTGGGTATCTTTCAGAGACTCTTTCATGACCTTGGTGTCGAGCGCGGTCTCCATGAAGCCGCGGTCCTTCTCGTAAATAGGTACGAGCTGGACGTGTAGGTGTGGAATGGATTCGCCCGCTGCTTTCCCGATGTTGATGCCGACGTCGATTCCAGCGGGTTCTACAACGGCTTCTTGCAGCTCTTCTACACGTTGGACCATCGCGAACAGCCGGTCGCGCTCCTCGTCTTCAAGGTCGGTCAGAGAATTAACATGCCTCTTGGGCACCACCATAAGATGGCCGGTGTTGTACGGGAAGATGTTGAGCTCCACCATCAAGAAGTCGTCCTCGAAGACCTGGAGCTTCGAGACACGGTCGTCGCCCTCGGCCTGGGCGCAGAAGATACAGTCGATGTCCTCCGGCACCTCGTTGGCCTCGTACTCCTTCCGTTTCGGACTCCAGAGATACAGCTCGTAGGGCTTGATATCTGTCATGGTTTGGGTTTCCCTACGCGCGGATATAAATATGCGGTCTAGAAAGGAGAAATTTCCTGTACCCTGGACATCAGTCGTCCTGATATGCCGCGTGTTGGCGGTTCTTCGCCCCGGAGCTGGTACGCCACGTCTTCGATTGCACGCGATGCCTCCGAGTTAGGCTTGTAGGAGACTACTGGCTCCCGGAGTGCGATTCCCTCGCGGACATGTTTGTGGTCGGGGACTGTGCCGATTATATCCGTACCCATCAGGTCCGTTACGTCTTCCATGTCGACCTCTGCCTTCTCGCCCCGGACGCCGTTAAGTACGAGTCCCAGAACATCCCTGTCGAGCTGCTCTGCCAGTTTCTTGGCACCGAGACAGTTGGTGAGTGCCGGCAGCTCGGGTTCGGATACGAGCAGTACTTCGTCCGATGCCTCGATAGCGGCCTCGACTTCTTCTCCGGTTCCTGCGGCTGCGTCGATGAACACGAAGTCCTTGT
>CAZEKI010000013.1:8292-10088 GCA_964512895.1 uncultured archaeon
TGCCCAGGAACTCTACTATCGAATGCTTCAGGTTCTCCGCGTCAGCGTTGAACTCGAGTATGGACGCAGGCAGTACTGAAACGCCTGCAGGATGCTTGGCGATGGCCTGTGTTATGTAGGCCTCGCCCTGCAGCACGTCGTTTAGAGAAACGTCCTGGAAACCCAGTCCGAAGTGCTGGGCCATGTTGGCGCCAGAGAAGTTGCCGTCTATTATAAGAACATCCTCGCCCTGCTGGGAGAGCGATACACCGAGGTTCGCGGTGACGGTGGTCTTGCCGACCCCGCCCTTACCTGATATAACAGATACTACCCGGGTCATCACGTACAGTTTCTCGTACCTACAATAAAAACCTGTCCTTTTAGCCAAACTTTCTGCTGCAGCCTCTCACATAGGCAGAAACGTCTGTAACGTTTGTCATCGGTACGGAGACCTGTTTAACCTCGCCCGCCTCCGGTTCACTGACAACTTTACTGACGTTCATGGTCTCGCTCTGGAAGTTGACAAGAGCCGCTTCGGCTGACTGGGATAGCTGGATGAAAACAGTATAATGGGTCTCATTCTGCCGCCTGTCGACAAAGTTCAGGTCTAAAGTACTGCATGTGATAGCCGCGTCCCTCTGCTCGATCGTTTCCTCTCCTGTGGTCCTGATACCTTCCGCGGCCCAGGTGAAAAGCGCTATGCCTACGCCCGCTATCATCAGAATGAGCAGAATCGTTCCCGGCTTTACCAGCAGACTATCTCCGAAGCCCATTATCTAACTTTAGATAGAAGCTTGGTCAAAAAGCCTTCCTTTCTGAGGTCGGGTTCGTATTCCAGACCTGCTACTTCAGCTGCCACACCCTTGAACCGCTCCGAGACATGGTGGTCCGGCGCGTGGTGGACGACCGGCTTCTTTACTGCGAGTGCTTCCTGTACCTTGTCGTGCTCCGGTATCTCCATGATAACAGGGTGGCCGACCATCGACTCTACCTCTCCAGAGTCAAGCTCGGAGTCGTGCTCCTTTACCCTGTTCAGCACGACACCTGTGATATCTGTCCCGGCATCCTCGGCCAGATTGACCGTCTTGAGAGCGTCGGTAACCGCTGGCAGATTGGGATTGGTAACGACAAGTACTTCGTCAGAGGCCTCGATAGCGCTTATCGACTCGTTTCCAAGACCGGCAGCGGAGTCGACCAGAACGTAGTCAGGCTCGCCGACCGCATCAAGCAAAACGTCGGAAAGGTTTTCGGGCGAGGTATCAACCAGGTCTTCTATAGAAAGCCCGGCCGGTACAACCCGGAGTCCCGAGTTGTGGATGTACATCGCCTCGGTGATGTGCGCCTCGCCCTTCAACACGTCGTGAAGCGTCTTCGGGTAAAGCGGGATTCCCAGGTGGAAACCGAGGTTCGGATTAGTCAGGTTGGCGTCCAGAACTATAGTATCAGAACCGAACTGCGTTAGTGCGGCGCCGAGATTGGAAGTTACTGTGGTTTTGCCCGTACCTCCCTTCCCACTACTTACACAGATCAGCCGGGTCATCGTATCAAACAAATGGAAGTCGAGCTTTTAAATTACTAGGAGGTTGGCAGCTACAGCTGGAAAGTCTGAAAGTAATAGTTGGCGGCGAAAAGAAAGTTCATAAAACATTTTTTCGAGAACGGTTTAACATGCCGCAGGACTTTTCAAGCAAGCTCAACGAATTCGAGGACAGATGGCAGGAGCGCTGGGAATCGGAGCGGATATTTGAATCCGACCCCAGCGATGAAAACAAGTTCTACATAACCGTCGCCTATCCCTACCCGAGCGGTGTGATGCA
>CAZEKI010000013.1:10098-14605 GCA_964512895.1 uncultured archaeon
GCCCGGTTCAAGCGGATGCAGGGTCACAATGTGCTCTTCCCGATGGCCTGGCACGTCACAGGAACACCCATCATCGGGGCGCTTGAAAGGCTTCAGGAAGGCGAGGAAAAGCAGATAGAAGTCCTGCGCGACGTCTACAACGTTCCTGAGGAGACGCTTGAATCCTTCGAGGAGCCGATGGACTTTGCACGCTACTTCATCGAGAACTCGTACAAGCCCAACATGAAGAACCTCGGTTTCTCGGTCGACTGGCGGCGCGAGTTCACCACTAACGACGAGGCCTACTCACGTTTCATCGAGTGGCAGTACAAACGGCTTCGAGACGAAGGACTCGTGAAGAAAGGGCTTCACCCGACCAAGTACTGCCTCAACGACCAGAATCCGGTGACCACGCACGACCTGCTCGAAGGCGAGAGCGCGGAGAAACAGGAGTACACGCTGGTCAAGTTCCAGGGAGAAGACTACGTGTTCCCGTGCGCGACGCTCCGGCCAGAAACTGTCTTCGGAGTGACGCACGTCATGGTCGACCCGGAGGAAGAGTATCTCATAGTAGAAGTGGACGAGGATGAGCGCTGGGTGGTATCCGAGGAAGCGGCTGAAAAGCTGGAGCACCAGGAGCGCGACATAGTCGAAGTCGACAAGAAGCGCGGCGAAGAGTTCGTTGGTGAAGAGCTCGAGAACCCGGTCACCGGCGAGACGATTCTTATGCTTCCTGCGACGTTCATCGACCCGGACTCAGGCTCGGGCGTGGTCATGTCGGTGCCCGCACACGCGCCGTACGACTGGATATCGCTCGAAGACCTGAAGAACTCGCCTGATACTCTCAGAGAATACGGCATCGACCCGCAAAAAGTCCAGAGCATAGAGCCCAAGGTAATAATCAACGTCGAAGGATTCGACGATGTTCCCGCGAGAGAGGCGTGCGAAGAGTTCGGCGTCGAATCGCAGGACGACGAGGAAGCACTGGAAAAGGCGACAAAAGAAGTCTACGAGAAAGAGTTCCACACCGGGACGCTTAATGCAAACTGTGGCGACTACGCCTCCCAGAAAATCAACTCGGTCAAGGACAGGCTTATACAGGACTACAAGGACCAGGGAGCCTTCAGCTCGATGTACGACTTCTCAGAGGAGGTTGTCTGCCGCTGCGGCGGAAAGGTCATCGTCGCGATGCAGGACTCCTGGTTCCTCGAGTACGGCGATAGAGGATGGAAGGACCGCGTGCATAGCAACCTCGATAAAATGGATATTATCCCGGAGGATAAGCGTGAGGATTACCGCCACACCATCGACTGGCTGGAGAGCTGGCCGTGCATCCGGAACTTTGGTTTAGGTACCCGATTACCGTTCGACGAGGACTTCATAGTAGAACCGCTCTCGGACTCGACAATCTACATGGCGTTCTACACCATAAGCAACATAATAGAAGATGTCGACCCGGACAGTCTCGAGCCAGAGTTCTTCGACTACGTCTTCAACGGCGAAGGCGACGTGGAAGAAGTAGCCGAACACACCGGCGTTGACGTAGAGACGGTAGAAGAGGCCCGGGAGTCGTTCGACTACTGGTACCCGCTCGACTGGAGAACTTCCGGCCACGACCTGGTGCAGAACCACCTGACCTTCATGATGTTTCACCACACTGCGCTCTTCGAGGAAGCCAACTGGCCCCGCGGCATCGCGACCTGGGGCATGGGAACTCTCGAAGGCGAGAAGATGTCGTCAAGCAAGGGGCACGTCGTGCTTCCCGATAACGCTATAAACGAGTACGGCGCCGACACTGTCCGGTTCTTCCTGTTCGGTAGCGTTGAACCGTGGCAGGACTTCGACTGGCGGTCGGAAGAGGTCGTACAGTACCGCGACAAGCTGAAGAGATTCTACAACCGGTCACTTGACATGTACGATTCCGGAGTCGAACGAGAGAACAACACGCTTGACAGGTACGCGCTTTCAAAGCTCCAGAAGATAGTAGAATGGACGACTGACGGGCTTGAAGACTTCCAGACCAGAAAGGCAGGATTAAACGCGTTCTTCGAACTCAACTCGCTCATAAACAGGTACCGGAAACAGGCCGACGAGCTGAACCGGGACGTTGCGAACACGCTCGTGGAAACGCAGGTGCGGCTGATGGCGCCTTTCACGCCGCACGTATGCGAGGAGCTCTGGAACCAAATCGGGAAACCAGGGTTTGTCTCGGAGGCAGAATGGCCGGAGCCCGACACCGAACTCATCGACAAGGAAGTCGAGAACGCCTACGAACTTGTCGAGAACACTGTAGACGATATTAGGGAGGTGGCGGAGCTCGTCGGAGAGTTCGACTCGGTGAAGGTGATAGTGGCCGACGACTGGAAACGCGAACTATTCGTCGAGCTAAAGGATGTTGTTGAAGAGCGGCCGGAGTTCGGGGAGGTGATGCAGCAGCTCGTCGAGAACCGGGAAGCACACGCCGACACCATCAAGGACTACCTCCAGGAGTACCTCAACGAGCCCGGAGAGCTGCCTGACGCAGTTCTGGCGACTGATGAGGAGCTCGAGATACTTGAAGAAAACCTCGGCTACCTTGAAAACGAGTTCGACGCATCTATCGTGCTTGAAGAAGAATCTGATTCAAACGAAGAAAAGGCCGCACGTGCCGAGCCAGGGCGACCGGCTATCGTGATGCAGTAGATGGCTGTGCACTCCGAGGCCTACACAGTCGAGCGCTATCTTGCGGCGTTAAGCGTCTTCGGGAGCAGCGACCTCGAATGGCTGGCCATCCAAGATGTCGACGCACACGCAGATATCGAACCGGGGCTAAGACCCGAAATCGAGGCCCTGGACGATATAGGCGTCCTGGAAAGGCTCTATGCCGACGGGGAAAACGTCAGGAAGTACCGGCCTGCACCGGGATACGTTCAGGATGCCAGCATACTCTCCCGGTACTTCAAGGCAGAGTACGGCGACGGACTTGGTGATGTCGCCTCAGGCCTGAATGAAGAAGATGTCGTCGCCCTGGCCGGGGAGACAGATGTCGTGGAACTTCTACGCTAGTAACGTCTCAGACTGTCTTCTAGATTTCTGTCCAGATGCTTGTCAACATCCGCACCCTCAAGCTCGTTAAGAGCCTTTCTCTGGGCCGTCACAAGGTCTTCCAGCTTCCGGATCCTCTCGTTCATGAGGGCGAGGGCGACCCATATCTGGCCGACAGAAGCGTTCTGGGCCTCCATGTAGGTTTCCTCGTGCTGGTCAACAGTGTCGAGAAGAGATTCTAGAGAGGCGCGTATACGGTCGGGAAGCTTGTTCACCCATTCCATGACCCGGAATTGTGCTCCAAACTTTTTAACCGTTCCCGGCCGGACAGCAGGGTTTCACCGGGAAAGAACGGAAGCACTTTTAATATTCGCCCTGGATTTGGTTCGCATGAACGAAGGCGAGATGGTGCTTATCGACTACGTAGGTAAGGCTGAAGGCGAAGTATTCGACACCACTGTCAAGGAAGAGGCAGAGAAAGCAGGTATCCAGAGAGAGGACGCAGACTTCAAGCCGGTTCCCGTGCTTCTGGGAGAAGGCTACGTTATCGAAGGCCTTGAAGAAGCGCTGCTCGACATGGATGTCGGCGACGAGGAAGAAGTCACTGTACCGCCGGAAAAAGCCTACGGAGACCGGGACTCCGACAAGGTCGAGACCTATCCCGAGCGGGAATTCCGGAAGCAGGATGTCCAGGTAAACGTCGGAGAAGAAATCATGATTGGAAGAAAGCGGGGAAGAGTCGTATCCAAGGGCTCGGGCCGCGTAAGAGTCGACTTCAACCATCCGCTGTCAGGGAAAGAGCTCGACTACTGGGTCAAGATAGTTGACCAGGTCGAAGACAGCGAGGAAATCGCCCGGAAGATATACGACTACCGTGTCGGCCACGGCGAAATCGAGATCGAAGACGGTGTCGTCCGGATACCGAAGACGCATTCCCACGGCGACCACGAACACGAACTGCCGGAGAACGTTCTCGAAGAACTCAGAGAAGAGATTCTGGAGCACACGGAGCTTGAAGAAGTCGAGTTCGTCTGAAACCGGCAAACCGGGTAAAAACTGGGACTGGCGGCATAAACCAATTTTATATAGATTGGTGACAACTTCTTATACATAAACAGTTCACCAACGAAAAAGGGTTCTAAAGCATGGAAGACCAAATTCGAGAAGCGCGACAGAACGATACAGGATCCGTACCTCAAACACAGAAGAAGGATAACTCCCACGACATCGACGACGAACTCGAAGAGCTTATAGAGAAGCGGAAGGCCGAGATCAAGGTCATCGGGACAGGAGGAGCCGGCAACAACACTATCTCCCGGCTAGTCGAAGTCGGCATCGAAGGATGCGAGACCATCGCTATGAACACGGACGCGCAGGACCTTCTATATGCGAACGCCGACACCAAGGTTCTCATCGGTAAAGAACTTACAGGAGGACTCGGAGCCGGAGCCGACCCCAAGGTCGGAGAGGAGGGCCGTATCCGGTACGTCCTCTCGGTCGGGGT
>CAZEKI010000013.1:14615-15026 GCA_964512895.1 uncultured archaeon
AATCCGCCAAAGAGTCCCAGAACAAGGTAAAAGACGCTGTAAGCGGCGCCGACATGGTATTCATAACATGCGGGCTCGGCGGCGGAACCGGAACAGGCTCCGCACCGGTCATCGCACAGACCGCGAAGAAAGAAGGCGCACTCACAGTAGGCATCGTCACCCTTCCGTTCGAGATGGAGGGCCAGGCACGGGCGGAAAACGCAGAGTACGGCCTGGAGATGCTGGAAGACACCGTCGACACCCTAATCGTTATACCTAACGACAAACTACTCGAAATAGTTCCCGACGTTTCTCTTAACACTGCGTTCAAGATTGCGGACGAGATACTCGTCAACGCGGTCAAAGGCGTGACAGAGCTCGTTACGAAGCCGGGACTGGTCAACCTCGACTTTGCCGACATACGCGCAGTTA
>CAZEKI010000014.1:0-11792 GCA_964512895.1 uncultured archaeon
TTTGGAGTCTCGTACTGTTTTTTGAGTTTTTTTACCATAAGCTACTCCTCACCTGCCTCGTCGCTGGCTTCCGCGGCTTCTTCACGGAGTCTTGCGCGTGATACACCGACCTTGGAGCCTGAACGGAACGATGACTTGGTCTTCTGTCCGCGTACAGGCAGCCCGATTTCGTGTCTCCAGCCCTTGTAGGAGTCGATTTCTTTCAGACGGCGGATGTCGAACTCCTGTTTGAGTTCAAGGTCAGACTCTATCAGGTGGCCGTCTTCTCCTGTCTCACGGTCGTTTCTCCTGTTCCTGAGCCAGGAAGGAATATTATATTCTTCAGGGTTCTTGATGACTTCTTCTATCTGGTCGATTTCTTCGTCGTCCAGCGTGCCTATCCTGGTATTCTTCTCGACTTCGATGGTTTCCGCCACCGCGTTGCCGTACATATCTCCGACTCCCTGGAGCGAGCCTATAGCTTTGGCTATCGGCTTTGTCCCGTCGATGTCGGTTCTTGCAATCCTTACAACTTCACGCGTTTCAGACATGTTGACCCGTATCCTCGTAAATCCCAGTTAACTCTTATAAAGGGTGGACTATGCTGTGGTGTTCAATTGCTCCATTATCACCGATGTAGAGCAGCATTTTTATTCCTCTTTAAATTACTGTATTTTTATGTCTATCAGGGACACACTGAACGGAATAAGGCAGCAGTTCAGTGAGGTTAATAACGAGATTGAGGATGAAGAATCCAAGATTTCTCAGTCCGAGAACGATTTGAGCCGGAATGATACGAGCAATATACTCGAAGAGATGGGTATAGAAGTCAAGGAACTTGAGGATATAGAAAGTAAACTGAACCAGATAGAGACGGAGATAGAAAATGTCCTAGAGTTTCTTGAATCCGATGAGGAGAAGATTGAGAGCGAGCTAAGCGGTCTTGAAGATTTTTACTCTAAGTTTGACTGGGAAGGCTTTGAAAATTTTTTGGGAATCCTCGATAATACTATCCGTAGCTCTGAGTACGGGAAATCCGATATGGTTAAGGTTACCAAGCCGCAGGCAGAGTATGTAAGAGAGTCGGAGAACCTTAGTGCTCCTGCCGAGGAAAATATCGAAATGGGTGTGATTAATCCCCCGCCACGCCAGAAGCTAGCCGAGCTTGAGATGTGGATGGGAAGGATAAACGAACTTAAGGAGGCTATTCTTGAGGAATCAGATTTAGTAGATGAGGAAGTAAATGTGAGTGCGACCTTGGCGGAGCTGACAGAAGACTTGGAACAACTCTTTGCGGAAACTGGAGAACTGGCAAGGATAGAGAATGAAATAGAGAAAGAGGAGAAAGCGGTAGAGGACTCTATAGGGGGAACAGGAGGGCTTCAGGCGGAGGAAGAAGAAACAAAGAAGGCAAAACAGAGACTCAAGAGGGTTTTCGAAAAACGTAATGCGCTTTTGAAGCGTATAGAGTCGATAGAAAGCGAAAACGAACAAGTGATACAGGAGAATGATACTACTGTTGATTTGGTCTGGGACCATTGCAGAGGTATTCTGAAGAAACTGACGTATGATGATATTCCTCTGTCCGAGCAGTACAAACGCACAAGTGAGAAAAATAAACGTGATGGTCCGTTACAGAAGAAAATAGGTGCGCGGCTCGAAAGCATGGAGAATATTTTCAGAGAACTTGTTGAGGTTCTCGGTAATCAAAGAAAAGAGATAGAAGAGCAAGGAGGAAGAAACACGGATAAGACAGATGGGATGCTTAGTGAGCTAGAGGACAAACTGTGAAGAAGGGTGCTTATATAACCACTTTTCATCTGTTGAAGGAGGATTGGAGATTTCTTTTGACCAGAAGACCGGCTGAACTAGCGTTCGTCCGTCTTCTTAATCAGGTGCCAGCCGTACTGTGTCTGCACCGGTTCCGAGACTTCTCCGACGTCAAGCTCGAACGCCTTCCGCTCGAAGGGCTTGACCATGTCGCCCCGTCCGAAGAAACCGAGGTCGCCGCCTTTGTCGCCTGACGGACCTTCCGACTTTTCTTTCGCGAGTTCTGCGAAGCTCTTGTCCGACCTTTCAAGTTCTAGTTTGATCTGCTTGGCGTGTTCCTCGTTATCGACGAGGATGTGTGATGCACGTACCTCTTCTGCCATAGCCTAAAGGAAAAAGTAAAAGCTTAAGATTCTAACCCGCCGCTATGGACGATATTTTCCAGGAAATCGCTGAAGAAGTCGAGGAAGAGATGGCGCTGGACTCTACAGGACATGACATGCACCATCTGCTAAGGGTCTACAGGATGGGTATGAAGATTGTAGACGCCGAGGGAGGCGACTGGGAAGTAGTCGGTGCTGCCTGCCTGACGCACGACATCCACCGCGTTATGGGCGACGGAGAGTTCGTTTCACCTTCGGAATCGCTCCCCAGAGTACGCGAAGTACTTGAGGCTGCGGAGTTCCCTGAAGAAAAGATAGAAGAGGTGCTTCACTGCGTCGAGGTCCACGAAGAATACAGCTTTGAGGAGGGACCGGGAAGCGCCAGCACGCTTGAGGCGGATATAGTTCAGGACGCCGACAACCTTGACGCCCTTGGCGCGATAGGTATCGGCCGTGCGTTCATGTTCTCGGGGTCCCACGGAAACCCGATGTGGAGGCCGGAAAGAGAGGTTGAGGGAAAGTACGACAAGACCGAGCTGGACAAGTCTACTGTATACCACTTCCATGACAAGGTGCTCAACCTGAAGGACAACATGAACACAGAGACAGCCAAGGAAATAGCGGAGGACCGGCACGCCTTCATAGAAGAGTTCGTGGAGCGTTTCAAGAAGGAGTGGAAAGGAGAAATTTAGCCCCCCCAGGATTCGAACCTGGGTCAGCGGCTATCTTTGCCGAAGACCAAGCTGGTCTTCTTTAACCGGCAACTTTCGGCAAAGTAGCCGGTAGCTCCAAAGGCCGCTATGATTGACCACTACACCAGGGGGCTTTTTGCCCGCTGCGTGTTTCAAGCAGATTTGAATCTGCGTCTACACCAGGGGCTTTACGCTAACTTAGAGCTACTAATTCTTAAGAAACCGGTCAGGCTATTCGCGAGTGTCGAGCTGTCTTATCTTCTCGATGGCTTCATCTGAAATAGTGTCGCTGACCTTCCGGGCTTCGTCTTTCGCGTCATCGACGCCTATGTCCGAGAAGAACTGCTCCAGTATCTGCTGTCTATCGGCTATCTTCCGGGCTTCTTCTCGGCCCATAGGGCTCAGCGTGAAGCCTTTGTACGGCGCCCGGCACACCAGGTTCTTCTCCTCCAGTTTCTGTATGGCCTCTGTAACGCTCGCAGAGGAGACCTCTAGGCGGTCCGCCAGCTTTGACGTTGTGGAGCCCGAGTCTCCTTTCTCCGTGAGTTCATAGATGGCTCTGAGGTATTTTTTCTCGGAGGACATACTCCGTTAATCGAACTTGGGAGTTAGAAGTGTTTCGGGTCGCCTGAGTAGATTTTTAATCGAAGCTAACCCAGTGGTATCTATGGAGCCGGCAAATAGGGAGAAGGAAGGCCTCGGTATCCGTCGTTCTGGAGACCGGGATTCGCGGGGGTCAAAGAGATTCCGGCTTCTAGACCCTGTAGAGGAGGACGAAGAAGGACTGTCGCCCCGTGAGAAGGCAGGCCTTCTCGCAGGACAGATACTGGAGGACGCCAGCGACCGTGTTGAACGTAGATTAATCGTGGATGGTTTCGTACCTCGTGAGGCCGAGATGCCTATAGAAGAGTTCCAGGAGGCCCAAGAAAAGCTTCAGAACATCGAGGAGGAATGGAGCGCCGCGCTTGAACGGAAAGACTATGGTGATGTTGACACGGACGACCTGGAATCGCTGAAGGGACTGGTGGCGCAGATAAGGGATGCGACAGAACTGGAACGGAAGGCTTCGCGTTACACGGAACTGGTTCATGAGCACCTTGACGAGGTAGATATAGACGACAAACAGCTACAGAGGCTTTCCTCGCTCGGAGCTGATGAAGAAGAGGATAGTCATGTCGGTGCACACCTGAGCAAGGTTGACAAGCCCGATATGGAGTCAGGCCTGAAGGCCGAGCGCGAACGTGTGAAATCGGAGCGTGAAAAGATAAGGTCTATGGTAGAAGAGCGGATAGAGCAGGAGAAAGAAGAACTCACGAATCACCTGGCCCAGTACGAAGAACAGAAGATTCTATACGAGAACTACCTGGAGATACTCCGGGCGATGGAAAAGGAGCTGGAGGCTATCGAACAGAACGTCGATGACGGGGAAGTACACGAGATGCTTGACGAGATAGACGACGAGCTCAAGGTCTGTATCGAGAACACTGAAGACGTTATCGACCACAAAGAAGAAGTGGTCAAGAGGATGAAAACCGCCGAAGGCATGAAGGAAACCGTTTCGAAGGTATTCTACCGCGGGTTCCTGAACTAGTGTGGGATAGCCCCATCAGGATTCGAACCTGAGTCTTCGCGCCCAGAACGCGAAAGGATTGACCACTACCCCATGGGGCTAAGCAGTATTTATCCAACTCGGGTTCAGCTTTAAAAATACGGCTTTCTTTTCTACTGGATAAACCGTTCTCTCACGATGAACAGCAGGACTATCGCGGTTGTCGTGAACAGAACTGACGGAGCGAAGATCTGTAGCATCTCGCTGGAGAGGATGCCGAGGTCGATTCCTATCAACAGGACTACCAGTGTCTCGATATCGAGGCTCAGGAGCGAGGAGGCTACCGTGAAAGGCTCCATGCCGTGCCGCTGGCTTATGACGTAGCCTATACCGAACTTTGAGACCGTCGAGAGAGCGAAGAGGAAGACTGCTGCTTCGATGTTTGCTATCATGCCGGTGGAGCCGAATATTTCAAGTCCGAGGCCGAACCATGCGAAGAAAATCGGTATGAAAAGGCCCTCTCCTATAGCATTGATTTTTTCCTGGAAGGCGCGGGATTCTGAAAAGTCGCTTCTCGATATTATAACTCCCGCAAAGAAAGCACCCAGGACGCTGGAAAGTCCTATGGTTTCGGTGACGTATGCCAGAAAGAGCAGCAGGGCGAACGTGATGGCAAACTGGGATTCGGTTTCCTCTAGCATTATTATGTAGTCGTCTATCTTGTGGATGAACTCGTGGAGTATGAAGAATGCCGCAGTAAAGCCGAGTATGCTCGCTACTTTGATCAGGACACCTTCCATCGTTGCTGATGTCACTATTACCAGAATCGTGAGTACGCCGAGACCGGCTGTGACGTTGATGACCGAGGACTTGATGGTGTACGTCCCGATGTCCTCTCTCAGCATATTCCTCGACAGCATTATTTTCGAGGGTACACCGATGTCAACTATTGCATATGCCAGGGCTATGAGTATGAAGGCTCTAAGGTCGGTATAGGGCAGGAACTGCGGCCCGTACAGGAAAAGCGCTCCGAGGATGAACAGGAATGAACCAATGAGAACACCTATGCCCAGGTCCAGCCCTTTCTTATGTCTGAATATATCGACCGCGTTCTGCTCCCTGAGGCCTGCCTGGAACAGTATCAGTGTTGCCCCTATAGAACCGAAGGCTGCAACGGACTCTGGCGTCATGACATCCAGTATGGACGGTCCGAGGATTAACCCGGTGACAATGTAGCCTATGATGGATTCCAGACCCATCCTCTCGAAGAGTTCTCCTACCAGGAAAGATACCGAGAGCAGGACTGCGACGTTGAAAAGTATCTCCGCGCTTATGCCGGCCATTATATCTCCTCGATCAGACGGTTTTCGTGGACGACGCCGATTATGTCCCCGTCTTCCTCTACAGGTATGGCTCTTACATCTTCCCGGTCCATCAGGAATGCGATTTCGCCTATATCTTCATCTGGAGGTATAGTGACTTCGTGCCTGTTCATGAGGTCCTCGGCCTTTTCTGCCACGTAGCTCTGGTCGAATGAAAGGCCGAGTATGCCTATGAGTTTCTCCTCGTCGATTCTATCCTGAGGTATCAAGAGTTTCAGAAGAGAGTTCTCGTGTATCTCGCCCACTACTTCCTCTCCGTCCCTTACTATAAGGGTGTTCTCCAGCCCTTCCACTTCCTCCTTGACTTCTTCGACGGAGGCATCGATATCTACAAAATCAGGTTCATCCATCAGCTCTCGGGCCGTTTTCCCCATGTCAGATAATTACTATGCTCCCCTTAAATAAACATCAACTAACCTGAAAGTAAGTCTCTATACGGCCCGATTTGTCGGAAAGGTTGGGTTCGCCGGGGCTGGGATTTGAACCCGAAGCTCGCCTCTAGGGAGCTTCTTCCATCAAATCCCGCAAGGCGATGAAATCGCCGGGGCTGGGATTTGAACCCAGGAGGGCCGTCACAGCCCACCGGTTCTCAAGACCGGCGCGTTCAGCCAGGCTCCGCCACCCCGGCAGACGAAGATTCATGGAATCTTCTTGGAGAAGACACTTTTAGTGTCTTCGAATCGTAGATTTGCCTTGGGCACAGAAACTCTTACGAGTTTCGCACCCCCCGGCAGAGGCAGAAATGTATTGAATGATTCGCCGACCTAGCTTTTTATTTGGCAGGTGGGAATTTCGGTCTATGGAAGAGGGATGCCCGAAATGCGGAAACACAGAGTTCGATGAAAAAGAGGTAAGGATGACCGGCTCCGGTCTTTCACGTTTCTTCGACGTCCAGACAGAGCGTTTCGACGCGGCGAGCTGCAGGGAATGCGGTTATACCGAGTTTTACAGCAAGCAGAGGTCTAAGAAGGGAGACGTACTCGACTTCTTCCTCGGCGGCTAATCCTGCTTCCACCGCTTCGGATAGGTCTCAGGTTCCATGTGGACTGAGTCAAGAGATGCGGCTGTACCGTCGCTGTCGTACATCTTTTCAGAGGTCATCTCTGCGGTCGCGAGTGCTACCAGCTCGCCTTTCAGGGTCATAATGGCGATTCTTTCGCCTTCTTTTATGCCGTCCTGTAGCTTGGAGATGCCCGAGGTGCCGAGGTCGGAGCCATTGGCTACCGCGTTTACCGCGGAATCCTTGATGACGACTTTCTTCAGGTGTCTTACCGCATGTTCGACAGGCTGAAATATACGTCTCAGCTCTTCCTCGTCACCATCTTTGCGGTAGAAATGGTACGCGTCGACGATATCCTGGAGCTTGTGGGCATCTTCTTCTGTCAACGGTCCCTGTCTAGCCCTCCGCAGCTCTACCATCTCTGCGTCGGTCTCCAGTTCATCGCCTAGCTGGTCTATCAGCACGCGGACGTAGAACCCGGATTCACATTTGACCCTGCCAAGCAGGTTCCTTCCATCGGTTTCCAGAAGCTCTATGTCGTATACTTCCCGTTCACGCTCCTCTCGTTTGACCGCGCTCTTCTCCGGCGGCACTTGCTGATTAATGCCTTTAAAGTCCTCAAGTGCTTCTTCTACAGTATCTTCTTCGATTTCTTCGCCGAGTTCGGCTTCGAAGACGTACTCTTTGTCGGTATCGGCGAGCACCGGATTTATCCTGGTGCCGCTATTCAGTCCTACTGGCAGGACGCCGGTGGCGTTGGGGTCAAGCGTACCGAAGTGTCCGGTTTTCTTCCTGTCCAGCTCCTTCTTCAGCCAGCCCGAGACCTGGTTGCTTGTAGGCCCGAAAGGCTTGTCGACCACTACGAAGCACCTGTCCAGCAGCTCTTCAGCCGACCGTTTCTCGGGGATGGTGCCATACTCGTCGGATGGCTCTGCCTCTTCCCGGGTATACCAGGTCTCGCTCATGTTGAGAACTTCTACTGAAGCTTTTTATGATGGTTCAGGCCACGCCCAGAACTTTCCTGAGCAGGTATGTAAGAGGCATCGCTATCAGTATGTAGAACCCAAGCCAGTTCAGGGCGTTTCCGACCAGAGGCAGTGAGAACGGTAGTTTGACGAACTCGGCGTTGAGCTTGAGTATCGTGCCCTCTCCTGCCGAGAAAAGACCTCCGCCGCTTACTCCGAACCGGGCCACCTGCCACCTGATTCCGAGCACATCTATCTCCTCGCTGACTTCCGCTTCCTGGCCGTTCAGCGTGACTACAGGTGATGTGGACGTGTTGTTGACGGTCAGTGTCTGTACTTCACCAGCGTATTCGAGTTCTCCCTGGAACATGCCGGGGTCGGTCTGGTTCATCTCGATTACAGGTGCGTAGGTCGCGCCCAGCCACGGGAATATCAGGACGACGAAAAGCATAGTGCCGGCCATCGGACGCATGTTCAGCTTCATCAGCTCCTGGTTGAGCTTCATAGTCTTCTGCATATGGTCCGACGCTTTTTCGGACTCATCGTTCTGCCGGGCTTCCTTCATCTTTTCCTGGTGGTCGGACAGCTGGTCCTTCAGTTCGTCGGCCTTCTCAATGTCGAGCAGGTGCCAGTGTATAAGCGAGAATATTCCTGCCAGTACCGCGGAGAAAAACCCCAGTGATACGTAAGGTCCTGCGGCGAGAAGGGGCTGGAATATAGCGTCGTAGAACCCGTATAGTCCTGTTAGGAGTGCCTGGATACCTGCCATAAAGAAACTGTTTCAGGGAATCCTTTTAAATTCTATATCGGGTTTGTGTCAGGCTAGGAAGTCCTTGAGTGCGGGGTGAAGTTCCTCCATGTGTTTCTGGGCGAGCTGCTCGTAAAGCCTGTACAGAATCATGACTGTAAGTAGGATTCCGGTTCCTCCTCCTGCGGCCCTGGTCATGTTGGCCATCGCCGCCAGAAGCCCGACCGCGGCTCCTGATATCACGGTGAGTCCGGGAATATACCGGTTGAGCACTTTCTTGATGACGCGCTTGTCCTTCCTGAAGCCGGGAACCTTCATACCGGTCTGCTGTATCTGCTCAGCTACCGAGTCCGCGTCCTGTCCAGATGTCTTGACCCAGAAGATGGAGAACAGAATCGAGCCAAACGTATAGACTGAAGTATAGATAACTAGGTGTATGAAATCCATGCCTGTCAGAGCATTGAGTCCTGAGGTGAGGAAGTTGGTCACTATCTGTGTAGGGGCGCTCAGCCAGAGCACGATACCCGAAGAGGCCTGGCCGCCCGAGAAGCATCCGAGAATCGAGCACCCGTTTCTACCGGCGAGAGCGGTACCCATTATCTGTACGTTGGATACCAGCGCGGCAATAAGGATGACAGGCATGTTGGAGGTGTAGAAGAACTTCAGCGGCCATTTCTGTCCGAAGCCCCTGACATTACCGAAAGTCAATGGTATCTCAATACGCATCGACTGCATGTATACGACAGCCATGAAGACGAGTATGGTCGAGATTATCGGCAGAATTGCTGTGAATTCAAGTGTAGACGCGAACTGGAACAGTGCTCCTACAGGGTTACCTCCCGATATCCAGTAGAACTCCCCGGTCGAGGTCAGAGGGGATACAGCCGATATGTAGACCGCCTTCGATACTCCTGCTGCGATGAAGAGTCCTACGCCTGAGCCGAATCCCCATTTCTGAACCAGGTCGTCCATCAGGATAATCAGCCATCCGCCCAGCGCTATCTGGGAGGAAAGCAGCAGTATAAGCGCAGGGTCTCCTGCGACGTTGCCGAAGGTGCCCGAGAGCACGTACCCGACCGCTTCGATGACGGATAGTGCATAGGCGGCGACCTTCTGTGCGGCCTGGAACTTCTGCCGTCCTTCCTGTGTATTGGTATCCCAGGGCAGAAGCTCGGAACCGACCATCATCTGGAGCACAATAGACGCGGTTACGATCGGCCCGATACCTAGTGTTATTATAGAACCTATCTGCTCCGTACAAGTTGATAGAACCAAGGATGAAGTATATGACAAGTATGATTCCCGTCCATGTCAGCATCTGCTTGAGCGTCTGCTCTTTCTCCGGTTCTTTGACGCTCGGCAGGTAGCTGGCTATCTTGACGATGACGGAGTCGTCCATGTTTCTATTCCTCTATCTTTACTGCCTCACCGGTTTCTTTTATCTTTTCTTCCGCCGAATCAGAGAACTTTTCGGCGTGTATTTCTATCTCCTTTGTCAGCTTTCCGGTGCCGAGTATCTTGTCGTATCCTGCCTTGTCTGCGTAGAAAATATATCCTGAACCGTCTTCCTCTGCAACTCCTTCTTCGACAAACTCTTCGATTCTCTGGTCGATGTCACGGAGGTTGATGCCGTTCTGTTCACGTTGCCGTGAAGTGAATCCTCTCTCGCCCAGTTCATGGACTCCTTCTTCTGTCATCTTTTTCTGGGCTCCTTTCTTTCCACGTCCTGCGTTGCCGCGTCCTCCGCGGTTTCCTGCTCCACGGTTCTTCTTGCTCGAGCCGTAGCCGTGTGAGCCAGACTTGTTTTTCTTCTTTCGTCTCTTTGTCACTTGAATCACCTTAAACCATGCTGTCGAGCAGGTCGTCCATGTCGCCCCGTTTTCCGAGGCTTCCTCCCTGGCCGGCCTGTTTCTTTGTATTCCTGTATCCGCCTGACGGCGGTGTCAGGTCTATAACATCTCCTTTTTCGACTTCTTCGCTCTTCCTGTCTTCTAATTTTTCCAGCGTGTCTTCGTCTATCTCGCCGTATGCGATGTAGTCCTTCGCAACGTTCAGCATTCCTTCGATGGCGTCGCTGTCTTCGTATACCACGCACTGGTTCTTCTTCCTGAGCTTCAGGTCGTTGAGTGTACGGGAAATTCTCTGTCCTACGTCAACGTCTCCTCTTACTCTTACCGCAGCTATCATTCCTGTTCACCTCTCTTCATCTCGTTGACCTTCTTCAGCGCCTCGAATGCGGCTTTAATCAGGTTCTCGCGTGTCCTTGTCTGTCCACGTGCCTGCACCCAGACATCCTCGTAGCCTGCGAGTTCAAGCAGCTTGGCGACGTCGTCGCTTGCTGCCAGTCCGATTCCCTTTGGTGCCGGCTTCAGCGTCATCGTGACGCTTCCGGACTTGCCTGTTACCTTGAAAGGCAGGCTGTGCTCCTCGCCGCATGCACACTCCCAGGAACCGCAACCCTTCTGGACCTCGGTAAGGTTGAGTTTGGCGTCTCTGTTGGCGGATTCGATCGCCGCCCTGGTATCGTTTGCGTGGCCTGTGCCGACTCCTACTACCGAGTTCCGGTCGCCGAGCACGGTCATGGCCTTGGTAGAGTAGCGGGCGCCTGACTTGTGCATCCTGGCGGTCCGCTTCGAAACGGTTCTTCGCTTGCCGCCTCCTTTACCTGGTGTTCCACCTATTAGTATAACTTCTTCGTCGAGGTCGACCAGCTGGTCGATTATCTCGGGCTCCATGATTTTCTCGTCTGCCCGGAGAGCTTGCTTTATGTCTGTTATCTGTCCGTTCGCTACTTTTCTACCCAGCTTGGTCTGCGGGTTCCATATCTCCTCTTCTGCTTCCTGGTCTGCCATCAATGTTCACCTTCGATGTTTTCCTTGACTTTTTCGAATGTTTCAGTAATATTTGAGTCCTTCATCTCTTCGATGTGTTCCCCGCGGATCCGGGATTCTTCCGGTATGACTTCTTCGCCTACCGCGATTTCTACTCCTGCGTCTCTGAGGCCCTGTACTGCGGCGAAGATACGTCCGCCTTTGTTGAGAGGTCTGAGGCCCTTGTCGAGTATTGCTTCTTCGATGTCAGTCTTCATTCCTGCCAGGTATCCTGTCAGGTATGCTGCGGGAAGGTTTCCTGTGTGTTCGTCCCAGCCATGTTCTTCCAGCTCGCTGGAAATGGTCTGGGCCTTGTTCTCGTCGCCTTCCTGGTCGAAGACTGAGAGCTGGACTCTAGTATGGTTGTTCGAGAGCCTGATGACTGCTCGAGGCTTGCCCGACTTCAGAAGCTCCAGCCTCTGCTCGTAGTCCGTCTTCTGCTTCCTTCTTCTCG
>CAZEKI010000014.1:11802-15011 GCA_964512895.1 uncultured archaeon
TCTCGCGAAGGGCACCTTGTAGTTTGATGAATCTGCCATAGTATTCAGTCCTCTAACTTGTTCTCGACGAAGTTTTCAAGGTGTTTCGTGTCTCTGAAGAACCCGCCTTTTGCCTTGTCGTACAGGTTCCTGTACTGCTCCTTGGTTATCTCCTCTTCGTCTCTCATCTCTTTTAGCCGTGAACGAATAGCACGGATGGTCTCCATCCATTTGTCCTTCGAGTCTTTCCGTGCGGTCTTCTTTCCTTTCCTGGAGCCGTGTCCCTTTCTTCGGCCTTTCCGCTTCTGTTCCCGGTTCTTCCGGGTTCTTCCGCGGGAGTTGCCTTCTTCTTTCTTCTTCTGGATGGCTCCGCTTTCTACCAGGTTCCTGATGTCCTGCCGAGTGATAGCTTCTTCAACCCTGTCCATCTGGTCAGGGTCTATCCATACCCGGTTCTTTCCTACATCGAGTACTTCTGCCGCCATCCGTCTCTGGCTCTTCAGGTCACTCACTTGAACCACCTGCGTTGAGTACTTTGATATCGAGTTCTTCTGCCTCTTCGATTATATCTTCACGTTTCCGGCCGCCAACTGTGGAACCAATTCTCGCGGCCTGGGTCTCTGGGTCTATTTCTTTAAGGTCGCCGGTGTTGTGGACGAGCACCTCCTCGTAGCCGGAAGGGTGCTTTTCCCGGACTTCTTTATCTGTTCTGTATCCTGCCTTAGGTTTTGCTGGCGCGCCTTTCTTCTCCAGCCGTGTCTTGTTATGGGTGCCTTTCGCCTTTCTCCAGGATGTCTTGTACGACTTCTTCTTGTGGGAGTCGTGTCGCTTGAAATCATCGCTCATTCGGGATCACCTTTGACTATGTAGACGCCGTCCTGGAACGTTCTCGGGTCCCGGTCTCCTTTCTTGCATGCCTGTTCAATTCTTGCTGCAGTCTGGGCGACCCTGTCCTTGTCGGCGCCCGAGATTTCGAGGTCGTCTCCGTTTATCTGGACGTTGACGCCTTCCATGACTTCGATTTCTCTTGGTGCGCGTTCTCCCATGAAGTTCTCTATCAGGACCTTGTTCGATTCCTGTTTGATAGTCATCGGGAAGTGCGCGTATACACCTTTCATCCTGTAGAGGTGTGGTTCATGTACGCCTTCAATCATGTTCTCTGTGTGGGACCTGAATGTCCCTAGTATGCTTGTTACGTTTCTCTTCGTGCTTTCTGTCGAGAAGACTACCTCTTCTCCATTGACTTCAACGTCTACCTTCGGGTGTTCAAGCTTCTTTTCTACCTGCTCTCCATCCCCTTCTATAGTGAGGACTCCGTCCCCGTACTCTGCTTCGAATCCTTCTGGCAGTGTTACTCTTTCTTCCATCTTTCTTACCTCAGTAGACGTATCCCAGGAGTTTTCCTCCCACGTTTTCTTCCTCTGCTTTTTCGTGTGTCATGACGCCTTCCGGTGTCGTGACGAGCAGGTATCCGAAGTTCCTTGCGGGCAGGTATCTCTTCGCCCACTTAGTGTATTCGTCGCTTCCTACGTAGAACTGCGGCTTGATGGGCTGGCACTGGTTGATGTCTGGCTCGACTTCAACCTTGAACTTGCCGCCCTTACCGTCTTCCACCAGCTCGAATACTCCGATGTATCCCTGCTCCTGCAGCGTCAGTAGTACATTCTTTATCAGGTTGCTTGATGGGTCTACCATCGCGTGCTTCTTGCCTGTCCTCGCTGCGTTGTTGATTGAGGAGAGTGCGTCGCTGAGCGTGTCTTGCTGCATTTTAATCACTTGAGCTGTTCGAAGCCGAGTTCTTCGGCGATTTCGCGGAAGCACTGCCGGCAGTAGTTCAGACCATACTGGCTGATTATGCCTCTTCCTGTCCGGCCACAGCGCCTGCATTCTTTCTTGGATTTTCCGTAGTCTCTCTCCTTCGGAGCATTATGTTTCTCGAACTTCTTCCTCTTTCCTTCCTTATGCTTTATCTGGTCCAGTACTTTCTCGTAAGACATTATTCCGTCACCTCTACGCCGAGTTCTTCCTCGACGAACTCTATTGCTTCTTCGTCGCTTACCCGGTGTTCCTTTCCGAGGTCGCTGGGTTTGAAGTCACGCCTTTTTACTCTGTAACCCGGTCTTTCGAGCGTCACTGCGACTTCGAATCCTTTCATGCCGATGTCCGCATCATAGTCAACTCCAGGGACGTCGATGTACTCGCTTACGCCGAACGAGAAGTTGCCGTTCCCGTCGAACGCGTCCTTGGAGAGCTCTTTTCCTGCCGCAGGAAGCACTTTTTCGATGAAATCGCGTGCCTCCTCACCTCTCAGGGTAACCATCGCGCCTATGTTTAGCCCGGAACGCAGCCCGAAGGTTTTGGACTCGTCTCTTGACTCGGCTCTTACTGGTTCATGGCCAGTAAGCTTCTTAAGTAGCTGGACAGCTTTCTCTACGTCGTCTCCGACCTGTCCTTCTCCAATGTTGACAGTCACCTTGCTGACCTTTATCTGTTTCATCTCGTTTTCCGCAGGCAACTTACTCACCTAGCTCGATTCCTTTCATTGCTACAAGATTTTGGAGCTGTGTCTCGAACTCTTCTTCCGCTGCTACCACACCTGTGTCCGGGTCGACACCTCTCTCGTGAACTTCCTCCAGTTCTGCTATCTCGCCGGCGTGTCGGCCGTCTATTACTATGACTTCTGCGCCTTCTTCGAGGCTGACTTCTTTTACTGAGTCGTTGAATACCAGTGTGTTGCCGGTCTCGTGTTCATCTTCGGTCCTGTAGTTCTCACCGTTGTGAAGCCGGTAGACGTATTCTTCGCCTTCAACATCTTTACTTACTATCTTCGCAGCCACTTTGTCAGAGTCGTTTACAGGCACGAAGCTGAGGTTTCTACCTTTCCGGATGACGCGGTATGCCTCTTCTGTCTCGGGAATCTCGACAACGTCAAGCACGCCGATACCCTGCCTGATATCTGTTACTGGTTCTCCGTTCCTGTATAGTCTTCTTTCCTGCACTATCTTCTTCGCCTCTTTCTTCGAGTCTGCGTAGTCAAGGACCTCCCGTAGCAAAACCACTGCAGGTATAGCGTTTTCAGGACTCCTCGAGCCCTCCATCGATGATACGTAGGTCACTCCCTTTCTTTCGATCGGGTAGTGCTTCGGTGCTGGTAGTCTTTTCCTGTGTGTCATTATTCGTCACCTTCGACTTGGTTTTCGAGCCAGTCGATGAATGTGGTGCGGTTTTTG
>CAZEKI010000015.1:0-951 GCA_964512895.1 uncultured archaeon
ACGAGACACTTGTCGAGGGAAGCATCGAGTTCGGTGTCGACGGCTTTGGCCGGTATGCCGGCGCGACCTTTGAAAGCGATTCTACATGGCTTACAGTAATCCACAGGGAAACAGGCTACAGCATATCCTGGGACACAGAGTACGATGCCACGCACATCTTCACGAAACTGAACCATTACTACCCGATAAGGCGTGACCTGTACGCTTTCAGAAACGATGGAGTTGACAGGGTGCTTGAACCCGACGGTGTTGAAAGGTATGATTTCACCGAGTACGTGTTCGTCGAGGCACCTTTCCCTGACTTTGTACTCGAATGGCAGCCGGTAGAATACGAGAACCCCGACAACGGTGAGGTGGAAGAGTTCTCCGGAATCGAAGTCACAAGCAACACCGAGCACTTCGATATCGACAGGCCCGTGTTCCGACCGGCATGGGAGCTCCATCGCCACCTGACCGAAGGCGTCGAAGAAGACGAATCCCGGAGCATCATGAACGATGTCCGTTTCTTCCTGGAGGAACCGCTGCGTTAAACTTGCAACAGACTGATTCGATTCCTGTCGAACAAACACATCCGTTTATTTAAACGCGGCCGGTTTTATTCTGGCGTATGAAACGAACAACAGTAGCTTTCACAGCTTTCATCCTGCTTGTCTCAGGCGCTACGGCAGTCGTCGGATACGACGGACCGGAAGACCAGCCTCATATCATGGGTTCGGGTTCAAGCGCCTCTGCCTCGACAGCGGTCGGGCCTAACGGCACCAAGTGGCACGCCGAGGTATCCATGACTGGTCGGTCGAACAACGTCACCGATGGCACGGTAAGCGGTGTCAGCTTCAACGATAGCAAGGTATCGTTTTCCGGTACCCTACAGGCCCCGACACCCTGCCACGTAATCGCTCATGATGTCCAGGAGAGCGGCAACAGCACGTTCACCATGAACATCCGGACGGT
>CAZEKI010000015.1:961-14922 GCA_964512895.1 uncultured archaeon
AGTCCTTTCGTAACCGGGTCGAAACGATGGGCAGAGGGAAGGTCGAGGTTCGATGTGTGCACAGGTCGTGACGATGGTAGAGTACGACGCCAGCTTCGAGAAAGAAGAACCTTACAGGCTCGAAGTCCAGCACAACGGCCAGCAAGTCGAAACCATCGAGCATCCGGACTATAGCAGCGAAGCACCTGGTAACGACGAGAACCCAGGAAATCAGGGAGTCCTGACAGGTCTCTTCAGCTGGCTGGGCTCGCTGTTCTAGCCGGGAAAGCTATTTTATCCTGCAGCAGCACATCACAGCCATGGAGATAGTAGAGGCTCAAAAGCAGGATGTCGAGCAGCTGGTGGACGAGCTATGGTTTCCACTGGCTGAGGAGATGGAGCAGAAATCCCAGTTTAACAGCCTCGGCGACCGCCCGGATATACGGGCTGCGGCCATAGAACACAAGCGGGAAAAGGTAGAGGATTCTGACAGCCAGGTCTTCATAGCCTGGGAAGACGGTGAGGCAGCAGGTTACATAATGACGGGTCTTGAAGAACGTCCGCCTATCTTCGAAATCAGTACAAAGTGCTCGGTCAACGAGATATTTGTGAAAAAAGAGTTCCGGCGGCAGGGCGTCGCCACCATGCTGATGGATGCGGTCGAAGAGTTCGGAAGAGAGCGAGGCTGCAAGTTCATCCAGCTAGAGGTTGACATCCAGAACGAATCTGCCCAGGAGTTCTACGAAAGATACGGTTTTGAGGTCCAGAGAAAGAAGATGGTAAAACAGCTCTGACTACTGGTTTGACGACACGATTTCTATCACGTCGCGATGCTTCAGCTCGTGGTCGGCACCTATCTGCCGGGATTCACGACAGTCGATAGCGTGGAGAAAGCCTTCACCGATATCCGAGTGTATCTCATAGGCAAAGTCCTCGGCTGTTGCCCCCTCAGGTACGAGAAAGCAGTCAGGCAGGATGTTTCCGTGCTCGTCTCCGAGACCGTCAGCACCGCCCGGGAACACTGCTATGACATCAAGCTCCTCGAACAGCGCTGTCTCAAGCGCCTCCTGTACCCCTGTGCCGCCGTACTCGTCTATGAACCCTTCTATCTGCTCCAGGCCCTGTCTCTGCTCCCCGGAAACGTCGTCGACAATCTCGAAGGAGTCGTTTCCAGGCGTGTAGTCGATAACTCTCTGCTCATCCGCCTTCTTCAGCGCCTTCTCGGCGTGGGCGCTGCACGGCACGATGGTCAGGTGTTCGTACTCCGGGTCTGAAGTGATCTTCTCGTAGTTCTGCTGCGCCTCGTCAGTATCCATCTTGTTCGCCGCTACCACCATCGGCTTTGTGGTCTTCCTGATAGCCCGTGCAAGCTCTTTCCGGTCGTCTGAGTCCCAGGTATCTGGGTCGAGCTTGAGGCCCTGTGAAAGTATTATCTGTTTTATCTCGTTCTTGTCAGTCCTGAACGCACTCATCTGCTCAGCCAGCTCCTCTTCAAGCTTGACCTCGTCTGCCTGGCGTTTGTTTTCAAACCTCTTGATGCCTTTCTCAAGTATCTCCAGGTACCACATATCCAGCTCTTCCTCCAGGAAGTCGATATCCTCTCTCGGATCGTGTCCCTCGGTCGGTTCGCCCTCGATGTCGGTTGTCCCGGAAAAATCTACGATGTGAACCAGCACATCTGCCTCGTTCAGGTCGGTCAGGAACTGGTTGCCGAGGCCCTTGCCCTCGTGCGCTCCCGGTATAAGCCCGGCGACATCCACAAGCTTCACCGGCACAAACCGCGTCCCGTCTAGGCAGAAACCTACGTTCGGGTCGCAGGTCTCGTCGAAATCTGGTGCAGCACACTCGACCCGGACGTATGCCTCCCCGACGCTCGGGTCGATGGTTGTGAACGGGTACGCGCCTTCCTCGATATCGTTCATAGTTGCGGCGTTGAAGAACGTCGACTTGCCGACTGAAGGTTTGCCCACAAGGCCGATTTTGTATGGCATAAAGTGAACCGTGTCATAAAAGATTATTAATCAAATCTCCGTCCGATATCTACTAGGATACGGAAAGGCAGGAAGAAGGCCTATAAACACGTTGAGGCCTCCGCTCCATGCTTAAAACATTCGACTTTCTATTAAGAACCATGCGCAAGCTAAAACTCCCTGGAAGAGATGTCTCCCGGCCAAGACTCGACGAGAACGACGTGGAGCTCATAAGACGGGTGGTTATATCCGGCGTAACGCAACCGCCACGTAACATTGTTGAATAAAAGCTTACGCAGAAGCCTTAAAACGACGGTAGCCAGACGCCGGCGGCCGGTAACCCGGTCTACAAGGCTATGCACGCCTGCAACGCCGCCTCCAGGGAAGAGCTGTCGATGTCCCACCGCATCCCGGAGGACAAGATTCTGACGGAGAACGATATCGATGCGGTGGTCAATCTCATAATCAGGTGGATAGTCCGGGAGTACAACTTCTTCATCGAAGAAGAAAGCAAGAAGCAGAAAAGCCTCTCTGACTTTCCCGGTAACTCCAGCTACTAGAGGAAGCCTTCTGATTCCAGGTGTTCGATGACCTCGTCTTTCCCTAGCTGTTCTTCCTCGCCCGAATCCATGTGACGTACAGTGACTTCACCGTTCTCAAGGTCTCGCTCGCCGATAACCAGTACGCGCTTCGCGTTAATAGAATCAGCGTAGTCGAACTGTGCGCCCACACCGCGTCCGGTCAGGTCGGTCTCTACTGTCAGTCCGCGCTTCCTGAGTTTCCGAGCGTAGTCAAGCGCGGTGTCCCTGACAGAGTCGGAGACGTTGAGAACATAGACATCCGTCTCGATATCCGCGAGCGGGTAGCGGTCCTCCTTCTTCAGCAGCTCTATAGTCGTCGAGTAGCCGAACGCGAAACCGACCGCCGGCACGTCCTGGGAGCCGAAAAGCCCTATCAGGTCGTCGTATCGGCCACCGCCAAACAGCGCCCGGAGCTCTCCTTCCGAGTCGAACGCCTCGAAGACAAGCCCAGTATAGTACGCAAGCCCTCTGACGATGGAAAGGTCTATTTTACACATCCCGGCGACGCCGTATGCGTCAAGCGCATCAGCCAGTCCTTCCATGCGTTCGACAGCCTCTACTGCGTCTTCAGGCGCCTGGGAACGCAGTTCTTCGACCTCCTCTGTTATCGGTCCTGAGATGGATGTTATGCTGTCAACGTCCTCTGCCTGTGAACGAGTTAGGCCCGAGTCCTGTAGCTCGTCGAGGAATTCGTCCCGGGACATCTTCTCCTTGTCGTCGATTACGTTCATGACGTCCTCCCTGTTGTCGATGCCGTGTGCCTCAAGAATCGACTCCAGCAGGTTCCGGTCGTTGATGAGGAACTCTACCCTGTCGTCGAGCTCAAGCTTCTTGTATATAGTTGCGGCTGTTGCTATGATTTCTGCGTCTGCCTCGACTGATTCGACGCCGAAGATATCGAAGTCGCCCTGCAAAAACTCCCGGTCCCTGCCGCGCTGAACGTCCTCGTACCTCCAGCGTTTGGAGGTGTCGTACCATTTCACCGGTGTCTTGAGGTCCTTCCGCTGCTGAACGAGACGGGCGCGGGTCGGGGTCTGCTCGGGTATCAGCGATACTTCTCGTCCGCCCTTGTCTTCGAAGTTGTACATCTGGTCCATCAGTTCGTCGCCGGACTTTACACGGTAGAGGTCGGCGCGTTCGACGCTCGGTGCCTGTATCTGCCTGAAGCCGAACTCTCTTGCTGTCTCATCTACTACCTCCCTCAGTTTTCTCCAGGTCGCGTACTCTTCCGGGTACCGGTCATAGAAACCTTTCAGGCTTTCCAGCTCTACCATCTCAGTTGCCTCCGGTAAAAGTTTCTGTCCGAGATTTTAAACGGGTTTTCAAGCATGCGGTAGAAAAAACACTGACTGAATCAATGGAAAGTTCTGGCATGATTAGGGAGGTGAACGTATCCACCTTTCATTTGAGTCACGTGCCCGGTTTCCGTGCCGAGGCTTTTATATCGGCTGGTTAAACGGGAAATTTAAGCCGCCAGAACAACCAAGTTCCATGGGAGATTTCCACGAGCACGTGCTTTTCGGCTTTCTATCGGCAGCGGTCGCTGCCTATCTCCTGAAAGAAGTGCTGGTTATAGGTCCTTCAGAGATAGCTGCTTCATCGATACTGGTGTTCATCGGCTCGGTTCTCCCCGACATCGACAACAAGAATGCCTACGTCCACAGGGCGGTCAAAGCGTTCATCAGTATCGCTACCGGGATAACAGTGATGCTGGTGGTGCCAGCCAACGTCCAGTCAAGGTTTGTGACAGGTGCGGTTGTGGTTCTAAGCGTCTACACCATAATATCCTCGATGAAGATACGGCACCGCGGCTTCACACACACTATCTCGTTCTGCCTGACGCTTACCTCGCTTTTTACAGTCGGCAGTGTCTATGCTCTGCAGTCAGTTATACCGGGACTGGCCCTAGGTGTCGGCCTGGGCTCCCACCTGTTGCTTGACCGTGAGTTCCGGCTGTCCTAGTCCTTTATCTCGGCCACGTCGCCCAGCGTTGCCTTCCTGGAGTCTGCAGAGCTTCCTGTGTCGTGGTCGGATACCTCTGGATTGGTGTAGAGCTCCAAGTCGAACCGCTTCGACAGCTTTCTGGCCAGGGGCTTGTCGGGCTTGAGCTCCTGTTTCTCTATCTTGCTGATGAGGCTTGACTTCTCGTTGAGTTCGTCGGCCACCTCTTTGAGAGAGATTCCCTCAGATTCCCGGGCTTCTTTCAGCTTCTTGCCGTAGTCGCTGACCAGCACCTGACTCTCACGTGGCCGAGAAGAGCTCTGGCTCTTCGACTTCCTCTTTTTCTGGCTGCCGACTGATTCTCCAAGGTCTTCACAGGAGTCGCAGACAGAAAGCGTGGCTCCTTCGACTTTTACTTTTTTGAGGCTATCAGATTCTTCTCCACATAGTTGACATGATGGCATTTGATGGTCACAAGAAATTGGCGGTTAAAACTTTCTAGATGGCTGTTTATCCATGATGTTTCCAGTAACAGATTATTGACGTGACACGGTTTAATATCTTCGGGATGACCCCGGGTCTACCCCATCTTGCGCATCAGGATGCCGTAGAGAAAGGCGGCAAATGAGATGGAAAGAAAGCCTATACCAGCGGCCAGCGCCACTGTATCCGGGGAAAGCGCCTGTGACTGTGTGACGGCCTCTGTCGCAGCCTGTGGGGCATCTGTCTCCATCGACATAGTTCCGATGTCGCCTGATGACTGGGAAGTATACTGGATGCCGCGCGACAGGAGGCTGTTCCCAACAAGAGCGACGCCTGCAAGCCCGCTGATACCGGCGGATGCCAGTGAGAACCGGACCTTCCTTTCCCGGCCGCTGACTATAGCCTCAGCCTTGTCCGTCGGCCGGTAGACCACTCGTTTCCGGCCTTCCTCCTGGTCTTTCTCGACTAGCCCGGCTTCGACAAGCGTGTCAAGGTGCGAGGAAACCGTCGATTTTGTCCTGTCTATCTCCCCGCTTAACCTGGTAGGAGTCGCTTCCTTCTGGAGCAGCTGGTTGAGTATTCTTATACGTGTAGGCGATGAAAGCGCCTTGACAGTGGCAAAGTCGAGCTCCATGATGAGAAGCTATTACTTTTCCTTTTTTATTGTATCTCCGTTCGTTCGAAAAACGTCGAACATCGACCTCTGGTTTATTAACCGACAGGGACAATCCAGTAATTATGCTGGAAAAACTACGCGGTCACGCCGAAGACCTGAACCGTCTACATATAGCTGCAGGCGTGCTTTTGCTGGCGCTGGCGATAGGCTTTGTTGCCCAGAGCCTCGGCACTACAGACAGTCTCGAGTTTAACAGCCAGCTGAAGACCCAGAGCGGAGCGATGCCTGCAGAGCTTGACGCTACAGGTGATGCCGGTCGTTACGGTTCATCAGGTTCTACCGCGGACACTGAAGACCGGAAGCTTGTGACCCGGATTTACATGGATGTTGAGACGGAAGATGTTCAGGCGGCGCAGACCGAGACAAAGGAGCTTGCCCGTGGCTACGGCGGCTTTGTAGACCAGGAATCCTTCAGCCAGGACGACGGACAGAGAGCCTCGGTAACACTGCGGATACCGGAAGACAATGTCTCCATCTTCCTTTCAGACGTCGAGAATCGATGGGAACTGGAGTCAAGCAACAGGAACACGGATGACGTGACCGACAGGTACACCGAGCTCACACTTGAGCTGAAGAATAAACGCCAGGAACTACGGCAGCTTGAAGACCTGATTAACCGTTCAGAAGAAGTCGAAGACCTGATAAAAATACAGGAGAGGATGTCGGAACTCCGGAGCCGTATACAGTACCTTGAGAACAGTCTTGAAGACCTCGACAGGCAGGTAGAGTACACAAGGATACAGATCAACTTTGAGGAACCCCAGCCCATAACCGCCGACTTTGAGCTACGGGAGGCCATAAGAGACGCCTACAGAGCGGTTTTCCAGAGCCTTAACCTGATGATAGTAGGACTCGGGTACCTGCTTCCGTTCATGCTGGTGTACGGTCTCTATCGCGGAGGCCGGAGATTGGCGCGGAAGAGGCAGCAGTAACCTGAAATCTTATATCTTTACCCATGTCTTTCACCATAGTCTGATAACAAAAACCGGATTTACAGACCTGCTTAAAAAGGTTTAGAGGGAGTAAGCCCCACACCTATAAAAAAGAGGCTCGACAATAGCTAATTGGTGAATAGCCATGGTAGATGTCCTTAAGAAATCTGGCGTCCGTGACGCTGCATCAGGCGTCAACGTCGGTTCTGACTTCTACGATGCTCTAGATGACGAAGTCAAGAGACTCATCGACAGAGCTGTAGACAGAGCAGAGTCCAACGGACGCAGAACGGTCAAAGCTAGAGACGTTTAAAGTCTCTGGCTTACCAACAACTTTTTTCTCTCTTTTATTTTTGAACCATCTAAAGCTCTTCTTGGCGTCTCTCCATCTCTTTCAGATGTGCCTCGACCTTCTCCAGTGCCTCTCTCAGCTGTTCAACCGTCTTGAGGTCTTCTATAGGCAGCCGGCCCAGGTCGCCGTCGTTTACCTCTATAACTATCTTTCCGTCGTCGGTCTCTACGCTGTAGTTCAGTATGTCATAAGGTCCTTCAGAGAACTCGTGAAGTGTCTCTCCCATGTACAAACAGTTCCGTGTCGTTTATTTATGAGTTCTGGATGATGTCAACCGTTTCTTCAAGCCCCTGAACCGCTGACTCCTCTGTCCATGCCTCCGACCGGATACGGAGCAGCGAGCTACTGCCCGAAGGCCGGACAAGAACCCGGGCATAGCCGGTCGAGAACTTGATACCGTCTATCTCGGTCAGGACATCGTACTCCTCACGGACCCTGTCTATAGTCTGTTCCATTGATTCTTCTTTGTCCTCGACTTCTATGTCTGCTGTTTCGAGATAGAACTCGGGCAGTTCATTCTGGAGCTCTGACACTGTTTTTCCTGATTCTTTCACGAGTCCAGGCATCAGTACGCCGAAAAGAGTGCCGCTGTCGTACGGGACAAAAGAAGTGTCCATCAGGTGGCCGTTGGGCTGGCCGCCAAAGACCAGGTTTTCTTCAAGACATCTGAGCGCGGTGAAGACTGCGCCAGCAGGCGCATATATGATTTCTCCGCCAGCCTCCTCGATGAACTCCTCCACAGCCTGACTGGTGTTGACCGAGCACACTATAGCATCATTTTCTTCCAGATAGCGCCGGCCAAGAAGCGCAAGGGGGATGTCTCCTGGCACAAACTCGCCCTTCTCGTTCACGAACATGACCCTGTCAGCGTCACCGTCCGTTGCGATTCCGAGGTCGGCGTCTGTCTCTTTTACTCTGGCACGCAGCTCTTCCAGCGTGTCCTCTGTCGGTTCCGGACCTCTTCCAGGAAAGTCGCCGTCGATACCGCCGTTGATAACCTCTACTTCCGCCCCAAGTTCTTCGAGAGCGTCGGGAAGCCCAAGCACTCCCACCGCGTTTCCGGGGTCAACCACCAGTTCAAGGCCGTCAAGGCCGCCACCGAAAACCTGGTTGAACTGCTTCACCACGGCTTCCCGGTATCTCTCTATCCCGTTCTCTAGCTCCGCCGTTCTGCCGCCTCCATCCTCGGAGAAGTCAGGTCTTTCACGGTATATGTCTTTGAGTTCGGCCATCTCTTCGTTGGAAAATATGCGGCCTTCAGAATTGAGAGGCTTTATACCACAGTAATCCGAGGGCATGTGAGATGCGGTGACCTGGACTCCGCCTTTCGCGCCCTCTTCCTCTGCGAGAAAGGCTACCATGTCCGTAGTCGACAGACCCAGCTTGACCACGTCGCAGCCGCCGCTGGTAAGGCCCTCTATCAGGGCGTCGTAGAACTCAGGCGCCGCGTCCCTGCCGTCCCGTCCTACGAGTATCCTTCCCGGGCCCCAGTAGTCGGCCAGGCAGACACCGAGCCGGTACATCAGCTGCTCGTCTATCTCGCCGGGGACTTCTCCTCTGATATCGTATCTTCTGAAAACTTCGGGTTCTTCTCTCATGCTTCGTTCTCGTGTATGTACTCGATAAGCTCTTTTTGTGCCTCGACGTATCCATCGGGAAGATAATCTTCACGCCTTTTCATCATCCGTTTGAGGTGTTTCTTCGCGGCGTCCAGCCGATAGTCGTGTTCCTGGCCGTCATGGTACCACGTAAACGGCCCCAGAGATGAATCAACCGTTCCGTTAAGCTTGGCAACAGGGCCTAGCTGTTTCCCGGTGTAAATCAGCGTTCCGATATCCATCTTGGTGTGGTCTCCCAGCGTGGCGCCAGCGAACTGTCCAACTTCTTTTTCACCTTCTACCGGATGGTCGACGCTGATTGTCCCGTACGTGTTCTTAAGGTCCGAGTTGGTGGTACCCGCTCCGAAATTCACCCAGCTCCCCGCAACTCCACGACCGAAGAAGCCGTGATGGTACTTGTTGGAGAACGAGTGGATTATGCTGTCCTCGACCTCGCCGCCTACACGGGCGACGCTTCCGATATGCGTGTTTTCGTGGATGACCGCATTCTGCCCGGAGCCGATCTCTGTGTTCGAGCCGATGTACACCGGTCCCTCGATTCTGGTGTGAGACCGGACCTGTGTATCGCCGTCGATTACCACGGGGCCTCCTGAAACATCGATGACGGAATAAGGCCCGACCTGACTGTCCGTGCCCAGATACAAGTCTTCTCTATCCCCGGTTATCTCGACAGTTTCATGCAACTCTCCTTTTACTTCGCCACTGTCAAAGCTCTCCCTGATGAGCCGGCCGTTGTGTTCGACTAGGCCCCAGGGATATTCGAGATAAACCGGCTCCTCCTCGACCTCGATGAACTCAAGGTCTGTCAGGTCTTCAAGCCGCTCCAGAAGCTCCCGGTGGGAAAAGCCTTCGTTGAAACGCGCCGCGATAAACCGGTCGCCGGAGAACAGTCCCTCACCTTTCTCAAGTTCTTCGACCTCTTCAGCTATCTCCTCCGTCGGAATGACCGATGAGTTAAACACTACCGCACCCGGTTCTACCCCGGAGCTGACGTCTCTCTTAGTGCTGTATATCTCGGAGTTCAGGCGCGTGATTTCTTCCAGGTAGGCCGGCGTTGAAACAGCGTAGCTATAATCTCCCAGTCTTTCCTGAATGTGTTCAAACACTGTCTGGCCCCCGACCTCTACATCTGAGACGCTCCGGGTATATGTAAGCGGTTTTAGAGAGTCATGCGCCGTGTCTACCAGTACTACTCTGTTATCCATCTTTCTCCCCTGCGAGTTCTCTGACCTTTTCTACAAGGTCTTCTATACTGTGTTTGTCACGGTCGAAATGAAAACCTTCCGCATCCACTTGCTCGAGTTCGAACCGGCTGTCGTCCACCAGGAAATCGATATGGCGCACGTCTTTATCGCCGTCCTCGACTATCTCAACACTGTCAACAAGCTCGTCGGCACCTGAACGTTCGATTTTCTCCTTCTGAAATACGGGGTCGCCGCGGCTCACTATGAATACTTCGTGGCCGTCGAGCTCTTCCAGACCGCCGATATCTTCGTACAGGAAGTCTGCCGCATAATCCAGAAGCTCGAACAGCTCCTCTCTTTCGACACCCAGGTTCTCTGCGTGTTTCTCCGGGTCGTATATACCGCCCGTCCTGATGTATTCTTCGTTAAAGCCCGGCATCTTTTCCTCCAGGAACTGCTTGAACTCGTCCGTTTTGAACAGCACGCGGTCGAAGTCGATACCTATCCTGAGATGGTCGGCCATGACTATCTCAATCGCTTCGTCCTCACCGGGTTCGACATCCTCGTCTTCAATAGTGGTGCCTGTATCGATATAGGCGTCTTTAACAGTCGAGTCCTTTACCTGGACGCCTTTCCGGACGGTCGAGTTTATTATCTCCGAGCCGGATACTTCAGCGTCTCCATGTATGACCGAGTCCTCGACAACCGAGTTTTCTACTGTCGCACCTGGCCTGACGATAACCGAGCCACGGAAAGTAACGTCGTCAGCGATGTCCGTTTCCTCAGAGATGTCTGTTTCGTTCCCTCCAGCCGCCATAAGCTCTTCGTGGGCCTCAAGGAGCTGGCGTGGATAGCTGCAGGGTAGCCAGGTGTCTGTCTCAACCAGATGTACGTCATGGGTGTCGAGATATGCTTCAAGCGCGTCTGTTATCTCGTACTCTCCACGCTCAGATTTCTCGACTTCCTCCAGAAGGTCAAAGAAGTCTTCCCCGACAACGTAGCAGCCGGTGTTGACCAGATTGGAGGCAGGTTCGTCTGGCTTCTCCTCGACGCCTACAACACGACCAGCTTCCACCTTGAATACTCCAAACTTCTCGGGTTCGTCGACTCTTGCAGCGACAACCGCGGCATCATGCTGAATTGCTTCCTGGACTTCATTGCCGTATATGTCGTCTCCGTTGAGTATCACCGTCTTGCCGTCGATATAAGGCCTGGCCTGGAGAGCTGCATGTGCGGTGCCGAGCGGTTCTTTCTGCTCGACTATCCTGACATCAGTACCGGAGAAGTAGTTCTCGAACTCTTCTTTCCTGTAGCCGACGACCACTATGATTTCGTCGACCAGGTCCTCTACAAGCTCGATAGAGTGCTGGATAATTGGTTTCCCGGCTACCGGTAGAAGCGGTTTGGGCGTCTTCTCTGTCAGGGGGCGCATCCTTGTTCCTTCACCCGCGGCCAGAATCACTGCCTTCATGGTACAATCATTCCTTGTGTTAATTCTTTACCTTTTCCGGTTCTCAGGCCCGAAAACCATGTTACTTGCTTATCTCTGACAGGTCGGTCCGTGCGTCTGGAACAAACTGGACGCCGTAAATCGAGTTGTTGACCTCGATAAAGCTTCTCGGCCCGATAAACGACTCTCGTATGACGGTTCCCGACTTGATATCAGTTTCTTCACCAAGAATCGAGTCCTCGACGACGGTTGCGGCGTCTATAATGGTGTCTTCCAGGACCAGGCACGCGTCCACAAGGTCGGCCTCTATCTGGCATCCAGGTCCGATGGAGCTGTTTCTGACGACGGTGTTGGGCCCTACAGTAGCGCCCGGGCCTATATAGACGTCTCCTTCGACAACGGTACCGGGCTTCAGGACTGCTCCGTCCTCTACCACCGCATCATCGAGGAACTCGACGTTATCGTGTACCTCCGCACTGTCGCTGATGTCCGTGCCCGAGATGTTGTACTCTCGCTTTATCCGGTCGGCGCGCCAGAGCTTTCTCGGAGAACCGATATCTATCCAGTAGTCCTCGATAAGCTCGAACCGTGCACCGTCCTCTGAAACAAGCTGCTCGACTGCATCAGTAAGGTCAGTGACGCCGGTTTCGTCTATAATGTCGAATATCCGGGGCGAGAAAACGTATATGCCCGTGTTTATCAGAGGATTCTCGGCTTCTTCAGGCTTCTCTTCTATCGCCTTGACCCTGTCGTTTGTTATGCTTATGACGCCGAACTTCTCCGGCTTGTTCTCGTTTGTCGCGAGCATCGTGGCGTCGCTTTCGACCTGTCTATGCTTTTCTACCAGGCTTTCAAGGTCGTTCTTCGATACTATCACGTCGCCGTTGACCACTAGAAAGTCTTCGTCTATGAAGTCGCAGTAGCTCAGTGCGGTAGCGGTACCGGAAAGCTCGTCCTGGTGGACGATGTCGACACCGGTGTCGCCCTCGAACTCTGCCTCGAACTGTTCCTCAAGATGGTTTGTGACAAGGTATATATCGTCAACTCCAAGCTCCTGGAGAGCATCCACGATGTGAGTCACTATGGGCTTGCCAGAGAGAGGCATCAGCCCTGTCGGCCTGGTCTCGGAGAACGGGAATAAGTCTTCTTTCTTCTTGGCAACAGGTATAACCGCTTTCATCCTATCCTGCGATAGAACCGGGCTCTTTATCTTCAAGTATTTTCGCATCCTGCACGACTTTCTGGTTAACCCTGTACTCCGCCTTCTCCAGCGCTTCAAGGAAGTCGCCAGCGTTACCTATCGCCGCCTCCCGAACGTCGAAAATAGCGTTCATGAACGTGTCGATTTCATCGGCCGATATCGTCTGGACTTCCCGGCCGGCGGCGCGTTTGACGGTCTTTTCGATGACGCGGTAGAGCTGGTCGTGGAGCAGATCAGGCGTCTCGAGTTCTTCTCCCGTGTCAAGGTCGAACAGCCTGTTGTTGAGCATGTCGCCCATAAGGTTCCGCTCGCCTCTGACTATGAAGAACCGGGCTTCCTCGGACGAAAACGCGGAGTCACCTGCCATCCTGAACTCCATGTTGAGCACGGTATGCCCCGTTGCCTCTCTCACGTGTTCTGCCGCCCGGCGGGCTTCTTTGCTGAGCCCGAGCCAGCCAGAGTGGAGCCGGATGTCAGTGTCGCCTGATTCGAAGTATCCTTTTGTCTCAGCGGTCGCGACGGTCTCATCGAGGGTCTCTGTGTAGCCTCCGTATATATCCATCATCTTTTCCGAGCCTATGCCTTTGGGCATGAAGAAACGGCAGTCAGCATTCACGAACTCGAGCTCTGGCTCTTGGCCTGATGCCTCCAGAAAGTCGAGTACGTATATCTCGTGGACCATCTTGTCCAGCACGTCACCACCTTTGACACCCGCTCTTTCGACGGGCTGGAGCATCTTCTGGATGCCAGCGGTGCTCTCGCGGAATACGTCGATACTCTCTATCTCGGCGTTTTCCAGCAATTCAGTGGCCTTCCTGACAACTGGGCTTTCCCGTTCGATAAAATCTACTTTCCAGACCACATCTCTGGCCTCGGACAGTTTCCGCTCCTCGATGTGCTCATCGCGTGTCATGCTCGGCGGTTTTTCCGCGAGATGGAAGAACCCGTACCTCAATGATTCATAGATGTGTTCAGCGTGGGTCTCGGTAGGCCCGGCGTCATATATCATAACAGTGCCGTCTTCCTGGGCCGCTGCATCGTACATAACGTCAACGTCCGCAAAAGTCTCGACCTCGATTCCGTTGGCCTCCGCAAATCTCTTGGCGGCGTCCCGTTTGTCGAAGTCAGTGTCGCAGACGCCTTTCAGCTCCACGTCGATTTCTTCGAGGTGGTTGTGCATCTCGACGAGTTTCTCGAAGCCGTAGCGCCCGAAGTCGCCGACACCTATGTGGTAGACTTTGACCGTTGTCACGTTTCCTATTTGCTTTTCCAGATTTAAAACGGGTGGCTACTCGTCCATGAACATCGGATAGACAACAACGACGAAACCCAGAGCCGTCACTATAAAACCTATGCCGACAAGATGTATAGAGACGGAATCCGGTAGCTTCGACACAGAACCGATTATTATTGACCCAAGTCCGCCCGTTATAATGGTCAGTCCTGGCTTCAGAGTGTCTTTGATATTCACAGGAGAAAGTAAGGAAACGTCTCAATTTAAAGCATAGCTCGACACCCAGCCAAGTCTTAAAGTTTTTGTGACCAATTAGTAACTATGTGGGATGGAGACCTGGAAAAAACCGTAAGCGCAAG
>CAZEKI010000016.1:0-13973 GCA_964512895.1 uncultured archaeon
GACGAGGTACTGGAGAACGACTTTGACGGAGAGACAGGAATAGGACACACCCGCTGGGCGACCCACGGAGAGGTAAACGATACCAACGCACACCCACACATGGACTGCAGCGAGACCATCGCGGTGGTCCACAACGGAATAATAGACAACTACGAGGGGCTTAAAGAAGAGCTGGAAGGCCACGAGTTCCGCTCCGAGACAGACACAGAGGTCATCCCGCACCTCATCGAAGAAGAGCTTGAGAAAACCGGAGATATACTCGAGGCCTGCAAAAATGTCGAGCAGAGGCTGGAAGGTTCGTACGCGGTTGTCGCAGCATTTGAATCAGGAGAAATAGTGGCGTTCAGGCAGGGCTCGCCTCTTGTACTCGGACTGGAAGAGGGAGAGTACTTCCTGGCGTCAGACGTGACGCCTTTCCTTGAACACACCGACCGGGCCATTTTTCTTGAAGACGGCGACCTGGTATTCATCGACGACGGACACGTTATCTACAACGCTGACGATGAAGTCGAACGCGAGGTCCGGGAAATCGAATGGGACGCCGAACAGGCCTCGAAATCAGGATACGAACACTTCATGGAGAAAGAGATCAATGAGCAGCCCAAGACCGTGAAACGCGCGGTCTTCCAGGACCGTTCCGACCTTGAAGAAGCGGTCGCGATGATGGATGACGCCGACAAAATCTACATGACGGGCTGCGGAACTGCCGGATACGCTGCAACGCTCGGCGCCAAGTACCTCCGTGAGTCAGGTTACGAAGTAGTGGTGGAGAACTCCCACGAACTCGAGTACAGGAAGGAAGAAGTGACGGAGGACGACCTCGTGATATCTGTGAGCCAGAGCGGCGAAACCGCGGACGTGATGTCGTTCCTGAAGGATGTGCCCGCGGACGTGCTGGCGGTAGTAAACGTCGTCGGCTCGACACTTGCAAGAAAGGCTGACCACACGCTGTACGTCAACGCGGGACCAGAAATCGGGGTTGCGTCGACAAAGGCGTTCACCGCCCAGCTCACAGTTCTAAAGCTACTGAAACACGCGGCGGAAGCCGACATCGAAGCGGGCAGAGAATCGCTTCTGGAGACCGCGGAGAAGGTAGAAAATGTAATCGAGGACAACGCAGAAACCATCGAGGAGATATCAGAATACTTCACAGAGAAAGATGACGTGTACTTTATCGGCAGAGGTAGAGGCAAGGAGGTCGCGGCAGAGGCCGCACTCAAGCTGAAGGAACTTTCCTACCTACATGCGGAAGCCTTTGCAGGAGGAGAGTTCAAGCACGGAACGCTTGCGCTGGTCGAGAAAGGGACTCCAGTAGTCACTTTCCTGAAACAGGAGGGCTACGAGGACATACTTTCGAACGCGATTGAAGCCCGGAGCAGAGGCGCAGACATCATAGGTGTCGGCACTGAGAACACGAAGGAATTCCGGTTCTTCATCGAGGTGCCGGAAGACGATAACATGGAGATACTTG
This sequence comes from uncultured archaeon, assembly GCA_964512895.1. Taxonomy (GTDB): domain Archaea; phylum Nanohalarchaeota; class Nanosalinia; order Nanosalinales; family Nanosalinaceae; genus JBDGRD01. Next base: position 1,472 of record CAZEKI010000016.1, read on the forward strand.
AGGTCGTGCCTTTCCAGATGATAGCGTACAGGACCGCCAAAAAGCTGGGCCATAACCCGGACAAGCCCCGTAACTTGGCGAAAAGCGTAACTGTGAAATAACCTGCCAGAATCTTTATAGATGATAGGATTTCTTCCATAACTATGCGTTACAAGACCATTACATTCCTGTTCTCCATCGTGCTAGTCATGGGCTCTACCGCAGCTCTATCAATCAGCCAGGAACCTCTGGAAGAGATGCTAGAAAACACTACGGAGGAAGAGCTTGAAGAGGTCCGGCAAGCATTCAACCAGAACAATGACCAGCTACCGGGTTTTGCAGGGGACCTGATAGGTGGCCAGCGGGTAAACGTCTACATAGAGACCAATGAATCTGAAGAAGAGTTCAGGGCCGAGCTCGAAGGCACACGTATAACTGCGCTGGAAGAGGACGAATGGGAGGACCCTTCACTTGAAGTAAGGACCGATACCAGCACTATAACAGAAATCGTCAACGCCGAGCAGCCTGTGCCTGCACTGAAGGCTTCGATTGACTCGGGCGATATAACATACCAGGAGCACGGGCTTGTCAACCAGGTCAGGTTCTTCCTTGCCAGGACGTTCCTCGGACTCTAGTCCTCCAGGATAACTGGTTCAGCGTCTGTCTCCTGTCTGACGTCTTCTGCAAACTTTTCAGGGTCTGCCGTGGTCCCGTCTACTAGCCCGTAGTGGATAGGTACGACCTTCGCAGGCTTTATCATCTTTATAGCCTCGATTGCTTCTTCCTGGTCCATAGTATAGGTGCCGCCGACAGGCACGAAGGCTACATCGATATCGTCGGGCAGGTCCTCCATCTCTTCTATCGGGTCGGTATCCGAGGCGTGGTAGAACTTGATGCCGTCCAGCTCGAAAACCACGCCGACGCAGAAGCCTTCCGGATGGAACGGCTCGCCGGGATTCCTGAACTTGTCGACGTTGTAGGCCGGTACGCCACGGATCCTCATGCCGTGCGCCTTGACGCTCCGCCCAGGTTTGATGACCTTGTGTGAGATATCTTCCGGTACATCGTCTTCCGACTCTTCGGTGCATACCAGGACGGTGTCTCTCTTCTTCAGCGCCTGGATAGCCTTGACATCGAAATGGTCGAAGTGGTCGTGAGTCGATATTATGACATCTCCCGGTTCTTCCTCTCCCTCCATCGCGTCGCTCCATGGGTCTATGTAGACAGTGAAGCCGTCAGAATCCTTGAGTTTGATAGACGCGTGGTCGAGCCAGTCAACATGCACCGAATCGAACTGTGTAGAACCTCTCATACGTTATCCCCTCTATCCGGTGTTTGTCATTCAAGAGATATGTAAGCTTTGCCTCACTCCCTATCGAGTATCCGGCATTCTATGCTCCGGTCCTCAAGCTCTGACTTGAAACCTTTGAGACTGGTGCCTGAGTCAAAGAACGGCTTACCGTAGTGGTACGGCACCACGACCTCAGGCTTTATCCTGACAGCCATCTTTACCGCGTCCTCCTGGTTCATTGTGTAAACACCGTCGACCGGGAGGAAAGCTATATCGACCTTGTTCTCCAGGTCCCTGGCCTCTTCCATCAAGCCGGCATCCCCGGCGACGTAGACGGCGGTGTCGCCCATCACAAACCTGTAGCCGACGCCGTCCTGGTGTTCACGGATAGTGTTTTTCATCGGCAAGGCCTCGATTTCAACGTTATACACATCTATAATTTCTCCTTCATCCACTCTCTCGACATCCATGCACGGCACATCTTCCTCAAGTGAATCGGGGACTACTACACATGTCCTGTCCTGACAGACCTTTTTCAGGAACCCGGGGTCGTAGTGTCCGCTATCGGAGTGTGTCACCAGAACTATGTCTGCCTCAAAAACGTCAGAGACGCGAGAATAAGGGTCAACAGCGACTGTGAAACCTTCATCCACGAGACGTATAGATGCATGTCCGTCCCAGAACACTTTCAGACCATTATACTCAAACACTGTTTAAACCCCTGAAGGAGGCTTAAAACCAGAATCTTAAATCGATTTTCTTGGTAAAGGCCCAGAGAACAGGTTATTAAAAACTCTCGGCTCCGAACTTATCCACAGCACCACTCTGCGATGCAGGGGTAGCCAAGAGTTCCTTGCTAACCCCTTCCAAAAACAACCGGCAAGGTATGCGGGGGTAGCCAAGTGGTCAAAGGCGCAGGACTTAGGATCCTGTCCCGTAGGGGTTCCAGAGTTCGAATCTCTGCCCCCGCAAGCACGTTCATGTACTGGTGCGGGACGCACCACGAAGCACCATAAACTCAGACGATTGATTCTAGAATAGAACTACTCAGCGCTGGTCGGAATCGCTCTGCCAGTGGCCCTGTATGAATCTGATCCGTCCACCGGTCCGTCATCTGTCCGGTTGGCGTCCATGCCGGGTGTTTCATCCGGGCCCTGTGGCATCTCCTGTCCCGGACCTTCGCGCTGGATTTCTGGCGGTGTTATCCGGGAGTTCTCCAGGGCAGTATTGATGCCCTGCCTGGCCTGTTCCGGGACTTTTTCCAGAACCTCTCCCAGGACTTCTTGATGGTTCGCAGTTGTCCGGTTGATGTCCTGTCTTACCCTTTCCCGGGCCTGCTCCGGCAGGTCAGCGGAAACCTGTCTGGCCTGCTGTATCTGTCGGCTGTAACGCTCCATGACCTCCTCCGCTTTCTCGGTTTGGTTCTGCTCGGCCATATGACGGGCCTCGGCAAGCCTTTTCTCCGCGAACTCCAATCGTTTCTCGGCTTTCCTCTCCTTGCTGTATGTCAGCGCGAGGGAGATAGATTCCTGGGCCTGCATAAGTCCGTAGCTAAATGTGCCGGGCTCGGCCTTGACCTCCGGTAGTTCTGTATGGCCAGGGTGGGCTGCCGCCGTGGCTGCTATTAAAGAAACCAGTACTACAGCCGCAAGCGTTCTCATAACCTCTTGTTCGTCTCAGATGTATTTAAAAAGCGTCCTTGGCTGGCTTCTTATTTCTTCAGTCCAAACCCGATTTATGCGGCGAGAGGTAAACCTTGGAGACCGGAAAGTGACCATAGTGGGCACCGCCCACGTCTCCCAGGAGAGCAAGCAGGAGGTCAGGGATGCGATAGAAGAAGTTGGACCCGATCTTCTCTGCGTCGAGCTGGACGAGGCAAGGCTGGAAGCTCTCAGAGACGAGTCTGGCTGGCGCGACGTTAACGTGGTCGAGGCGCTGAAGGAGGGCAACGGGTACCTGCTTCTGATGAACTTGTTGCTTTCGATCTACCAACGACGTCTCGGGGTAGAGCAGGGCATGACTCCTGGAGACGAGATGCTAGAGGCGATAGAGACAGCGGAAGGGAAAGATATCAGGTACTCCCTTGTCGACCGGGATATAAACGAGACTTTCCGGCGGTTAATGGACCAGCTCACTCTACGCGAAAAGTTCAAGCTGGTGTCATCCCTGCTTGAGTCAGCGCCTGAAATCGAGCCGGACGACCTTAAAGAGGAGAACATCATCGATGCGGTGGTCGAAGAACTCCAGGACGAGTTCCCATCAGTAAGCCGCGTTTTCCTCGACGAACGGAACAGCTACATGGCCGAGAAAATCCTAGAAGAGGACTTTGAACACGCAGTAGTCGTGGTTGGAGCGGCCCACGTCGACGGCCTGATAGAACAGCTGGCCGACCCCTCTCCTGTCGAAGAGCCTGATGGAAGTGGCCTGCCCTGGCTGAAAATCATTCATTACGGTCTTCCCGCCACGATTATCGCCATGCTTGCATACAGCTTCTACCATATAGGCTTCTCCACAGGCTTCCAGGCCACAAAGTTCTGGATACTTTCCAACGGCCTTCTTGCGATGCTCGGCGCCGTACTGGCCCGTGCGCATCCGCTTACGTGGGCAGTATCATTCGTCTCGGCACCTCTAACCTCGCTCGACCCGGCGCTGGGAGCCGGTATGGTCGCAGGCTATGCAGAAGGCAAGTTCTATCCTCCGACGGTCGGCGAACTTGAAGACATATCGCACATGGACAGCTACCGAGAGCTCTGGCACAACCAGGTCGGCCGCATACTTCTGACGTTCCTCTTCGTCACTATAGGCAGCGCGATAGCCACGTTCATGGGGGCCGGATACATCGCCTCGCTGATATCCGCAGCACTCTAGAGCATGTACTTTTCTTCCCAGTCCCGTATCTTCTGCCGCCAGTTATCCAGCTCGTCGTCTTCCTCCTCGTTCTCAACGTAGGGCTGGTCACGGAGCCAGAGGCCGATGATGCCTCCCGAGACCAGGCCGAAAAGGTGGGCCTCGTACGCCACGCCTGTCACTGCAGAAAGACCGGCGACGTTGATGAAGACGTACGCCAGCAGCACAAACCACATCGGCGCCGGGACACCCAGCGCAAGTCCAATCTTTCTCGGCCGGTAGACCGCGAGCGCAGCCATCAGACCCATACCGCCGCCTGACGCACCGATTATAGCCGAGTCAGCGTAGAAAAGGAACGCCGTGATGTTGGCAAACAGCGCGGACACCAGGAAAGTTGCGAGGAAAGCCCTGCTTGAGGTGAGACGTTCGTATATCGAACCAAAGAGCCCGATAAAGAAAAGGTTGTTGAACAGGTGTTCAAGGCCGCTGTGGCCGAAAATCGATGTCAGGAACTTCCACCACGGCGAACTCGAGGCGTTAAAGCCCGGGTCAAAGCCCGTCGTCACCTGGAGAGCGTAGACCCCGGCAAACACCGCGCACAGTTTCAGAGCGACGAAACGGAACTCAGAGTTGGGCTCTTTCATATTTCCAGCTGGCGCAGAATCTCCGCCGTCTCGTCCTGGCCGATGGATAGTATCAGCCGGGAGAGGCGGGGGCCCTGGTCCCGGGAAAGCAGCACCTGATAGGCGGTGTTGAAGAACTCTCCTGTATCAAGCTCCGACTCGTCTTTGACATCGAACAGTTCGCCGTCGAGCTCGTCCTGCGACTCGAACTCCCGGGACTCGAGCAGTTCGAGCAGGAACGACATCGCCTCCAGCCGGTTATCGTCCAGTTGTTCAAGTATCTCTTCCGGTAGCTCGAAGTTGATGGTGTACCGGTACTCTTCGGGTGCGTAATCCCGGGCCCAGTTCCTCGCCCTTTCAAGGCGTGAAAGTACCTGCTCGATTCCGGTTTCATCTATGTCCTCGGGGATATGGCCAGTCTTTTTCAGCGACTCAATAGCTTTTGTCTCCCATTCCTCCTCGGGAACAGTCTGGGCGATAAACGAGGCGTGCTGGAACGGCACCCGGACAGGCTGTTCATCCGGCACATCGACCACGGCGAGTTCATAGACCCGCTTCCAGTGCCCTCTTTTCCTATCATTTTCGACTTCGTCAGGGTTGAAGTATGCGCTTTCTATAGTGTCGAACTTGTCGTATCTCTGGAACACTTCTTCTGTTTCAAAAGGTATCTCGAACGCCTTGTTAGGCTTGGTGCTGGAGAACAGGAAACGTATCATCTCCGGCGAGTAGATCTCCTTGAGCTGCGAAACCGTGAAAACGTCCTCCCCCGAGCTTGAGGATATCTTGGCGCCGTCCCGGGTTACGAACTCGTACATCTGGTGGACCGGTGGCTCGTCGCCGTAGACTTCTCTGACTATCTCGTTTGCAGTGTCTCGGGAGCCTCCTGCGGCCGAGTGTTCTTTGCCGGCGGGCTCGAAGTCGACGCTCTCGTAGTGCCAGCGCATCGGCCAGTCAACGCGCCACGGAGGTTTGACAGAGTCGTGTTCCGAGAAATCGATGGACTGGTCTTCGCCGCATTCCTCGCAGTAGTATTCAACAGTGTACTCGCCATCGTATTCTTCGATGTGCGTGAAGTCCTTGCCGCACTCGGTGCAGTAGATGCGGAGCGGCCACCAGTCTTCTGGAAGCGGCTCTTTCCTGTACTTGTCCAGTATCTCCCGTATCTTTCCGCGACTGTTCATCGCTTCTTTAATGAGGTCGGCGTACTCGCATTGCTCAAACATCTCGGTCTGCCGGATGAACTCGATGTCCATGTGCATGTCTTCCAGCTCTTCCTCTAGCTTTGATTCAAAGTGGTCTGCGTAGGAGTCGTGGCAGCCTTCCGGGTCGGGAACTTTTGACACTGGCATCCCGATATACTGCTCCCATTCGTCCGGAACGTTGGCCGGCACTTTCCTGAACCGGTCGTAGTCGTCCCACGAGTAGATAAATCTGACGTCTTCGCCGCGCTCCTTCAGCGACTTGACGACAAAGTCGACTGTGATTATCTCACGGAAGTTTCCAGCATGGACGATTCCCGACGGCGAAATCCCTGCGGCGCAGACATATACGTCCTGTTCGGAGAACTTCTGCGCCACTCCAAACGCCAGCTGGTCGCTCCAGAAGAGTGGACTGTCAGTCATAGTAACGGCTTGAAGAACGATTTTTTAATAGCCTTACTCGGGTTTTTAAAGCTGGCTCACAGGTAAAAGATGTATGCTCGAGCTAACTCCCAGACTCATATTTCTGCTTGCGTTCGTAGGCGGTCTTGCCGCTTTTCTGTGGTGGGACAGGGAGAAAATCGAGCGCCACTACTTCATATTTTTCAGGCGGACAGAGCGAGGAATCGACTTCATCGACAGAATCGCCCGCCGGGCACCAAAGTTCTGGAACTACTACGGCTGGGCAGGAGTCGTCACCGGCTTCCTGAGCGTTATAGCCGCGGCAGTTCTCGTCGCCCAGACCATCGGAAAGATGGCGGTCACACGCTCGGTGGAGAACGGTCCTTCGCTTGTGCTGCCCGGGCTTGTCTCACAGAACCAGTTCCAGGCCGGTGTCTCTTTTGTCCCGGTTGAGTACTGGGTGATAGGAGTCGGGATACTGATGGTGGCCCACGAGTTCAGCCACGGCATAGTTGCCCGGGCAGAGAACTTCGAACTCAACTCGGTCGGCTGGATAGTGGTCGGCATACTGCCCGGTGCGTTCGTCGAGCCGAAGGGCGAGAATATGCTGCCCGGTGACGAAGACAACATCGACCCGGACACAGGTATGTGGGAGCAGGGTTCCTGGACACAGAGGCTGAAAGTGCTCGGCGCCGGAAGTTTCGCGAACTATCTTGTCGCGGCGCTGTTCATAGGGCTTGCGTTCGGGGCGACAGCCGCAGCCACACAGCCATCCGACGTGTTTTACATGGCCGAGGAAGGATTTCCTGCGTACGAGTCAGGAATGCGTAACGGCACGCTTGTCCAGATAGACGGCCGCGATATAGATACTATAGATGACCTAAGGCAGGCATCAGATAACATAGAGGTCAACGAGACCATAGACATCTGGTCTTCAGAAGGCAACTTTACCGTGACAGCGACCAGCAGAGAGGACTGGGAAGGCGGCTATATAGGCATAAGAGTCGGCAACACCCGTGTAATCACGGACAGCCTGAAGCCGTACGAGGCTGGAATCCACTGGTTCCTGTCGCTTCTCTGGACCGTCGGAATACTCAACCTCCTGATAGGCCTTTTCAACATGCTGCCTATCAAGCCACTTGACGGCGGACTGATGGTCGAGACCGTGCTCAAGGAGAAGGCCGAAGGCAAGCTGAAGTACCTGGATACAGTTTCAATCGCTGGGTGGGCAGTTCTCCTAGGCTCGATACTGCTGGCCGTGGTCGCAGGACTCATCTAGTCCAAACCTATTTGTTGTTTTAGCCAACCGGGTAAAGATAATGACACACAAAATCGAAGTCGTGGACAGAGACGAGACTGTTGAAGCAGAAGATGGACAGGACGTTTTAAGCGCGCTCCTGGAATCGGGAGTGGAATGGATGCACGCCTGCGGCGGATTCTGCAACTGCACCACCTGCCGGATAAAAGTCGAGGAAGGTATGGAGAACCTCTCCGAGATGGAGGAGGACGAGAAGAACACGCTGCGACGGTTCCAGGGCGAAGAAGTTCTTGACGGGCCTTTCCGGCTTTCCTGCCAGGCAGAGGTCCACGGCGATGTCAAGATTTCCGAGCCGGAGTGGTTCTGATGCGGGACCTGATTATCGTAGGTGCGGGACCTGTAGGCTCCCACCTCGCGAAAAGGTTCGCCGAGAAAGGCAAGGATGTCCTTGTCATCGAGCGCTCCAACGAAATCGGGAAGCCGCTGGCATGCTCCGGCCACGTCTCGCCGGACATCTGGGAGTTTGTCCCCGAGGATGCGAGGGAAAGACTGGAGCAGAACCAGATAAAAGGCGCCAGGTTTCATCTGGGAGAAGACGACTATAGTTTCCACAAGGACAGGACTGTCTCGTACGTGATAGACCGGGTCGAGCTTGATAAAGTGAAGGCAGGGGAAGCAAAAGACACAGGCGCAGAATACCGGCTTGGCGAAAAAGTCCTGGACGTGACCGAGAAGAAGCGGCACGTCGAGGTCGACACTGACAGCAACAGCTACAGGGCCAGGATGGTCGCTGGCTGCGACGGCGCAAGCTCGACTGTTCGCGCCCGGGTAGGTCTACCGGAGCCCGACCATTTCTACCAGGGAATACTGTGCTTCTCCGACGAGGACGACGGTAGCGACTTCGTGGATGTTTTCCTGGACGTCCCCGATTTCTTTGGCTGGAGGATTCCTCGCGGAGACTCGGTCGAGTACGGTGCCGCGGTGCCAAAGGGTGAGGAACCGGTAAAGTGGCTTGACCACGTGCTGGAGAACTACGATGTCGAGAAGAAAGATGTCTGCGCCGGCGCGATTCCGATAGGGCCGGCGAAGAAGGCTATAAGTGACAGAGTCTTTCTTGTGGGCGACGCCGCGGGCCAGACCAAGCCTTTCACCGGGGGCGGAATACTCTACGGGATGCGTGCCGCGGACATAGCATCGGATACCGTTGACCTGGACAACCCGGATACCCTCGGAGACTATGAGACGATGTGGCGGCGCGAACTCTCGACAGATATCAGGCTTGGCAGAGGCATCGAGAAGTTCTATTCTCTGCCTTCTACGTTCCAGAAGCCAGTGATGTGGTTCTTCCAGGGCGAAATCGGGGTCCACATGGACAGGCCGACATCTCTGTTCTCGATGAAGCAATTCAAGTCTCTTTTCAGGCGGTAGCCGCGAGGAGTTAAAAAGTTGTGCCTGTAATCGAGGTTTAAGATGCATCTAGGCGTTATACCGGACGGCAACAGGAGGTATGCAAGAAACCATAGCATGCCGAAGATGGAAGCATACAGGAAGGCAAAAGATGTGATAGCTGAAGTATCCGACCATCTTGACGAGTTTCCGATGGAGATCGACGAGGCGACTTTCTACCTGCTGTCCGAGGAAAACCTGAAGCGCGACGAGGACGAGCTGGAGGCGCTCTACCAGCTGCTGGAGGAAAACATGGAGGAAGTCGCGGAGAGGTTTAACGACGAGGACTTCAGGTTCAACTGGGCGACGACAAGACCTGATGCAATACCGGAAAAGCTCCGGGAGAAGCTGAGAGAGCTCGAGGAAAGATTTGACTCCGGGGAGAAAAGGCTTAACGCGCTGATAGCCTACTCCGGGAAACGCGATATAACGAAGGCCGCAGAAAAACTGAGAGAGGCTGATGAAAAAATAGACGCCGAAAACCTGTCAAACCATCTCGAAATCCGGACGGACATAGACTACGTTATCCGGACCGGCGACAACCCGACACGGGAATGCCTCTCCGGCTTCCCTATCTGGAACTCCAGCTACGCCGAGTACCGCCACATCAAGAAAAACTTCCCGGCGGTCACACCCGGGGATATCAGAGACGCGCTTGAACACTTCGAAAAGCTGCGGCGGAAGAAAGGACGTTAAAATGAAGCGGCACAATTTCCGGTCATGGTGGACAAAACCTGCTGGAGGTGCGGTTCCGAGATGATAGAGTTCGTCGCGTGCGAGCTTAAGTGCCGGAACTGTGGTTTTGTGAGGGACTGTTCTGACCCATGAAAAAAGAAGCAGCCGCATCCGTACTGCTCCTGGTAGCGGTGGCGCTGGTACTTCTCAACCTTCCCTCGGGGCAGCAGACGGAAACATCATATAACGCATCATTCATCGTTGACGGCGAGAAGGCGGGGGCGCTGACGCTGGAAGTAGCCAACACTACAGAGGAACGCGAGCAGGGACTGATGCACCGCGAGTCGCTGCCGGACAACCATGGTATGCTGTTCGTGTTCCCTGACGAAAAGGTGCGCCCGTTCTGGATGAAGAACACGCTGATACCTCTGGACATGATATTCATATCGTCGAACCTGACAGTTCTCAACGTTGAAGAGGCCTACACACAGCCGAACGCGACCGACGAAGAACTCACGATTTACACGAGTGATGGGCCGGCAAAGTATGTCATCGAGACGCATAGAGGTTTTGCCGCCGAACACGGCATCGAGGCCGGCACAGAGGTCGTCTTTAACGAGAAGTTAAGCCAGGAATACCGGTAGCTCAGAGCCTCTACGTTAAAAGTATTACTTTTATAAGGTTTTGGTAACAAACCCGATGTTACGAATCATGAAATGTGAAGTATGTGGGAGAACTGAGGAAGAACTCGACAACGAATTCGGTATAGACATCGAGTTCAAAGAGCACCAGGGACTCCAGAAGTGCTCCAAGTGTATCAGGGAGTACGAGTCCGAGCTGGGCGCTGATGAGTCGGTAGAGGAGTCTGACTCAGTCGATGTTGACTGGAAGGACCGGATTACTGCCTAAGACAGATTTTCCCTCTACAGTCTTGATAGAATATATTCACCCAGCCGCTGCTATACCGCTACGCAATCCTCGACAGGAAGAAAAGCATCAGTACTATGCCTGCAGCCAGGAAGGCCGAGCTTATCACGGCCAGAGAGTAGTAGGTCTCTGAACTATTTTTCCTGGCGGCGAAGGCCACCGCACCAAGCATAACCCCTATAGCCACAAGGGTGTACGCTATCAGGAGTATCCCTGCCATACACGATTATTTTCTCGGCCCCGATATAAATCACTATGTTGAAAAGCCTCTAAGAAAATCCAAAATACAGAGGAATGATGTATAACCATGGCGGCAGTAGTAGCCCGTCCTGAACAGAACTGCGAATCTTTTTATCCCGGGTACCGAATTAACTGTTAGGGGAGGATACATGCGACTTGATACAAGGACGGCTATCGTCACAGGAGGTTCTTCAGGAATTGGACGCGGCATAGCCCTCAGGATGGCAGAAGAGGGAGCGAACGTCGTGGTCGCTGATATCAGCCCTGAACCAAACCTTGACGAAAAACCTACCCACGAGAAGATAGAGGATAACGGCGGAGACGCCATCTTCGTAGAGACCGATGTCAGCGACGAGGAATCGGTAAAAAACATGGTATACCAAGCCGCTGAAAGGTTCGATACGATCGATATTCTTGTCAACAACGCCGGCGTACATCACTCCGCGTCGGTCACGGACGAATCGCTTGAAGGCTGGCACCAGGTGATGGATGTCAACCTCCGCGGCACGTTTCTCTGCTCCAAGTACGTCCTACAGCACATGACCGAGAAAGGTGTCGAGGGCGACATCGTCAACATCGGCAGCATCGCTGGCCTTGTCGGATACGGTGAAAGCGCCGCTTACTGCGCCTCGAAAGGCGGTATCGTTGAACTGACCCGTGAGATGGCGCTCGACTACGGAAGCGAGGGAATCAACATCAACGCGGTCGACCCTGGTGTCATCAAAACCGCCATGACTAAAGACTTCAGGGAAGACGAGGAAACTCGGCAGTTCCTAGAGCAGAACACTGTCGCACCGAGACTCGGGAAGCCAGAAGATATCGCGAACGCGGTGGTGTTCCTGGCCTCGGATGAGAGCAACTTCATACTTGGCGAGAACCTCGTGGTTGATGGTGGCTGGACCGCGAAATGATACGATGAGAGTCGCCTGGTTCGACACTGATGACTGGGAACGCGACTACCTTGCCAGCAAAGAGCTTGACATGCAGATAGACTTCTACGAGGAGCCGCTCACACCTGATAACGCAGATGAACTAGACGGTTATGACGCGGTCTCAGTCTTTGTCACCTCCAGCGTCAGCAAAGAAGTAATAGACGAGTTCTCAGGGCACACTATAACGTGCCGGTCGACAGGTTTCGACCACGTCGACGTAGAAGCCGCGGCGGACAGCGGGGTAGCGGTCTGCAACGTCCCGGACTACGGCGGCACGACTGTCGCCGAGCACACTTTTGGCCTGGTTCTCGCACTGTCAAGGAAGATCTACTCGGCGATCCAGAAGGTGGAGGATGGTGAGTTCAACCACAAAGGTCTGCGAGGCTTCGACCTGAAAGGCAAGAAGCTCGGGGTCATCGGAACAGGAACGATAGGAAGAAATGTGATACGCATCGCGAACGGCTTCGACATGCACGTAATCGCGTACGACCCGAAGCCTAACCGCCGGGTGGAACACGAGATGGGTTTCATGTACGTCTCACTGGAAGACCTCCTCGAACAGTCGGATATAATTACGCTTCACTGCCCGCTGAACGACGCCACAAAACACCTGCTCTCCGACAAAGAGTTCGACAGGATGGATGGAACAGTCTTGGTCAACACCGCGAGAGGCGAGCTCATCG
>CAZEKI010000016.1:13983-14229 GCA_964512895.1 uncultured archaeon
AAAAGCGCTCGAAGATGGAAGAGTCGAGGCGGCAGGACTCGACGTTCTTGAGGAAGAATGCTACATAGAGGACGACATCAAGTACCTTGGAGAGCTGAAGGAGAAATGCGACCCGCAGATAATACTGGAAGACCACATCCTGATGAACCGGGACGATGTCCTCATCACGCCGCATAACGCCTTCAACAGCACGGAAGCTCTCCACCGCATCGAAGACACCACTATCGAGAACCTCCGGACGACCAA
>CAZEKI010000017.1:0-13693 GCA_964512895.1 uncultured archaeon
AGAGCGCTGCACTGAAGATGCAGTTGTCCCCGGTTCAAATCCGGGCTCGGCCAAATCTTTAGAAAAGATTTGAGGCAAAAGATTTCCCTCACACCGCTTGTATTACAAAGATGGCTTAAAAGGCTTTATTTGCCTGAATTGTATTACATCTACCAGGGGTCGTGGTCGTAGCCTTTTTCTTCGGCTCGTTCGATCATCTCGTCTTCTGAGGCCTCGCTAACAGGTTCGAACATCCATTCCTCTATCTCGCCCATGTCTTCAAGCGCCTCGACCTCCTCCTGAGAAGTTATGGAGATATTGGCGGTTTCATCGCTGTATATCTCTATGAGCCAGAAATTCTGCTCCCCCATGTACTATTCTAGTACAGTTACCACTTACATTTCTTTGGTAGGGGGTGGAGTTTACTGTGAGATCTTGATGGAGTCCTGTCGGTCGACGACATCTGGGCATTCTGACGATGAAACCTGGAGAGTTTCGGGTATCTGTTCCGTGTCAAGAGAAGAATTCAGTTTTTCTTCTACGTCGAGGCTTTCTATTTCTGTCCGTGTGATTATGTTTGAGCCGTTTATGGCGGAGGCGTAGAGTTCCTGGTTGAATCGGATGGTGCCGGTGTTTTCTAGTTCGAACCGTATGACTTCGCCTGATTTGTCGTAGCTGGCGCTTCGTATGGAGAATCCGGCGTTCGAGCACCTGATATCCTGCTCCCTGTTATCCGCGATTTCACCTGTGAAACGCTCGGCATAGTTAGGCGCCCACTGTGCGTATATCGACACCAGCGATATGGCCACTGCTAGCACAAGCACTGAAGAGACGATGGGTGAAAGAGCCTTTCTCTTCCTCATGTATCTTTAGCTTATATCCTCGCTTATGTCAGTTACTGAACCGCACCGTCCTGAAAGCACCTGTACCTCGGTAGGCTCCTGTGTGGTCGTGATGTTGACCGCGGTGAAGTTGCCCTGTTCGAGGCTGAAGGTGGTTTCGTTCATAGGGATGTCGCCGTTCCATGCCGAGGCCCTCAGGTCATTGAGAGCTCCGTCTCCGTTGTTCCTTGTCACTACGGTTGTAGACGCATTAGCCGAATAGTACTTGGCCGACATGATTTCTACGGATGCCCGGTTGCAGTCGATGGTTTCCTCAGTCTGGTTTGTGGTCTCACCTGTCACTGTGTTGATGAGGTCTGGTCCCCAGCCTGAGAAAAGTGCGGCGATAGAAAGGGTCACCGCCATGAGTAGAACGGCTGCGATTATAGGCGAGATACCTTTCCTGTTCATCATAAACCAGTTGTACTCATCCCTTTTTTAATCCTAGCCCTTTCTAGAGGAAGAACGTGATGGCCAGATAGCCGACAGCGAAGAGGATGGCCGAGTGTTTTATACCTGCCTTGAGTTCGCCTTCTGAAAGCTTTCCGATTATGATGCCTGAGAAAACAGCCTGTATGTACACCAGGCGCTGGAACCAGGTCCTGTAGAGGTTTATGTTCTCCTGTAGCGAGCCTCCGCCCCTGTTGCCGAGGATGTTGAGGCCGCCGCCCAGTGACTCGGATGCCTGGGCGAGGTTGGGGAGCAGGAAGGTTGTCAACGCTATTAGGATGCCGATGAAGATGAAGTAGACGATGTAACCGGTTATCATCTCGCCGTAGAGCTGGCTCTGGCGCTCTTCCTTCAGCTTTCTTATGGACCTTATGTTGTCTCCTACAGATTCTAGAACGTCCTGGATATTACCTCCTGAAGTATAGGCCTGTATGATAGTGTCGACAGAGCGCTTGACTACCTGTGAATGGGTTTCGTCGCCGAAGTCCCGGAGTATCTCGTCGAAAGGCACACCCCATTCTATCTGGGCCGACATCTTCTCGATTTTGTCGTCCAAGGGTCCGTAGCTACCGGTCTCAGTGTTCTGGATAGCCTGGGGTAGAGACATCCCTGCCCGTGTACCTTCGACCACGTCTCTCAGGAAGTTGGGGAACTCTTCCTCCATCTTTTTTCTCCTGATGTAGCCCTGGTACTTGACGTAGCCTAGAGGCGAGAATATGAGCAGTATTGCCGAGAAGTTTAGAAGGACGAAGAGCAGCTGCTGGAGGTTGGTGAACGAAGTTACTCTGGCGCTCACCAGTTGCTGTTCCTCGAATCCCAGGTTCTGTTTCCGGAGCACTACTTCGTTCTCTCTTTCGAGGACATCTGTTGGAACGTCTACTATAGTGTTTGAACTTGTTATCTCCTGGACCTGCTGGCCGTTTATCTCAAGTATAATTATGGATTCCGGCTGTATGTTCTCTATCCTCATCTGTATCTGGGTGCTGGTCTGTAGTCCCGGTTCGTTTACTGCAAAGCTGAACTCTGCCATCTCCTGGTTATTGATGGTCTGGGGCTCTTGGAGGGTGAACTTGTTCCGTGTGTTCTGGTAGTGCCAGGTGTTGAGAGCTGCCAGCATCACACCTACAATTGCCGCGACAGTTATCAGCACTACGAGTTTCTCGTTCTTCCTCCAGTAGTTCTTGGCTTTCAGCCTGTATTTTTCTGGTATCAAATCCATTTTAATCGACCCTCAGCGCCAGGAATATTACGAATAGGCCATTTATGACCGGTATAAGGATGTGGACTCCGAGCCACATCAGATCGCGGATGGCAAAGCCGAACAGACTCCCGCCCAGCAGATTCATGACGGCTAGTATGACCACGAGGAAGACAGGTGCCGCGATTAAGATAGCGGTGTAAAACGATGCATAAGTACTCAGCCGCTCGATTTCCTTTTCCCTCTCCATCTTGAAATCGAAGAGTGCCTCGTCAGCCTTCTCCTTCAGGTAGGACTCGAGGTCTCCTCCTGTCTCGACCGTTGAGAGAATCCCGAACAGCACTTCGCTCCAGTCCTCGCTCGGCGACCGCTCGGCAACTTCTCTGAGAGCGGTAGTGAAGTCCTCTCCGAAGACGTTTACCCGCCGGGAAATCTCTCCTGCTTCCTCCGATATACCCCCGTATTCTTCGAAACCGTGCAGTAGCTCGAACATCGAGCTTGGTGGTATACCCGAGGTCGCTATCGCTGCCAGGTGGTTGAGTGCAAATGGCAGGTTCTCGTCTATATCCTTCTTCCGGCTTTTTGCCTTCTGTGAAGGATATAGATACAGAAATCCGAAGATTAGAATGGCCAGCGCCATGGGTGCTCCCAGGACCAGTCTCAGGGCCTCTACAAGCGGCGGCTGTGTCCATAGAACGTAGGTAGCCATGCCTGAAAGTCCGATTAGGAAGCCGCCTATGCTGAAGAGGAATATCTCGGATACGTAGGTGCGGTAAAGGACGTCCATGTCGGCGTGCTTGAGGTCCTCCTTCAAGTCTTCGAAGTACTCGTTGTACCGGTCCACAGTGGGCCCGAATAGAGCGTTGGCTGCTGCACTTGTACTGTTGGTCTTGGTCGCCTGTCTCAGCCGCTCTCTCAGGTTAGTCTGGAAGGGGTTAGAACTCATTGTATCTTTAATCCGTCGCTCTGGAATATGTAGTTATGGATTCTCTCGTCGTAGTCGGAGCCTTTGAGCTTTTTGACGTATATCTGCCTTTCCAGCTCCCCTTTATTCCTTATAACGTCCATTTTCAGGATGACATCCGCGACCTCTTCTTCCAGTCCGGTGGCTTCTGACTCCTCTGCCACCAGCATCGCGGTAGCACCCATATCCCGTAGACCGTTCTTGATGTCCAGAAGGTTCTTCCGCCGGTCTTTCTTGGAGTCTATGTAGACATCTAGGTCTGTTATCGGGTCGAGAACAGCTCTCTGCGCGTTGTTCTCCTTCACTGTGCTTCTCAGCATGTTGCCGATTTTCTCGTACCTGTAAGGGTCGAAGCTCACTATGTTTATCCTGTCGGATTCGACCGCTTGCTCGAACTCCCAGTCGAAAGTGGTCGTTCTCAGGACCTCGTTCTCGTTATCTTGGAAGCTGACGTACAGCCCGTTTTCGCCCTGCTGGGCGCCGCGGTAGAGAAATTCAAGCCCGAGGTTTGATTTCCCGGAGCCGGGCGGCCCTTCTACAAGTATCAGCTCGCGCTCGGGCATTCCGCCGCCCAGAAGCCTGTCAAGGTTGGCTATACCGGTTTTTATCTTCTTCATGTTTCAGGCCTCGAACGGGTTTTCGTCAACCTTTTTCTCGGAATCTTCAAACGGGTTTTCGTCGAGTTCTTCGGTCTTTTCCTGTATGTTTTCGACTTTTTTGCGTTCCGCCTTCAGGCGACGTTCCAGTTCGGCTACTGGGTTATCTTCAGAGGATTTCTTCTGGTCCAGTGTTTCTTCGTCGTCGAAGCCGCGCTTTCGTTCTCCTGTCTGCTGTTCCTGTTTTCCGGCCTGTTTTTCTTCGATTTCTTCTTCAAGTTCGGCTTCCCGGTTCTCAGGCTGTTCCTGTCTTTCCATAGCAGTATCAAGCCGGTCTTCGTGGGTGATGTCTATGCTTTCCTCTGCCGCTATGATATCGTCGAGTGTGTAGTCTCCAGATTCCGCGTTAACGATTTTCAGGACCTGTTCTCTGTCCTTGTAGTACTCTGCTATGACTTTCGATACCCTTTCGAAGTCTGTTACACCTTTTTCCTTAAGCCATCTTAGTATGTTTGTCCTGGCCTCGAGTTCTTCATGGAGTTCTTCCTTGCTGATGCCGAAGTCGGTGCTTATCTGGTCGAAAAGGAAGGGTTCGCCGTTCATGGAATAGGAGTCGTCTCTTGCTGTCCAGGAGAACGCCTCGTTTGTCCTGGCGCTCTGGGATTCTGACATCACTTTCTGGACCTCGTGTACTCCTCTAACACGTCTGGCGCTTTTCTCGACACCCTTGGCGTGTGTCATGACTATTATGGCGTCGAGCGATTCTACAAGAGCAGGCGAAAGCGAGATAGGTGGCGTCACCAGCCTCTTGACGACGTCGTTCGGGCCTGATGCGTGCATCGTGCCCATCGACGGGTGGCCGGAGGCCATACCCTGGAACAGGACGCTTGCTTCTTCGCCACGGACCTCTCCGACCACTACGTAGTCCGGGTTTTCACGGAACGATTCCTTCAGCAGCTGGTCCATGTCGACGTCCGAGTCGCCGTGCTGCCCAAACATTGAACGCGTTACCGAGGGAATCCAGTTCTCGTGCGGCAGCCGAAGCTCTCGCGTGTCTTCGATTGATACGATTTTGTCTTCCGGTGGTATGAACGAGACTACAGAGTTCAGGAAGCTGGTCTTGCCTGTTGCTGTGCCTCCGCAGATAAGTATGGATTGCTGGTACTGCATCAGAATCCACATGTACGCCATTATCTTCGGCGAAGAGGTTCCCAGGTTTATCATGTTTATAGCCGAGAACGGTGTCTCCTGGAACTTACGTATCGAGAAAGTCGGGCCGTGTGACGTGACGTCCTCGGTGAGAGAGGCGTTGACACGTGAGCCGTCAGGAAGTGCGCCGTCGAGCAGTGGATTGGCGTAGGAGACGTATCGGCCACATCGCTCGGCGAGCTTGACCACGAGGTTCTTGAGTTCTTCCTTTTCGAACTGTACGTTCGACTTGACCGAGCCGAACTCGCTGTGGACTGCGAAGACTGGTATGTTGGTGCCGTCGCATCCCAGGTCTTCTATGTAGGGGTCGTGCATGAACGGTTCGATTTTCCCGAGTCCGACGAAGTCCCGGTATATGTAGTACATTATCTTGTTGTGCTGCTCCTCCGAGAGCTTTATGCCCAGCTCGAGCAATACCTCGTTTATCTTGTCTTCGAGGTATTCAATGACTTTTTCCCTTTCCTGTACCGCGCTCAGCGAGACATCCAGTTTCTCGGACAGGTTCTCCTTTATCTGTTCAAAGAGGGCTTCGTCTTCCTCTTCCAGAGTCGGCTCTTCAATCCTGTACAGTATCTCCTTGTTCTCCTCGTCCCATTTGATGTGTGCGTATGCAAAAGGCTTGATGAGCGGGTACTTCACATCCACATCCGACAGTTTTTCTATGTCCGAGGTTATCTTGACATCTTTCTCATCGCTTATCTTGAACTCGAAAGTATTGCCTGCGTCGAAAGTAAGCCCTCTAGTGTCCTCGTCCCTTGATGCAAGCATGTCCTTCAGGCCGCCCAGAATCGACATTACATGATTTAGGTGGTTCTAGTCGTTAATAAAACGAACTTTTTCCGTCACTACATCTCCTCCAGAGGCTGTATACCCAGCAGTTCGAGCCCCTGGTCAGTTACGTCTACGAACAGGCTGACCAGTTCGAGGCGTCTCTTCCGGTCTTTCTCGGCAGCATCTAGTACCCGGCAGGAGTGGTAGAAGCTGTTGAACTCTTCGCACAGCAGCGACAGGTAGTTGGCTATCTTGGCGGGTTCCCGCTGTTCTGCGGCCGCGTTTACTTTGTCAGGGAACTCTGCCAGTTTTTTGAGAAGCCGGTACTCCGGGTCTTCAAACTCTCCTGCAAACTCTCCTTCTCCATCAGTCTTGGACAGTATACTTTTTGCCCGTGTGTTCGAGTACTGGAGGTATGGCCCTGAGTCGCCTTCAAAAGACAGTGCGCGGTCCCAGTCGAACTCGATGTCCTTCTTCCTGGACACAGACAGGTTGGCGTACTTCACGGCTCCGATACCAACCGCCTCTGCGTTCTCTACTTCCCGGTCTTCTATCTTTTTCTCGGCCTTCTCTACCGCCTCGTCCAGCACTTCGGCTAGTGTCACGATACGTCCTTCTCTTGAAGACATCGAGCCTTCCGGGAGCCGTATAAGGCCGTAGGAGATGTGTTCGCTGTCTATATCTATACCGTACCGTTCTGCGAGTTCGAACAGCTGCTGGAAATGGAGTTCTTGCTCTGATGCGACCACGTACAGGTTGTGGTCGAACCCTTCGTCTTCACGCTTCCGTATGTTTGCGATGTCCCTGGTGAGATAGAGTGTGGTGCCGTCCGCACGTTTGAGAACCGTCGAGGGCAGCTCTTCGAACTCTGCGAATATCGAACCGTCTTCGTCTTCTTGAAGTATGCCGCGTTCAAGTCCTTCTTCCATCATTGCCTCTGCCATCTCGACGACGGTTGATTCGCCTGTGATGCGGTCGAACTCTATATCCATGCGCTCGTAGTCCTTCCTGTGGTATTCAATAGAGGCGTCGCGGAACTTTTCCCAGAGCTCCCGGGCTTCTTCATCGCCTTCTTCGACCCTCTTGGACCAGTCACGGCCTTTTTCTTCGAGTTCCTCGTCCTCCTCGGCTTCCTCGTGGAACCTGACGTACAGGTCGAACATGTGTTCCATGGGGTCTTTCTTGAACTCTTTCCGGGAGCCGTACTCTTTGAAAGCGTAGATCAGCTTGCCGTACTGTGTGCCCCAGTCGCCGAGGTAGTTCTCGGATGTCACGTCATAGCCCGCGAACCGCATTATCCGCTGCAGCGAGTCTCCAAGCGCGTTGTTCCGGAAATGTCCGATGTGCATCGGCTTGGCGACGTTCGGCGACGAGAACTCTATCAGGACACTGCCTGAGCGTTGCTCGACCCCCATGTTCTCTGATTCAAGCTCTTCTTTTACGGTTTCGGCGTACTGATGCTTCTCAAGGTAGAAATTCAGGTATCCTGGCCCGGCGACCTCAACTTTATCTATTATGCTTTGCTTCTCGAGCTCCTCTGAGACGGATTCCGCCAGTTCTCTCGGGTTCGCGTCCCTTTTCGCCGCGATTTGCATAACAGGAAATGCGTAGTCTCCGTACTCGTTCTCTGGTATCTCTATATCTCGCTCGTCTATCTCTGCGTCCAGTACTTTTCCGAGTTCGCGCGCCAGTTTCTGTTTTATCCGGGCCATACCAACGGTTTCTTCTGGAAGATTCAAAACTGTTGTTCTATCGATTTCAGAAGCTTCCTTGAGCTCTCCAGTGTCTTTCCGCCCTCATCTAGTGGCGGAGCCGCCTCTACAAGGTCGGCGAACAGAGGAGAAGCGGCTTCTATGACCTCTTTTGCCTGCCCCAGTGATAGTTCGCCATCGGGATATCCGGTGCCTGGTGCCAGTTCGGGCTTCAGAACGTCGATATCTATCGACATATACACCGGATGTTCGTTCTGTTCGAACTCTCGCAGGAACTCTTGATGTTCGCCGGCTCTGAACACTCGCAGATTGTGTTTTGCGAGAAACTCTTCCTCATCGTGGTCGATTCTTGTTACCCCGACAAGCCATAGTTCATCCTCTTCAAAGCCGTTTTCCAGCAGTTTACGGATGACTACGTCGTGTGAAACGTGGTCATCGACCGGCTCCTTCATGTCGAGATGCGAGTCGAGCCATACCAGCTGCATCTCTGGATGCTTCTTCTTCAGCACCCTGATGACAGGAAAAGAAACCGAATGGTCGCCACCAACCGATAGTATGGACTTATTGTACTCTGCCAGTTCCTTGGTGTTTTCCTCGATTCTTCTGTGCGTCTCTTCAAGGTCGAACTCGTCGGGGAACACTTCGTCGACCATTACGTTCTGCTCAAACTCAAAGTCTTCCAGAATCTTGTAGGGTGCGTTCAGCGTGCCTTTCCGCGGGTTCCGGTGTATACCGACGTCTGAAGGCAGTTTCTGGACGATAAAATCGGCGTCTTCAGGCGAGTTAACTTTCATCTTTTCGTTATCGGGGTCGAGCCCGGAGGGATTTGAACCCTCGACCTACCGGTATCTCCAGGCTCCTGAAAGGCATCCTGTGAATACCTTATGATAATCGACCTTTCAGAAGGTCGGTAGAAGCCGGTTGCTCTGTCCGGGCTGAGCTACGGGCCCACGAACCAATGTACCGGTAGAATTCTTATATAACGTCAGGAATCTAGAGAAGAAGGCCGGACTGGATTGCGAGTTCGACTACTGCGACCGACAGACAGGCGCCGATAACCGTTTTCGGGTCGAGGTCAAGTCCTGTGTCCGAATCGAAATACTGTACAAGACCTCCCTGCGAGGAGGGCATTTGAACGGTTTCGTCCTTTGCCATAATCAAGTAATAGGCGGAAAAGTTGAAAAATGAATCGGGAAAAATAGTGGAGACGGGAGTAAGCCCGATTCTGTTGTCGAAGACTGGAGTCTTCTCGAACGCCTTTCATTGGAGGAAAGACGTTGACCGCATTTCACTCCGGCGGATTCAAGATCCGCGCTGCACTGTACTAGGCTTGCACCGCGTACTGGACCGCGTTCCATCGCTCCTCCGGCAACGTCAGGCGTTGACACGGTGTCAGCTTTGACACCGAGACCGTGATATAATGCCGTCATACTGTGAACTCCTGGCGGAGTTCTTTCATCCGGAGACGTGTCGTTTCTGCTGCCCTCTGGACTGCCTACCCCGGTACTAAACGGGTTACGGCCATATCCATAGACCTCCCGGTCCACAGGTTCGCCACCTGCCACGCCCAGACTAGGTCTGGAAGCCAGCCTGTTGCGGCTGACCTGGTGTCGGGACTTTCCTCACTCAGCGTTCTATGGTGTGAACGCCAGCGGAGGCGGTCTCTCCGTCTCCCTAACGTATTCTAGGCCACAAATCTTTTATCTTCTACTGGCTCCGGTTCGATTTTAAGTATTCGTTCCGCAGTTACAGGCATGAACGTCGTCTTCATAGTCCTAGATACTGTGAGGCGCGACGTTATCTCCCTGTATAACGATGACATAGACTTTACTGATAACCTAGAAGAGTTCTCCAGTGGAGCAAAAATTTTCCAAAATGCGGTTTCGCAGTCGCCCTGGACGCTTCCGACCCATGCGTCGATGTTCACCGGACAGTATCCCTGGGAGCATGGCGCCACCCAAAGAAAGCTTTTTCTAGAGACGGACAGGGAGCTGCTGGCTCAGAAGTTTGAGGAGGAAGGATACGAGACCGCATGCTACACCGCCAACACCTGGATATCCCCCTATACAGGTCTGGCGGAAGGATTTCATGATATAGATAACTTCTATGGAGTCTATCCAAACGACCTTTTTTCCTCGGTCCTCCCTAAGATATGGGCCATGCTCAACCAGGGCCGGGGCAAGTGGTTGAAGAACAAGCTGATAGCTATAGGTGAGATAGTGCTATGGGGGACGGATGAAGGAAAGGAATCGAAGACGCCCCAGATAGTATCGAAATCCAAAGAGTTCGTCGAGTCGGCAGATGGCGATTTCTTCCTTTTCATGAACTTTCTGGACTGCCATCTACCGTACTACCCGCCGGAAGAGTACCGTGAGAAGCACGCCCCGGATGTTGACCCAGACGAGATATGCCAGAGAGCTTATCGGCACAACGCAGGGCTCGAAGAGGCCGATTTCGAGGCCTCCAGGAAGCTCTACGAGGCAGGCATGGACTACCTGGACGACAAGCTAGGAGAGCTCTTCGATTTCTTCGAGGAGCGTGGTCTTATGGAGGAGACTGTATTCGTCATAGTCTCCGACCATGGCGACAACCTGGGAGAGGACGGAGGCATGTTCGGCCACGAGTTCTCAGTCTCCGAAGAGCTGGTATCGGTGCCGATGATAATCAGAGCGCCTGGCCTGGAGTCTGGCGAGGTCGAGCAGCAGGTCGAGCTCCGCGAACTCTACGAGATGGTGCCTGTGCTTGCTGGAATCGAGGAAGGCGAGTTCGACCCGGGAACGGAGTACGCCTACGGCGGACAGGAGAAGCCGGACATGTGGATAAAGAACATACCGAAAGACCAGAGAGACGAGTTCTACAGCCGTTTCACGTTCGTCAGGGGCGATGGAAAAAAGCTGGTCAGAGAAGAAAGCGGCGAACTTGTAGAGGAAAACATGACAGACCTGGAAACAGGCGAGGAAATCGATGTCGAAGACAGCTTCCATGAGATGCTTGAAAGTGTAGGCGAGGCTGAGGAAGGAGAGACGGAGATAGAGGAAGAGAAGGTCAAGAAAAGGCTGGAAGACCTCGGCTACATGAGCTAGTCTTCTGTCAGACGGTCCGCGAATTCTGGAGCGCCGTTCTCGTAATCGACTCTTATACCGCTATCCACGAACTCTCTGGCGGCCTCGACCGCTCCTTCTACGGAGTCAACAGTCTTGACTCCTTCTGGCTCGTGTTCGTCGATTGCGGCTGCGATGCTCTTCTGGATAGGCATGAAGGGGTACACGACGCAAGGAGTTCCCGCAACTACAGAGTCGGCGATTGAGGAGTAACCTGTGCATATGACACAGTCGGCTGCACCTGTATATGGCGTCATAGCTGGCTTGGTCTCCCAGTCGTCGTCCCCGACCATCCTGACATCTAATCCTTTATCCTCCAGCTTCTCTTTCAACTCATCGAAGCAGTCAGACCAGCTGCCCGGTATCAGGAGCACATCGAATTCCTCAACCTCTCCTTCGCCTTCCTGTGCGAGCGGGCCGACGCCGATGTAGCCGTCTCGCTCGTCTATATCCCATAGAGACGTGATGAAAATCTTCTCGCCAAAGACCAGCGACAGGTAGTTGTATACTTTCGATGAAAGCCTCGTGATTCCTGTAAAGTACTCCGGCATCACGTGGTCGATTCTGTAAAGCTCCGTATCGCTCCGTATAGCTGCAAGCGCGGCGAAGAGGTCGTCTGTCACCAGTTTGTCGGGTTCTTCCTGGTTCAGGAGCTGCTTTATCTGCCGGTAACGCCTGAAAAGCGAGGGGATATCTCCTGTAAAGAACTCTCGCAGAAACTCTATCTTGCCGACATCCGGGTCTCTTATGTTGTCGGAGAAGTTGATTTCCGCTAGCTCCGGGCTTTCAAAGCCGTTGAGTTCGACGAACCTCTGCCCAGGGCCGTTACCAGCCATAAGAACATCGTGTCCGCGATCCCTGAGTTCGTTGGCAACAGGTATAGCTCTGGCCGCGTGGCCGGCTCCTTCGACCCAGTAGATTATCGCTATCTTCTCCGGCATCCTTGTCAACGGATTCGCTACAAGTAATAAAAAGTCTTTTACCCTGTTTTTCGATATATGGCAGCTAAAGCTGATATATGCGTGATTACGCCGACTATCAGGAACCCTGGATTCATAAGAGAATACGTCAAGAACGCCCGTGAAAACGGCTTCAATACCGACAGGATGGAAATAATCCTGGTCACCGAGGACTTCTGCGAGAAGGAAGAGATGAGAGAGATGCTCGACGACTTGAATGTCGACGGCAAGGTCTTTGGAGGCACCGAACGAGAGGAATGGTACGAGGAGAACGGGATAGCGGAATATTCCGACCTCGTACCTGCGGCATCCCACGCAGAGACAAGTTTCGGCCTTCTCTACATGTGGTCCAAACCGCAGTTCGAGTACGGCGTATTTCTCGACGACGATACAGCGCCGCACGAGGACTTCGACTTCTTCGGGACGCACCTGGACCATCTTGACTCTCGGAAGGAGGTTGAGCACGTTTCCTCGGATGAGAGCTGGGTGAACGTGCTGTACCAGAACTTTGACCGCCACGAACTGTACCCGAGAGGCTATCCGTACGCTGCGATGGACGAGGAAGTCGAGGTAGAAGAGAAAGAGACCGGTGAAATCATCGCTTCACAGGGCCTCTGGACCAACATACCTGACTTAGACGCTGTCCGCATCCTGATGGACGGCGACCTGCGTGGACAGGCCCAGACGCTGACACGGAAGGAAGACTTCAAAGGCAACTTCGCCGCGGCAGAAGGCAACTACCTGACCGTCTGCTCGATGAATCTTGCGTTCAAGAGAGAAGTCATTCCCGCGTTCTACCAGTTCCCGATGGACGACAACGAGTGGGAGATAGGCCGGTTCGATGACATCTGGTCGGGTCTGACCCTGAAGAAGGCTGCCGACATGCTAGGCAAGAGCGTCATCAACGGCTTTCCGCTCTGTATCCACAACAAGGCGGAGAGAAGCACTTTCTCCGACCTTAATAACGAGGTGCCAGCGCTCGAACTCAACGAGCACTTCTGGGAGGCACTGGAAGAAGCGCCTGACGAGGCCGACGACTATTTCGAGGCCTACGAACACATGATTACCGCGCTTGAAGAGTACGATTTCTCGGATTACGCCAACGCTGACTTCATCGACTTTACGGTAGAAAAGATGAAGCGGTGGCTGGAAGCAGTCCGGAAGCTGCAGTAAAACTGCTGTATTCTATTATCCTTTGTTCTTCGAGTAGAGCTGCAGCTATCCGTTAAATCGGTATAGAAGAGAAAAGTACAGTAGGTTTTTCCGTGTTTTACCGGGCAACCGATAATCTGACACTCGAGCCTGGTAGAGCTCAAGCTGGTGTGTCTGTTGGTTGCGGAACCCGCGGTTAGTGGTGGTCGGCTGAACACCTCGTTGCCTTGGTGCTTACACCGCCACTCTATCAAACCTGTCTTCTACTAGGAGCGGATGCGGTCTCTTTTTGAGGAGGCTTTCGGGCTTAGATGCTTTCAGCCCTTACGCCTGTGGGGCGTAGCTACTCGGCAACGCCCTCTCGGACGACCGATAGACCAGAGGCCCCAGTCCGGGGTTCCTTTCGTACTGTCCGGACTTTCCTCTCAGACCACATATGCACTCCCGGCAGATAGCAACCGATCTGGCTCACGCCGATCTAAACCCAGCTCACGATCCGTTTTAATGGGTGAACACCCCCACCCTTGGCCGCTGTTGCACGGCCAGGATACGGAGAGCCGACATCGAAGTAACAAGCCTTGGGGTCGATGTGAGCTCGCGCCCAAGACAATCCAGTTATCCCTGGAGTACCTTTTCTGTCATACCTGGGCCTCACTACTTGGCCTCAGAGGTTCGCTAGGCCACGCTTTCGCGCCTGGAATCCGTACTGTTGAGATTCCAG
>CAZEKI010000018.1:0-3991 GCA_964512895.1 uncultured archaeon
TCCGGGTTTTCCTCAACCTCGTACTTGAAGCTGGCAAGCTGTTCCAGGTACCTTTTGAAGTAGCGATGGACTATGTTGTACCCTGTGACTCCCTGTCCCCGGGTGGCGTATGCCGCGGTGAACCCGATGTTGGGGTCTCCGTGGAACGTCACGTCGAGCCCGAGATGCTGTATGACGTTGAAGAGTTCCGGCCGGTCAATCTGGAAAGTCGCCGGGTTGGTTATCACCACTTCCATCCTGTCGCCACCTATCTGGGCCATACGGCCGATGCGCTGGTCAAGCGGCGACGGCACCTGGCCGATGTCAAGGCCTGATGTGTTACCGACGACGTAGTTCATGTCGTCAAAGCCATCGCTATCCTCTTCTTCTGAAAACTTCTCAGCCAGTGTGTCGAGCAGGAATGCCATTTTATTTCATCGTGTAGAGTCCCAGTCCGATTTTGAAGTCATAGTAGTATTTGAACTTTATCTCAAGCAAGAGTTCGTTCAGAGGGTCTGCTTCAGGAGGCACTACAAACTCGTCTACCTGCCCGGTGAATTCTCTGAGCTTCTTATCGAGTCCGCTGTACATCTCCTCGTCAGGCCCTTCATCTTCGACCGCCAGTTCCACGTCAAGCACCGATTTGAGAGCGTCAAGGTATTCTTCTCCGAACTCGTCGGCCAGCACCTCTGGCTGGTCGATGCCGTCCTCCAGCCGCCGCAGGTACGATGAGAACTGTATAGGTGGCATCTCGCCGACTTCTTCACCGACTTTTTCCCGTATCTCTCTTATAGCAAGGTTCTTGTCTTTCCGGGCCTGTCTTATCTGTTCTCCGGCCTCGCTTTCGAGTTCTCCTGTGTAGTCTTTAAGCAGCTGCTTGAACCGGTTCCCGCTCTTCTCTATCTTGGCCTGGAAGAAGTCTTCGAAAACGTGCTTGCAGACGATAGCAGGGAACCAGAACACCTTTGACGCGGAGGGGCCTCCTGCAGGACTCTGGGGTTCTTCACCGCCCGCAAGATTAACGTGGACGGAATGTATGAGAACCACCCGGTAGTGTGTCGGCTCACTGTCGTCATCGTCCTTGATGACTTTCAGCTCGCCGCCCTCGTTCTTCAGCGGCCTGTAGCATATGAACTCCATGTCTCTGTACATCGACGAGGTGCCTGTCAGTGTCATGTAGCGGTTGATGTCGTCGGCTAAATCGTCGGTTGTCTTTTGCTCAATGGTTACCATGTCTTTGACGTAGGGTTCCAGCCAGTTCTCGGTTTCCTCCAGGGAGCGTTCGATGCTTTTCAGCTCGGATTTCAGGTCGTTCAGCTTCCTGTGTATCTCGCTGCCGTAGAGGTCCTTCCATTTCTCGTACATCGTATACTTCTTCCGCAGTATGGCCTTCTCGTTCGCCGGGAGGTCGGAGAGCTTGCCGTCCTCTTCCAGGTCTTCCAGCGATTCCATCTCGTTGAAGTCTGCGACTATCGAAGGATACAGATTCTGGTCTCTGAGGAACTTGAGCGAGGCCTCGTCGCCTCCCTGCTGTCCTCCGCCCGCGCCGTCCACCAGCTCGACGAAGTCTGCCTTGAGCTGTGTCTCGTTGCCTGTCTCGAAGTCTTCTGCGCGCGACCTGAGTTTGCGTATGTCGTGTTCGAGCATGTGTTTCTGCTTCCTCAGCTCCGAGAGGTTTCTCATGGTCTCCCGGACGTTCTGCTCGGCCTGCTGCTTCCTCTGGGTAAACTCGCCGTGGAGATGGCTCTGAGGCGATATAGATATCTTCTCCTGTGTACGGCTGACATTGTAGTCCAGGTCTTCGTCGAACTTGTCGGCGCACGCCCATGAAACAAGGTAGGGCGTTCCCTGGCTGCCCGCGGAGACCTTTAGCGACTTGTAGTAGTCGCCCATGATAGGCCGCAGAAAGTCTGTGCCTATCTCGTCTTCGAGCTCGGATAAGTCGCCTATCTCGCCGTTCTTAATCCTGTCCCTGATCTTCTTGCCTTCTTCTCCGAGGTCTCCGGGCTTGTCCATGTCGCCGTGGTCCCATACATCGAAGACGTGGCCAAAGTGGCAGGTCTCGCCTGGTTCGCCGTGTGAGCTCACAGCGTGTATTTGTCCGGACTTCTACTTAAAATCTCGAGTATGGCGGAAGCTTTAACAACAACCGCGTATGAAACGTTGATATGGGAGTTTTGGACGATATCAAGGACTCCATTTCCGGCTCGAGCTCCAAGAAGTCCTCTTCATCGGGCTCTTCCGGTTCTAGCTCAGGTTTTGACAGCGGAAAGTTCGACTCCTCTTTTTCCGGCGATTCTCAGTCATCTCCACAGTCGCCCCAGCGGTCTGGAGCCGCTCAGGGGTCTCAGAACGCGGGCTCTCAATCTGGTCAGGGAAACCGTGGACAGGGCCAGTCTAGACAGCAGGGACGCCCCCAGTCAGGTAACAGAAGCCAGGAAAGAAACCAGCGTCGCGGCGGAAATCCTTCCGGCAGGGGAGGACAGCAGCCTTCGCTCGACCCGGATTCTTCCCAGCAAAGAGCGCCAGATACACCGAATGCACAGGCAGGGAGACCCCAGAGAGGAGGTAGCGAACCGCAGCTCAGCCCGCAGACAAAGAAGGAGATGGAGCACGCCGGTTTTGACACCGGTAGTAGTGCCCAGAATCAGGGACAGTCGGTGGCGGAGACCAGAGACGAGATTGTGGAGCTGAAATCGCAGAACGAGCAGATAATAGAGCTTTTGAAAAGGATAAACGACAGCCTCCAGAGCCAGTCGGGACAGTCCCGTCAGTCCGGCCAGTCTGAACGGCGCAGGGACCGGCACGGCGGACGGCGCTGATTCCCAGGCGGATGAGCGTGAACATAGAATCCGAACTTCCGGAGGATTTTGACCAGCTTTCTGACGAGGAGAAGATAGCGGAACTAGAAAAGCTTCTTGATGATATAGATGAAGACACCGCGGCTGGCGCTCTCAAGGCTCGTATGGTTGAAGAGCTCATAAGGAAATACCGTTAACGGAACTAGCGGAAGAACCTGGACTTCTTTATAAAGCGGCCAGCGTCAATCATGGGCTGTGGTCAAGATGGAATACATCGAGATATCCGACTTCAAGACGGAACCTGCCGAACCCAGTATATGGAACGAACTCGGTGTCAAAGAAGTAAGTCTTGCTTGAGTCCTAGAAAGACAACGCCTTTGGGGGAGACTTCCTGCGGCCCGCTCAGTCCATAATGAGGGGAAGGGGGGGGCTGCCGGTGAAAAATGGCAGCGGATAACACATCCGCTGTCCTTCCTATCCTTTTAATCCAGTTCGATGACCTGGTCGGCTGCGTTCTTCAGTGCAGTGGAGAAACCCGGCTCCATGCCGATTATGACGGTTTCCTTTCCTCTCTCCTTCGCCTTCTGTATGACGGGCAGGAAATCAGTGTCCCGTGTTACCAGTACTATGATATCGATCGAGTTGTTGGAGACGGCCTCCATGGCGTTCACAGCCATGTAGACATCGACATCGCTTTCCTTGTCTTTTTCTCCTCCAAGCCCGAGCGCTGGCTCGAAGCCCTGTGAAACTATGGCTTCTATAAGTTTCTCCGAAGCATACTGGTTCAGAAATACCTTGCCGACCTTGATATGGCCCAGTTCGGCTATCCTTTCCCTGAGCAGATCCAGGTCAAGGTCGAACTCTTTCCTGATAACGTTCGGACCGTCGATGAAAACAGCTACGTTTGGCTCTCCGTTGAACCGGTCCTTGAATTTTTCGAGTACCATGCTCGAAAGTTGCAGACGAAGATATAAAGGGATTGTTCTCCCTAGCTGAAGAAGCGTTCAGCGTTGGCTGTAGTGGCTTTAATGACCTTTTCACGGCCTATCTGCTTGATGCCGGATATCTCTTCCGCTGATTCCAGGACTTTGACAGGGCTGTTCCGTTCACCGCGATAGAGGAAGGGTGAGTCAGTCTCCAGCATCATCTCGTCGACCTCCAGCGCCTCGACGATGTCCCTGACCCGGCCAGAGTAGAGCACCTGGGTGGTG
>CAZEKI010000018.1:4001-13457 GCA_964512895.1 uncultured archaeon
CTATGGTCATGCCTCTAGAGGCAGCTTTCTCGGCTAGCTCCGGCTTGCCGTTGAAACAGTGGAGCATAGTATCTGGAAGAGAGTAGTCCTCAAGTATCTCTACAGCCTTTCTCTCGGCGTCGCGTGAATGCACTACTACCGGTTTGTTGAGGTCTTCAGCGAGCTCTAGAAGCCGCCGGAAAACCTCTTCCTGCCGCTCCCGTACTTCCTTATCTCTGACATGGTGGTAGTCAAGCCCTATCTCTCCGATAGCGGCTGGGCTGTGCTGCCTTATCTGTTCTACCACATCCTCTAGCTGGTCGAAGCAGTCAGGGTAGGCAGGATGTAAACCCAGGTTGGCGATGATAAACCCGGGATAGGCTTCCTGTAGTTCGAGCGCGGCCTTATTGTGCTCCAGGTTGGCGCCGGCATTTACGACGAACTCGAGTTTTTCCCGTACATCCTCGATGACTTCTTCCCGGTCTTCATCGAACTGTTCGAAGTCGAGGTGGCAGTGCGCATCCACTGGTTTCATACCCTGTTTTTAGACTGACAGAGCTTTAAACACTGCAGGATGTATGTGCTCTATCACAATGTTTAGAAAACAATGTTATTTTTATGATAGAAAAGACAACTTTTGAAGCAGGGGAAGGGGAATAATGTCCGAACTTATACGCCAAGTAGGATTCTGTCTAGTCTGCGGTAGCGGTGTCTACGCCGACCAGACCTTCACGGAGACAGACCAGGGCTACGCACACAAGAAGTGTCTTGAATAAAGGTCCGGGAGCTGTTTTTGCTCCGGGTCTAGCTTCAGCTATCCGCCCTATGAACTTCTGAAGATGTTTGAGGGATTCTTTCCTGCTGTATGCGTCTGTCGTACCTCTTCCTGTTATCGAATAGAGCTCCGCTAGAACGTATCTATCTCTCCTTTGACAAAGCCCTCTGTGATTTCGCCGACTTTCTCGAAGTTCTTCGCTACCGCGTCATTAATTACTTCCATATCGTCCAGTGTTGTCTGGACCTCGACCGCCTGCGGCTCGTCAACAGGGTCGCCTATGCGGGAGAGCAGTTTGGCCTCGGCGTAGTCCGCGCCTAGCTCTTGGTGTATGTCCTCCGCTATCCTGTTCGCGAGCACATTGTACAGTTTGCCGACGTGTGTCCGCGGATTCTTGCCGGACGCGGCCTCCATACTCATCGCCCTGTGAGGCGTTATAAGACCGTTGACACGGTTTCCGCGGCCGACACTGCCGTCGTCACCCATTTCCGCAGAGGTGCCAGTAACTGTGAGGTAGACTGCGTCCTCCTCCGGTATGTCTGCGGCGTTGACCTCCACGCTGATTTCCATGCCGGTAATGTCGCCAGCGTATCTCTTTGAAAGCCTCTCGACATTCTCCACTACCTCCATGTAGCTCTCGATGTCAGTAACCTGCGATGATATAACGGCCGCAGCCACTGTCAGTTCGAGGCTGTCACCTTTCCGGAGTCCCATGACCTTGATATCTTCGCCGACTTCAGGTATCTCGCCGTGGAGCTTCTGCTCCAGGCTCCTGACCACTTTTTCCGCGGGCGAAAGCGGTGCATGTCCCACTCCGAAGCTTGTGTCGTTCGATTTTGGTTTTTCCTCCGAGAAAACTGCTTTCAGGTCTGTAGAAGTCTCGCCGATTCTCGCTTCAAAATCTATGTGTTCAGGTTCCAGCGCCTTGAAGTTTTCTTCCACGTACTCCTTCGCGGCCTCTACTGCGAGCCTCTGGACAGGTACTTTCTCACCCTGGAATTCCCGGGTAGCCCGGCCTGTCAGCAGTATGTAAATTGGCTCGGTAATCTTTCCGCCGCCTAGTTTGGGCTCGCTTGAACCCGCGACGAGCTGGACCTCGTCAGTATTATGGTGGAGAATCTTGCCGAAACGGTCACGATACTCCTGCGATAGCTTTCTGGAAATGGCTTCCGCGAGACCGTCGCTTATAGAATCTGGGTGGCCGATGCCTTTACGCTCGACGAACTCTGTTTTCCTAGAGACAACGGGATCCTTTGCTACCTTCTCGACAGCGACCTCTTGCATTACCTCTTTTCCTCGTTGAGCTTGGAGCCGGTGGCGCCCGTCTGTCCCATGTACTTCGAATCGGTCTTGTCGCCGTATGGTGTATCTGCCTTGTTCGTCATGGTTTCGAAGACGACCTGGCAGACACGGTCCTCGGGGTAGAGCTTGACTGGCGCGTTACCCAGGTTCTGTATCTCAAGCGTGATGTCGCCTTCGAACCCCGGGTCGATGTAGCCTGCGGTGGCGTGCACTATGATTCCTAGCCGGCCATACGAGCTACGGCCTTCTACACGGGCGACATGGTCGTCGGGAACGTTGATTGTCTCCAGCGTACTGCCGAGGATGAACTCGCCGGGATGGACGACTACTCCGTCCTCGGGAGAGTGAGTCTCTTTCTGGATGAAGTCGTTGTACCTGTCCATGTTCTTGGTGTCTATCATCTCGATTTTCCGGGTGTTGAGAACGCCGAACTCGTATCCCATCCGGAGGTCGAGCGATGAAGGTCCGAGCTGGAGATCGAAGTCTAGTTCCGGTCCTTCCGGGGTGTAGACGGCGTTTTGCTCTTCTATAAGTTTTCTCAGGTCCCTGTCGGAAAGTATGGCCATTTGGTACAGTTTTTAATCCTTAGAGCTTTTATTCTTTCATGCGGGTCTCGATGAGGAAGACTATACTGATAGCGCTGTTTGTGCTGGTGGCTGGTACGGCCGCTGCTGAGGTGCAGTACGAGGTTTCTGCGGATCGGGAGAAGGCTTTCATCAACGCCACTCTCCAGCTTGAATGCGAGACCAACTGCCCTGTCAATAGCTGGCAACTGACCTGGAACAAGCCTGAAGGTGCTGAAGTCGTCTCCATCCGGGACTCTCTTGGTGAGATCGATGACTACGATGTATATGACGACAGGATATCGATACGGACGAACCAGGGGCCGCGCAGAAACTCCGAGACGGTAGAGGTCAAGCTGCTTCTCCCGGATGATGCAGAGGAGATTCACGCAGGGCTCTACAAGAGGACGCTGTCGCTTCCCGGCTTCGAAGGCGAGCAGACTTCGGGGTTTATAGATTCGCCTGAGCTGCTTTCCGGAAGGACCAACTTCGGTTTCCAGACCGATTTCCAGGGTGACAGGATGGTCTTCGACGGCTCCGGCCCTGTCAACATCAGGATAAAGTCGGGAGACGGCTACGAGACCCGTTATTTCTCGTTTTTCGGTGAACGCGCCAACGACACTGAGATGGCGTACGAGGTTCCTATCGGCACTTTGGGCGTGGTTCAGGGGTTCGAGCGTTTCCCAGTAGCGGTTATGTCGGACGAAGTGTACGACCAGAAGGTCAACGAATGGAGTGCCGGGGAGTATGTCGGCGGCGCAATCCAGATTCGCAGTCCTGAAAGCATCGAGGACGAGTTCCTGCCGGTGCTGGCGCACGAGGTTGTCCACGGCCTGAACGACCGTGTCCTTAACTGGGACCGGACATCCAGCAGCTACTTTGATGAGGGAACAGCCAAGTACGTCGAACACCTTGTCAAGCGGAAGCTCTATGCATCGGAGGAGATTGATTCAAGGCCTGCGGAGCTGTTCGGCGATGAAGTAGAGTACAGAGAGGGCCGGTATATCTACACTGTCAAGCCCAGAGGTGATAGGGAAGAGCTCTGGGAGTACTACCAGGACGGCGAGGATTTCATGAAGACCTGGAACGCTATGGATTCCAGGCCGGAGCGACGCAGCTTCGGATACGCCTATTCAGAACTCGTAGTCAGGAACTATGTGGCCCGGATGAACGGCTCTCTCAGGCAGCTTTACAATGAGCTTGGCCCGGGAGGAGAGGTTGATGACCCGGATACCAAGTGGAGCATCTACTCCCAGAGGCTTGACATGACGCCGTGCAAGTACGATTCGCGGGAACGGTTCGAGGAGTGTCTTGAAACCATCAACAGCTACGACTATCCTGTCTACTCGGCCCAGCCTGACCGGGGGAACAGGACGCTGGAGATAGACCGCCTAGAGGTTCCGAACAGAACTGAGACCCGGAGCCCGAGTTTTTCAGGCGAAGACATAAGCTTCGGAGAGTTCCTGAAGGGGTTCATTGACTATATCGTGTCTCTTTTTCAATGACTAACAGCCTCTGTTTTAGCCCTGGGTACTGGTAGCCGCCGATGCCTTCTCTTGATACAACGCGGTGGCACGGCACTATGACCGGTACAGGGTTGCGGCCGCAGGCCTGTCCTACAGCGACTGCGGACGTGCCAAGTTTCTGCGCGAGGTCTCCGTAGGTAGCGGTCTCTCCGTACCCGATTTCCAGCATGGCAGTCATCACGCGTCCAGTGAAGCTGTCCGGGATTGAGAGCGATAGCTCGAACTCCGTTTTTTCGCCGTCTATGTATTCTTCCAGCTGTCGGCGTATCTCTTCCGGGTCTTGCTCTATCAGTGATTCGTCTATATCTATTTCGTGTCCCAGTAGTTCGACTTTCACAGGGTTAAATAAGGCGCGTGAAGTATTTCTATCCATGGTTCTGGACTTCATCCCTGTCGAACCTATCATACAGCTCATCCAGCAGCACGGAGTCATCGCTGTCATGCTCGGCATGATTATAGAGGAGGTTATCGTGCCGATTCCATCACCGGTCATACCGATGGCGGCGGGAGCGTTACTAGTCGAGTCAACTTCTCTTGGCCCGGCGCTTTTCGAGATACTGTTCCTGATAGCGCTTCCAGCCTCTATCGCCTCGGTGTTGAGTTCTTACTTTGTGTACTCGATAGCGTATTTCGGCGGTAAACCGGTTCTCCAGAACTACGGGCGGTGGCTTGATATTACCTGGGAGGATGTCCAGCACCTTGAGCACCACTTCGACCATGAACACGAGAAGTACTATGTGGCACTGTTCCGGGCGGTGCCTGTCGTACCGCTCTCCCTGGTTTCCGGGGCTGCCGGGCTTTTCCGGATGGACTGGAAGACCTACGGAGTCTGGAGCTTTATCGGTATGATGCCCAGGAACTTTGGGCTGGCGCTTATAGGCTGGGCTTTCAAAGACGATTTCCTGCATTTTGCGTCGCGTATAGATACCGTTTCAACCGCGATAATTGTGATAGTGGCGGCCCTGGTCGGGTTTGTCGTGCTCTACAGAAAGATGCAGGACTTCTACAGGTGGTTCCTGGTCAGGAGCAAGGAAGTCTAGTACTTGGGCTCGTGTTTCTTCGCTTCTTCAAGCGACTTCTCTATCCAGTCGTTCGCGTTCTCACTGACAGCTCCGTCGTGTCCGGGGTAGAACTCTTCTACATCCAGTTCGACTATTTTCTGGATTGACTCGATAAGCAGGTCGCGGTCTCCCTCTTCCAGGTCGGTGCGGCCGAACCCTCCTTCTGGGAAAATCAGGTCGCCGGTGAAGAGCAGTTTTTCTCCCCGTGAGTAGAGGCAGATAGAGTCGTCTTTATGTCCCGGAGTGTGGATGACACTGAACGAAACGCCGCCAAGCTCGATTTCTTCTCCCTCTTCAAGCTCTTTGACATCTGTAACAGGAAGGTTGGAGGGCTCGTAGGCGTAGATTTCGGGCGAGTATCTGTCTGCTATTTTGGGAAGATTATCGACGTGGTCGTAGTGAGAATGCGTTATGACCACTTTGTTGACCGACTCCAGTTTCTCGATTTCCTGCCACGAGTCGCCTGTACCGGCGTCTATCAGTATTTTTTCGTTTCCGTTCTCGAGGAGCCATACGTTGCCGGTGAAGTCCTCGGTGTCTTCTGCTAGGTTTGTTACCTTCATCTTATCCGGTATCTCAGGATGGCGGCGATGCCTCCCATGTTGCTGAGGCGCTGGCCTTCTTCGTGGTCGGTGGATATTATCTCTACTTCTGAGGACATCTCCTCGGCCTTCTTGCCGAACACGTCCACTATATCGCTGAGCTCTTCAAGTTCGGCTTCTTCGCCGCATTCTGGGCATTCATGGGTCTCATCGATTTCCGGTTTTTCCTCGAAGACTGCGTCTTCGTGGCCGTTGGGACAGACATACTTTGCGCGGTAGGTGTTGACGTCTTCTGTTATCAGTATGGTTTCGACCGCGCCCATGTCGAGGGCTTTCTTCACCTGTTTCAGGCCGTACTCTGATTTCCCGTTCTCCTCTTTCAGGTTTTCGAAGAACTGGTTGACCAGGTTCTTTTCCTTGACGACCTCTGCGTCCTGGATGGCGTCTTCTGCCTTGTTCACCAGCTCTTCAAGCGCTTCTTCGCCAGAGTAGTTCAGCGACTCGTTCGCGACCACCCTGTCCTTCAACTCCTTGGGCAGGTAGTCCTCTATTAGTTTATCTTTCACCCAGCCAGGTCCGCCGACCAAGATGCCGAGCAGCTTGTCCTCCCTGGCTTTCTCGAGAAAGGCGTTCTGGGCCTTGTCGGATATCTCGTTGAGGAACGTCTTCAGCATCTCCTTCCTGATGCGCTCGAAACGCTGGGCCGACTGTCCACCCGCCCGGGTCTTGCCGGGCACCTCCGAGTTCATGGTGTATGCGGTCTTGATACGCGAACCCTGGAGGTAGCCGATGGCCGCCTCGTTCTTGTCGACCGCGATTAAACCATACACGCGGTCGTCGACTATCATGTCTCTCAACGGCTCCAGTACGAACTCCTTGTCGCACCGGTAGCGCCGGGACTCGATGGGTTGCGGAGGCACGACCTCCCAGACCTTGATGTCCGGGCGGCCCTCGCGCTCCGATACGTTGCCAGCGAACAATGCGACACCGTTCTCCGGCGTCTCGTGTTCTTCCGCCACTTTCCTGCCTATCTTGTCAAGCGCGGCTTGGACGTTCTTCCGTGTGTGCTTCGACTTGATGTTCTCCGCTTCGCTTGCTTCCGAGGTGACGAAGTCGGATATCTTCGACATGTCGTAACCCGCAGGCACGTAGAGGGACACCAGCTCGGTATTCCTGCCTCTGATATCTTCAAGCTCCTTTATCAGCTTCTTCAGCTGGTACTTCGACATCTCCTGTGTTTGTTCTGTCATGGTGTTAGATGCGTGCGGAAGTCTTATAATTTCAGTGAGAAGCCTAGAACTTGTTCATCGCCGCCCTTAAAGGGATGCTGTCCTCCCAGTGGACTGTGCCGTTCGTTCTTTCAAGTGGTCTTCTGGGAAATGTTGCGCCTTTCTCCGGTTTGATTCCGTATTCTTGTTCCAGATATTCGCTGAACTGTCCAGGGCAGAGTCCGTATAGCTCTCCAGAGACGGTCGCTCTTCCGGCATCCTCAAGAGCAGAGACCAGCTCGTCTATCTTTTCCTCCTCGGATTCAAGCGGTTTACCTGTTATATCGAGGAATCCCTCGGTTTCTATTGCGGCATCTACATATTCTTCGTCTATGAACTCTCGGTAATCCGTATCTTTCTCGTCGTAGAGCACAGCGACTTTCACATCGTTGCTCTGGCCATGCTTCTCCACCAGCGAGCCTAGTTCGTGCCAGTAACGAAGATAGTCCTCCTTCCTCAGGTTGAGCGGTGCTGTCGGGCTCTCGGTCTCGTACAGGTCTTCACGTCGCAGCGCATGGCCGGGGTGAGAGATAAAGTGTATCTCCGCAACTTCTGGATTGCTCTCCATGACTAAAGAAGCTGGAGATAACAACCTCTTTAAATCTTGTTGTTATCGCTAAGTAAATAATTCAGAGGTGCTGGAGGAACTTGTCGCGCGAAAGCTCTATGTAGTCCATGTCGTCCGTGAAGAGTTCGAAGCAGACGGTGCCGTCAAAACCTGATAGCTGCTCTGCAACAGCTTCGAAGTCAATAGAGCCTTCGCCCACTGCAATATGGCTGTCGCCGCGTTCCCGGATATCGTGTACGTGGAGGTGCGATACCAGGTCACTATGGTTCTCAAGGAACTCGGAGACCTCTTCTTCGTCAGCCGCGATGAATGCGTGGCCGATGTCGAAGCACATGGAGGCCCCGATCCGCGCCAGCAGTTCGCCGAGCTCCATGAGTTCGGGGGTGTCGATGTGCCGGACGTTCTCAAAGCAGATCTCGATGCTGTGTTCCTCTCCTAGCTCTTTCACCTGTTCTACCTGGCTTGTCAGCTCTTTAAGCTCTTCCTCAGAGTCCCTGTCCCTCATATTGGCGTGGATAACAGCTTTCTCTGCGCCTAGTTTGGATGAGAACTCCAGCAGTCGGTCAAAGTATCCTAATGCTGCGTCGTTGAACTCTGGCACCGTCGTCGCCAGCGGCTGCCTGAAGGGAAGATGAACTATTAAATCGAGGCCTTTCTGTTCCAGAACCTCCCTGACTTCTTCTGCATCGATTTTCTCGGGGGAGACCTCGTGTTCCCCGATACTCAGCTCGACAAAATCGAAGCTTTCAGGGACGTCTTCTATGTTCTCCGGCAGCGGTCCGACTGAGACGCCTATGTCCATCGATGTCATCGGACTACTACCAGCGCATCCTCGGTCTCGAACATCTCTCCTTCTCCTTTGTACTCCCGGTCTTCGATGACCTCGAACTCCTCGGGTTTGAGGTGTTCTCCTGCGACCTCAAGACGCCCGGCGTCGAGGTTCCACTCGTTGTTTTCGAGCGCGTCCTCGATTTCTCCTATCTTGTCGCCGTACTTCGGGCCAGCCTCCGAGTAGTCCAGCTTGATTTCGATGACTTTCTTCTCTGTCTCCGGCTCTCCCTCGAGGATTTCCAGCTCCTGGACGTGCATGACCTCCTTGATGGCGTCTTCGAAACCTTCGATGTCGCCGTAGACCTGGACGTGCTCGATTTCTTCGTTAAGCGCGAGCTGTTTCTCGGTCTTGTGCTTTCTTAGCGCCGAGATGACCTGCATCGCGGTTTCTCCCGCATCGATGTCTGCGTCGATACCTCTCGGCTCCGGCCAGTCCTGCGTGTGAATTGACTCTTCAGAGTGCATCTCCTGCCAGAGCTCCTCGGTGATGTGGGAGAGGAACGGTGCAAACAGCTTCAAGAAGGTCTTATGCGCCTCCTGGAGCGTGTATTCTGCGGAGCGGTTACCGCTGTCTTCAAGCCTCTGCTTCGCGATTTCCAGGTAGTTGTCGCAGAACGTGTTCCAGAACGTCGTCCTGATTCGGTCCCTGGCTTTCGAAAAGCTGTATTCTTCGAGCTGCTCTGTCCCGTACTCGACTAGCTCGTCGAGCTCAGCCAGCATCCAGCGGTCGATTTCGTCGAGTTCGTCCTCGTCGATATTTATCTGTTCCAGAGGTGCGAGTTCTTCGACCAGCTTGGATGCGTTCCAGAGCTTTCTCATCAGTTTTTCGCCCGCCTCGAGGTCGCCTTCCTTGAACGGGAAGTCGTCGCCTATCGATGTGCCGGCGGCCCAGTACCGCGCCGCGTCGACCGGGAAGTTGTCGAGGACTTCCTCAGGCGTGACGACGTTGCCCTTCGACTTCGACATCTTCTCCCGGTTCTCGTCGAGCACGGCGACGTTTATCATGACCTAGTCGAACGGGACTTCTCCGGTGTGCTCCAG
>CAZEKI010000019.1:0-13384 GCA_964512895.1 uncultured archaeon
CGCTGGCCCCAGTCGTTTTCGATGTCGGATACCTGGTACGGGTCGAGGCCTTTATCCGTTTGCATCTCCTCCTCGTAGCCGTAGTCTTTCACGCGGGCGACCATGTCCTCCTTCAGGTTTTCCCGGATGTAACCCACTACGCCTCTCGGGAGCTCCGGGTAGAGTTCGCTGATATGCTGGTCGTTGACCTTCTCCGGGAACGC
The DNA here is from genome assembly GCA_964512895.1 of uncultured archaeon. Lineage (GTDB taxonomy): Archaea > Nanohalarchaeota > Nanosalinia > Nanosalinales > Nanosalinaceae > JBDGRD01. The sequence goes on from CAZEKI010000019.1 coordinate 204, forward strand.
CTCGGCGCGCACACCGACGTGGAAGCCGCGGTTGCCGGAGAACTTGACACTGACGTTGTCTATGCCGTGCTGCCTCAGCTCTTCGATGACGAGTAGCGCAGTCTCCTTTGCGAGCTCGAAGGATTCGTCGCAGTCTATGTCGATTACAAGGTCCCAGGTCTCTCTCAGAGAATCTAGGCTGGAGACGTTGTCTATCAGAAGCGGGTTCCGCCAGCGCTCGACCGAGGCGTGGAAGGCGACCGCGCCGTTCTCAACGAACTGTTTGAAGTCGCCGGGAAAGTTTATGGAGTCCGGCCGGCGACCGTACCCCTGTGGGTAAGTCGGCGCGACCTCTCTGTACTCCGCAGTTCCTACTATCCTTTCGATAACTTCATCCTGGAGGTAGTACTGGCGTATCTCCCATTCCCGAGGCTCACGGTCCTCCCCCATACGGAGAGATTGGTCGAGAAGAGCTAAAAGTGTGAGGCTCTAGACCAGCGTGTCGTAGAACTGTGTAAGGTGCTGAGCCGCAGCTTCCGCATCGCCCGAGTCATGGCCCTCCCTGACTGCATTAAAGTAGTGTTCCGTGGCCTCGCTGACGGCCCCGCCTCCTGCCCCCGGGAACCTCAGCTCGACCGAGCGACGGATAGCGTACCACATGTCGCGCTCCCGGTCTTCCAGTTCGTCGCCGGTTAAACCCGAATCGTTTATCTCGCCGTGGATTCTGTAGAACTCGTTCTCAGCGGCAGCGTACTCGTCGGGAAGCAGGTGCAGCTCTTCCGCAGGGCCTTCGCCGACCGCAAGATGTTCGCCCTCCTTCTTGGTGAAGTACTTCGCCAGCTCCCAGGGATTGCCGTACGTTTCGAACAGCTGCTCGCCTTCCAGGTCGCCGTCGCTGAAGACTTCCTCCCGGCTGTCCTCGGCAACGTCATGCGACAGAAACGCGAGCGTCCTCATGGCCGCTGCATCGACCGGTTCAACGCCTGGTCGGTCGTAGACCGAGTTATTGACGTTGGAAAAGTGCTGGAAAGCCTCAGCGTACTCCTTGGCATCATGCGTTTCGAGCGCTGCAAGGTGCTGCTTGACTATATCTTCTACCGGAAGTTCTTCTTCGGGTTCGAAGTCTGTGTCAAGTCCGAAAAGCTGTGGTATCTCGTCCGGCTGCTCGATATCCAGCTGCTTCATCAACTGATGTTCCGAGACCATCCGGGTGGAGCTCACAGGGAATCACTCCTCTTCGATGCGGGCGAAGAATTCCGCAGGATTTCTTCTTGGAGCATTCGAAGAGTCATTTTATTCCTCTTCGATGCGTGGCGCTAGTACGAAGCTGAGTCTTGCCTTGTCCGGCACCTCGAACTCCAGTCTCATCGGGAAGTCCTCGCCTAGCTTGACTGTTACGGTATCGGAAAGGCTTTTCGCTCCGACCATGTTGTTGAGGTAGTCGAGCGAGAACATCGAACGTGCGTCCCCGCCTTCAAGCTCAAGTACTCCTTCCGCGTCGCCCGCGATCTCGAAGTCGACGTTGCTCTGGTCTCCTTCCGAGGAGATGTTGATTGAGTCGCCGTCAGATTCGATGACCACCGAGTCGCCGACGACCAGTGCGTCCTTGATGGCACTTTCCAGCACGCTGGTTTCAAGGTCTGCGGTAACCGAGAAATCCAGGTTCTGCGTATCCGGGATGTCATCCTCTGAAAGATTGAGAATCGGAAGCGAGAAATTACGGGTCGAAGAGTTCTCCATGGTGATGTAGAACTTGGAGTCGTCCTCCCTGAGTTCTAGCACTATAGTATCGTTTGAGTTTGCTCTCCTGATTATAGAGTAGAAGTTTTCCAGGTTGAGTCCGACCTTGGTTTCCTCCTCAAGTTCGTAGTTTTCGAACACGTCTTCCTCGATCCTGAAGTCGACGAGAGCCACCATCGCAGGGTCGGCCGCGACAAGCTCTATACCGTCTTCGGTTAACTGAAACAGACCTTCAGATATCAGGTCAGAAATGGTTTTCAAAGAATCCTGTAGCAGGCTTACATCCTCTAGTTCAGCTTTGAACACTCCCCTTTCACCTTGTTACCTCGATGTGTTAACAACTTTTTTAACCCTGTCGTAGAGCTCCGGGTCGACGTCTTCGAAGTCCTGGACTATCTCTCCCTGGATTTCGAAGCTTTCAGGCGTCGGGAGAACTCGTCCCAGAACACGGATGCGCTGGTTCTCCTCTACATCGTCAAGGTCGTCTTCCTCGAGGAACACCTCGACAGTCCCGGTCCCGTCGTCGACAGTCACAGAGTCCTCATCGACATCGATAACGGTCCCGATGATGCGTACTCTTATGTCATCTTTTGGCTCGATTTCCTCTATGTCTTTAGGCACTGCAGGAGCTCTTCTCTGTCTCTCGGGCATAAAGAAAGGTTCCCGTTAAATGTTTTAACTATACCGGGTTTTTCAAATACGCCGAGACAAATTCTATTTATGGATATCCTCGGGAAGCAGGGAGAAGAAGCCCTGGAAAACGTCGAAGAAGTCAACCAAGAGATGCAGAAGCTGAGTTCGCACCTCGACGCGGTGGATTCGGCTTTACAGGATTTCATGCAGCAGTCACAGGAACTTCTCCACCAAGAGCACGGCCTCGAACAGAGCGAGATACGCCAGCTAGAGGATATCGCCCAGAGAGTCAGCTCGGAGGACGCCGAAATCGACACGCTCTACGACCGGATAGAAGAGCTGGAGGATATGCAGAGAAGGAACAAGCGCCGCATCGACAAGCTGTTCAACTCCGACCTGATGCAGTATCTGGAGGACATGAACACCGCGGTCAAAGGCATAAGGAAGAGCATCAGCAACCTGAGGTCGGACATCCGGGATATCGAGGACCGTGTGAACGAGCTGGAGAACAACTTTGTACTCGAGGTCAACAGCCGCGACTACGATTTCGAACAGAAGCTGGACGAGTCTGAGTACAAGTCCCGGGAAAAGAAGATTATGAACGAGATAAACAAGCTCCGGGCCTCGGTCAGCGTTCTGGCGGAAGATCTTGACCGGAAAAACGACATCGAAATCGACTGATTCCGCGCAAAACTTTTGTTATTTTGTGCATAACCAAGTTCTATGTCCCAGGCCGGACAGATATCTGAACATCCCACCATCGAACAGGCGCGCAGCGTCGTAGAAAATCTTGAAGACGCGGAGATAGTTGTCTACCGCGAGCCCGGGTTTCCCAGGGAGAAAAAGACCAGGTCGGAAAACGGAGTAGAAGGCCTCGAAAGCATAGTTAAAGCCCTGAACGGGGATGTTGAGTTCGAGGAGTCAGACGATTTCAACTATCATCCGGACTACGGCGGATTTCTGCTCAGAGGAGAGTCACCGGGAGAATATCCAAGCGATATCGAAGATGTCGAAGTAAGGGTTGATGTCTCTAACCAGGATTACGTAGAGGCGGTTAGAGAAGCTGGCCTTGGCTAGTCACTGTACTAGTCGTACTCTTTGTGGACGTTGCCGCACTCGGTGCATTCGTAGAAACGTGTCGGAGGCTCGTCTGATGCACGTGTCTGCTCCATCCACCACTCGTGCTCGGTTTCCTCCTTGCATTTTGGGCATTCCTTCATCGTGGTAGGCCGGGTAGTAGAATCGTCGCCTTCTTCGCTGATGTTCAGCCGGTCCATAGGGTCTTCCTCCTTTTCCTCGGTTACTTTGTAGTCGCCCTCCTCTACCTCGTGGGCCTGGCCGCAGTTCCGGCATTTCATTACCGAGTCGCCGTTATTTTCCGATACAAGCATGCCTCCGCATTTCTCGCAAAATTCCATACTTTCCCTTATTACCTAGCGAAGATTTAAATGGGTGACGTTACCGTCGCTCCTCGCATCGCGGGTAGCTGTCGACTACCAGAGGCGCGTCTCCCTGGTACCCCAGAAGGTCCATGGCAAGAAGCTTCAGGCCGCCTATCCTAGGCACTTTGAAGAGCATGGTTCCATGTATCTGGTCGGGCTCCACGTGTTCCTCGAACGAGAGCTGGTCAGGGTTGTTGTCCCCCTGGGTCTCCAGGAATTCATCGTTTTTCTCAATGACGCGATGCACCACCGGTATATCCATCTCCGGTGTCGCGTATACTATGATGTCGCCCTCTTCTATCTCCTCGTACGACATGCCCTGGACCAGCAGTATGTCGCCGACATGTAGCTGGGGATACATCGAGCACGAGACAACAGAGACCACAGGCTTGTCAGTGTTCAGTGCAGTACCGGTGGTCTGTATAACGCCGAACGCAAGTATCAGTGCTATCGCAAAAAAGTAGAATTCGTCGAACAAGCGGCTGTTCTTCACCTGTCTCCAGTTTTCCCCGATGTCCATGGAAGACGGTTTCGCCGCGAAGTTTTTAACACCAACCGGATGTCTCAGTTCTGTCTACTTGCCCTCTTTTTCTGGATGAAGCCTGCGACGAGAACTATAACCAGAAACCATATCCACAGGTTCCTGATGTTGTCGGCCACCAATTCGGCAAGGATTCCTATCATAGTTCTTCACCCTATAGCGCCCGGCCTATCATGTGCGCCACTCGAATCGGCTCGGGAGAGAGACCGTGGATGGTCGTGTCCTTGACGACTTGTTTTGCGTCGGCTAACTCGATGCCCGCGAACTGGAGGTAGGCGGTGCCGTCCTTGAGTTCAAGCGGTTCGGCGTCGTCAAACTTGTCGAACCGTTCGTCCTTGTTGCCGGTGCGTTCCATAGTGGCGCGGAAGTCCTCCCGATTCGGTTTGTTGGCAGTGACCGCGATAACCGGGACGTCGAGTTCTTCAGAGACCTGGTGTATGTCCACCAGATTGAAGCCCGCAAAACTTATGCCGTCGGTCATAACCGCTTTAATCTGTCCAGGGTTCTTGCAGCCGCGGTAGAGCCGGATGACTGCCTCAGTCGCATCGTAGCCGTCGACCTCTACCTCTTCTATAACGATGTCTTCGATAAACTCCGTGCCCCGGTAGACTACGCCGACCAGAAAAGTCCTGTCGTCCTCGAACTCGAACGCTGCATCGTCGATACCAAGGACTCGAGCGCCCTGTTTCATGCAGAAAAATTAGGTGTCGAGATATTTAGACCTGGCCTTCGAGGTCGTCGAGCCATTCACGCGCGGTCTCGATAGCGTCTTCAAGAACTTCTTTCGGATTATCCGATTCGATTATCAGGCTGGACTCTCCGCCGAGCGGGTGGCCCTTGTCGTATGCGGCCTCTCTGCCGTTCTCCCAGACAGCCTTCCTTACAAGGTTGGCTATGCCATGGTTTTGCTTCACGTCCAGTACAAGCCTGTCGTCCTTTTCGATTGCTTCAAGCTCCATCTTGTGTTCGCCTCGTAGCGGTTAAATCGACCTCGACTTTCTCGCTCTCGCTTGTATGGAAGCCATAGGTCGCTGGCAGAGAGATAGTATAGCTTTCTCTGCCGGTTATTTCATGACTCGAGTTCTCCACAAAATCTTTTATACGTTCCCGGGAGGAACTCCGGGCGATAAAATACGTTGCAGACGCTATCTCAAACGCTTTCCCGAGAAAATCGAAGCCGGTGTCGGAGTGAACCGAGAACGGCGGGTTCATAATCGCGGTGTCGAACTCCCCGTCGACTTCCTTGATATCGGACTCCACGAACTCAATCTTGTCCTCGACTTCAAGCTTCTCGGCGTTCTCCCTTGCGACTTCGAGCGCTTCCAGGTTCTTCTCGACCGCGGTGACGTTTCCTGATGCAAGTGCGGCTCCGATGGCGAGCATGCCGGTGCCCGCACCAAGGTCGACCACATCCCGGTCTTCGATGTCTCCCTGCATATAGGCGGCGTATACAAGGTCAGCGGCAAGCTGCGGCGGCGTCATGTACTGCTCCAGCGAGATAAGTGGCTGGCGGAAATCCTCGACCCGCGAGAGCTCCTTCAGCAGTTCCGATTTTTTCATAGAAAATACATACTTCCACAGATTTAATGATAGTATCACTCAACGGTATAGCATCATTTGGATGGCCAGATAAGTTGGCAAATAATATCTCCTTCTTCATACCGTTGCGTTATTCTTGATATCGTTTAACTCGCTATCTGATAGATAACGGCTGTAGAGTCGTACATCATCCCAGTCTCCGTCCCAGGTGACATTGTTTCCGTCTGCACCGCCTACACAGGCCAGTCTAAAAGAGGTATCAAAACCCGACAGAGTGCTACTACTTGTGGAGCTAGAGGCAACCGTGCTTTCTCCTAACCGGACATCTATAGTGTTGCCTGGGGCATCAACACGAAACGCAACAAAATACCATGACCCTGTCGAGAGACCAGATCCGTAACTAGCCGATCCGATACCTCCTACCTGGAAATACAGAGAGTAACTACTATCTTGATTTACCCCGCACCTAACCTGATTCGTGCTTTGCTTGCTTCCTGCCCAGGATGACCAGTTGTTATCATCGTGATCATTAAGAGCCCAGCCACAGATAGTCATTTGGTTAGCGGATTCTACAGGGTCCCAAATGGTAGAATCGGCAGTACTAAACTTAGGCCCGCCACTCTCGTTCGCTGTTAGAGCGTGCGTCCCTTCCTTATTGCTGCTCGTATAGCTGGCAGTTGCTCCGTCTTCCTGAAGGTGATAGCTATTGTATACGTCGTTCAGGCTCTGGTCCATCGGCCAGCGCGCCACTAAATCAGGTATAGCAAGCCCGGCATTAGCTATTTCTATCCAGCTGCTGCCGTTGTAGTATTCGACTTTCTGGTCGTTGGTATCATAGAACAGTGTTCCGGCCACATTGCTGGGTCGTGAAGAACCGACAGAGAGATGATGCCCATCAACTTCGTCTGCATTAACGTCACTGACTCCCTGGCTAGATGCCCGGAGCTGTCCCCAGGCACCTGAAGCACCAGAGACAAGACCAATTGTTCCGGCACTCATACCCAGAAGCTTCAGGAAGTCACGGCGAGAGATGTCTCGGTGGTTGAAGAGTTGCTGTCTTTGACGGCGGTCGGCTTGTTTAAGGTTGGAGACGATTTGCTGTGTGATTTCTTCCCTGTTGCCTGTTATCTGGTTTTCGTCTTTCTTCTGCTCTATTATCTCTTTGATGCGGTTCCGGGCGTCTTCCTCTGAAAGGTTTTCGAACAACTCTGGTGCACCCGGACAGCTAGCTGGCGATGGTCGAGCCGTTTTTCTCGGTGTTTTGGTGCAGGATTTTGGCAAGCTCCTCCTGAACCTTCTCCTGGATGATCTCCGTTTTCTTTTCGCGTATCAGCTCGTCTATCATTTCGTCCATCCTGTCGAGTTCGTCCTGTATAATCTGCTCTACATCGTTCTCCGGAGCCTTTTCACGGTCTGTGCTTCGACCGGAATCTTCGTCGTCCGCCATCAGTTTTTCTTCCTCTACTCTATCTTTGACATCTGGCTAATAAAAGATTGATGTATAGTTGATGGGTTATCCATTCCTTCATGATGGAATAAGTCACAAAGATAGATGAATTGAAAAAGAGTAATGCCCGACGACCCGAACCTCTGGGACTTGATTGGTTTTGTAAAAAGATCGGACTACAGGAGAAGAATCCTTGAAGCCCTCGAAAGCCCGCTTATACCCAAAGAAATCGCTGAGAAAACCGATATTCACCAGTCCAACGTTTCAAGGACACTGGGCCAGCTCCGGGAGAAAGACCTTGTCCAGGTCATGAATCCCGATGCCAAGACAGGCAGAATCTACGCGCTGACCGAGAAAGGAGAAGAAGTAAGGGACAGTCTCTAGAAGAAAGGAAACTAAAAGCTAGACATATCCCATGTCCTGAAGCGCGTCTTTTGCAGCTTCTTTCTCCGCGTCCCTGCCGCCTTCGCCGTACTCCGAGACCTGGCTTTCAGGGTCTTCAGTGCAGCACTCAGCATCTGTATGCCGGTAGCCCTGGTTGTAAAGCTGGGGGTACGAGACAGACTCCATCTTGAGGTACGCCCAGACATTGGCCTCTTCCCAGTTCACAAGCGGGTTGTAACGGACATGGGCCCCGGGTTCGTCTCTCTCCTCTACTTTGCCGGCCTCGTAGTCATCGGTGTTTGCAAGAGGATCGGAGCCCCTGATACCAGTTATTAGTACGTTGAACCCGTCTTCCTCAATCAGGCGCTTCATAGGAACAACCTTCAGGGTTCCGCAGGACTCTGGGACACCCCAGTCTTCCGGGTCAAGGTTCTGTCGTTGTACCGGCTTCAGTTTTGTGCTGTCGCCGCATTCCCCACACTCGACCCGGTATGCCTGCCTATCCAGCTCGGCTGGCTCCCCGCATTTCGGGCACCGCCACTCTCCCGAGTGCTGGCCATGGTAACTCCGGGGGTCATACGGGTTCTCGATGATGTTCTCCAGCAGCTCTTCGTACTTTTTCTCGATGTACTTGTTGCCTATACCCAGAAAAGGACCTACTGTTTCCGCTCCCTGGTCGCCGGAGGCTTCCAGAAACTTCTTCCTGAACTCGTACATCTCCTCGAAATGGTTGCCTGTATCTATAGTGGCGAAAGGAACTGGAGAAACTCCTTGTTCGCCACCTACCTCGTAGAGCAGTAAATCTGCTATCACCTGTGCCTCTTTTCCGCCAGTCCAGAGAAAGACCGCGTTCTTTTTCACCGCTTTCTCAAGCGTCTCGATGGCCTCCTCTATCAGGTCGTTCTGGCTTCCACCACCAGGCACTACCCTGTTCCTGGAAGTCGGGCCATTCCAGGTCATTCTTCATCACCTTCGGCTACGTCTGGGTTTTCCGGAGCCGGCTGATTTCCGAGCGCCTGTGAAATATTCCGTTGCGCCAGTTCGACCTCGTCCCTAGTCCATTGTTTTACCTGTTCCATCTGGAGCGGAGACTCTGTAACCTCCAGACCGAAGAAATCTGTGATGATGCCGTACATATCCTCCGGCTTTATGACGTCCTTGTCGGGTATGTTAAGCTCTTTAGTGGCGCCGAAGCAAGCATTTTTATCATGGACACCGGTCCGGTAGTATCCCATACCGACCGGATTCCTGTGGAGGTTGCCGGAGACGAAAACTCCTTCAGCCCGGTCCGGTATTATATCCGGAACGGTATCGTAGAAATCAGCGTCTTCGTCGTACAACTCCCATTTGTACTTCACAGAACGGTACATGCCTGTAGACATAAGTTCCTCGCGGAACTTTTCCTCATCAAACTCGTCCCTGTCGCATAGCAGGGTCAGACAGGAATCGAACGGATCAGCGCACACCACCCGAGAGTTCTCCTCTACCAGCTTGACGCCCGGCCGACCAAAAGTAAACTGGTTCTCCACTCTCTCATTAACAGGGTGCTGCTCACCTCCTTGATACTCTTCCAGCGTGTCTATGAAATCATAGTCGACCTTGTAGTCAAGCCAGCCGTTCTGCTTCAGCCAGCGGTTTATCCTGAAAGTCGTCTTGAGCTCGGTCTGGCCGTGGTCCGAGAAAAACATCAGGTCGCCGTCTATCTGGGCGTAAATCTCGCTCAGCAAAGACTGTATATGGTCGATAAGGTGCTGCCTGTAAGGCTTGCCGTTTCGTTCCTCGGTGTGCTGGAAATGGCAGTACGAGTCAACTAGCCGGTAGCCGAGGAAAACTACGTCATAGTCGCCCCGGCGAATATTTTCCTTCGCCCGGGTGAAGAAATTCCTTGTCTGATCCAAAAACGAACTATATACTGTATCCGGATGGTTCTTGACCATGTCAGCACTCGGAGCCGGGACTTGGACTAGATTTGCGTTGCTCTGAGGTACTATCTGGCTTTCCCCTTGAAGAGCATCGCCATGCAGGATTGACCTGTTGTTAGCATTCTGAAAAGGGATACAGAAAGGCATGCCCATGCTTAAAACTGATTTTCCTTCTCTAACTGCCTGATCGATAAAGGTCGATTTACGAGGCCTCGTTACCTGCCCACCTTCGAACCTAGACACTTCCATCATCCCATTCTCTGCAGGATTAAGACCCGTGTAAATAGAACTCATCACCCTAGGGGTGACACGGGGCACATCAGCATCCATCTCGCCAGCGTAAATCTCTTCTAAAAACCCTTTCAATTCTGAAGGTTTCAGGGCGTCAATAAAAACTATAACCTTGGTCATGTCTTCTCTCAGTCTCGATTAAACCAGCTTTCAACACTAGTAAAATAAACCAATTGACGCCTTCATTAGACCGCCTATGTCAAAGTTATGTACGTAGTTGTGTAGGTTTTAGTTGTCGTAGTTGTTGTGGTGCTAGTATATGCCTTTATAGAAACTCCGAAATGATTTCCTCCATTAAGATTTCCTCCTTGATGCATATGAACGTCTGCCGAGATGTTTGAACCAGAGAAGTTTGTGTAAGTATTCACAGTCTGGTACCAGTCACCATTAGTGGTTTGTTTGGTAGTCAAGGTTTGGCCCCCTGGGGCATGAAGATAACCTTTAGCCGGGGACGCAGTGCCATTGATGCTACTTGCCGTGAAAATCGCCTTTAGATAGTCGCCAGTAGCATTTGTCAGTGTAGTAGTGTCGGTTCTTGAACCGGAGTTGGCTGCAGGGTTCATACTTCCCTTCGTAGTTGAGGTGGAAGACTGCAGATTTAGGTTTGTGTTTGTATTAGTATTCGTATTAGTATTCCGTAAAGCCAGATTTCCATTGACCAGTTTAACCGTACCGGTATCAGTAGAGTTTTTCGCCTGAGTTACTGAACCTAGCTCGCTTGCATCTTTTCCATCTACAGTGTCTGCATCAATATCACTGGTCCCTTGAGTCGAAGCTAAAACCTGTCCCCAAGCCCCAGAAACTGGAGAGACCAGTGCCAGACTTCCTAGTCCCACACCAGCCATTTTCATAAAATCTCTGCGCGTTACATCAAAATCTCTATCATGTCTTGGTGCAAGCTCCTCTATAATCTCTCTCTTAAGCTCCTCTATACGCTCTTTGTTTTCTTCTTTCGTAATATTACCACCTAGGTTAAAGTTGTGTCACTTCCTCCAGCTGTGAGAGTTCCATTGTTTAACTGCAGATAAGCGGTACCTGAATAATTCTTAGCCTGAGTTATGTTTATGGTTTCAAAATCGCTTGCATGGTTCCCGTCTACAGTATCGGCGTCAATATCGCTGAGTCCCTGGCTTGAGGCACGGAGCTGTGCCCACGCGCCGGCAACGGATGAAGAAAGAGTTATACCTCCCGCACCAATCCCTATAATTTTCAGGAAATCACGGCGAGAAATCTTCTCTTCATCGAGGTCTACCGCATCTTTCTCTTGGTAACGGCTTTCGTCCTCCAACTCTTCCATTATCTCCTTTTTCAGTTCTTCACGGTCAATCTGTTCGTCTTCGCCTACTTTTTCGTCAATAAGTCTTTCGACTTTCCGGTCAAGTTCCTCTTCAGTCAGATCTGCTGCCAAGTTTTCTCACACCTTCTCCTCTAGCTGGCTACGCTCGAACCGTTCTGTTCAGAAGTTTGATGCAGTATTCGGGCAAGTTCTTCCTGGACCTTCTCCTGGATTACCTCCGCCTTCTTTTCCCGTATCAATTCATCGACGATTTCGTCCATGTCGTCCAGCTGTTCCCGAATAATCTCATCGATGTCCTCGTCGGAAAGAGCATGTTTCTCAGGTTCTTCTGTTTCCTGTTCAGAAGTCTCGCCCATACAGATACACTTGGGACTATCTAATATAAATCTTAAGTAATCCTTAACTACATCTTAATCTCATCCCAAATGTTCTGGGAGGCAACCATTCTGCATGGACTGGGATGAATACGGGTGGGTGATGCGTTCTCAGCAACGCCAGGAAATCGTGTTGCTTCTCACCAGGCCTATGACGCCGTCGCAGATAGCCGAGGAACTGGACGCGCATATAGCGCAGGTAAGCCATTCACTGAGCGAGTTCAAGGACCGCGGCCTAGTCGAGGTTCTGAATGAGGATGCCCGGAAAGGCCGTCTGTACAGGCTGACGGAGAAGGGCGTAGAGATAAGGAAGGAGCTAGAGGGATGAGCGGCGGACCATTAGGGATTTAAGATTTTGGCCGGAACGTGAAGGGCATGCATGAGTGAAGAAAACTTGGAAGACCTTTCAAAGGAAGAACTTATAGCACGTATCGAAGAACTGGAACAGGATAGCGGGAACGTTGTGTTCTTCGAACCGCAGCGAGAAATCATACTTACAGAGCCGGACGATGAGACCATCAACGAGATATCAGAGGTGGCGCACCTAGAGACCTCCTCTGGTGCACATTACAAGTTCAAGGTTCGGGAGATGGATATCTGGAACTCCGACCTCTCGCTCGAAGAGATGAAGGAGAAGTATACCCGGATAGTCGGGAGCTATCCGAGCTTCATCGAATGGGTCGAGCGAATCTACGAGCGCCAAGAAATCTTCTCCATTGAACACGAGGGCACCTACCACGCTCTTGTATCCGAGGACCCGGAAAGGATGGAGTGGGCGCGCTCGCTTGAAGAAGTGCGGGAAAATCTCGCCGTAGACCTGTCTGATACCAAGTCACGGATAGCAATGGGGTCAAAATCGCGGGCCAAGATTAAAGAGGTGCTGCTGAAGAAGGGCTACCCGGTAGAGGACAACTCCAAGTTCCGGGAGAGCGACACAAAAATTGGCGCCGACCTGACTATCGAACTCCGGGACTACCAGAAAAAGTACGTCGAGAAAGCATACGAAGACAAGGCCGCGGTGCTCGCCAATCCAGCCGGTTCGGGCAAGACCGTGACCGCTATCGGCCTGATGGCGCGCGTCGATGCTCCAACGCTGGTGCTGGTTCCACAGCGGTCGCTGGTCGGCCAGTGGAAACGCGAGATACTCGACAAGACAACACTTACAGAAGACCAGATAGGAGAGTACCACGGCGGCGAGAAGGACATGAACGACGTAACGATTGCGACGTACCACATGGCTGGCGAGAAGACATCGCTGTTCAGGAAGGAGTGGGGACTAATCATCTTCGACGAGGTCCACCACATCCCCTCCAAGCTTTTCCGGAGAACCGCGTCGCTCCAGTCCACAAGAAGAATCGGTCTTTCCGCGTCACCGGTTAGAGAGGACGCGAAGGAGCGTGAGATATTCGCACTCATCGGCCCTGAGATAGGCGGTGACTGGGCCCGGTTCTTCAGGGACGAGTACGTGCTGAAACCCGATGTCCGGATCCTGTTCTCGGAGTGGGCGTCGGACCATTACCGCCACAAGTACCACGAGGCCTCCGGTATCAAGAAGGCCATCATCGCCTCGAAGAACCCGGCGAAGAAGCAGG
>CAZEKI010000020.1:0-13002 GCA_964512895.1 uncultured archaeon
GCCAGCGACGAGGAAGGTGAGGAGTAGCTTATGGTAAAAAAACTCAAAAAACAGTACGAGACTCCAAACGAAGGCTGGAGCGAAGAACGGATAAACCGTGAAGACCAGCTGATGGAGGAATACGGACTCGCGAACAAGAGAGAAGTTTACAAGGCCCAGAGCCAGCTGAGAGCGCTCCGTAGAGAGGCGAGAAAGCTTGTCGCATCTGAGAACGAGCAGGAGCAGAGAGAGCTTATCGAGAAAGCTAACCGGCTCGGACTTGTGAAGGAAGATGCCGAGCTAGGAGACATACTATCACTAAACGTTACAGACTTCCTCAACCGCAGGCTACAGACCGCGGTCAATAGGAGAGGCTACAGCGACACAGCCAAAGAGGCGAGGCAGCTCGTAGTCCACGGCCACGTCTACGTTGATGGGGAAAGAGTTACCATCCCAAGCTACATGGTTCCGCAGGAAGAGGAAAAGGAAATCGAGATACGAGTGCCTGAACCGGACCAGGAAGCCGACACCGAAGAAGTAGAGGAGGGATCTGAAGAGGTAGAAGAAGTCGGCGAGGCCGAAACCGAGGAAGAGGAAACAGATACAGAAGAAGCTGAAGAAGAGACCGAAAACGAAGAACCTGAAGCAGAAAACGTTGATGAGGAACAGGAGACAGAAGAAAACGAAACAGACACTGAAGAAGAGGAAGACAGCAGCGAAGAGTCTGAAACCGAAGAAGAGGTGAAGAACGATGACTAAGAAAGGAATAGTTAATATCTACTCAAGCTTCAACAACACTATAATCCATATTACAGACGCCACCGGCGCAGAGACTATCTCCCGGATATCTTCTGGCATGGTGACAGACAAGGGGCGACTACAGGGAGAACCCTTCCCGGCGATGAAAGCCGCTAAACAGGCTGCCGAGGAAGCCATGGAGAAAGGCATAGAGGAGGTTGACATACAGGTAAGAGCTCCGGGCGGACAGAAACAGAAGATGCCTGGCAAAGGTGCACAGCCCGCGATAAGAGCTATTTCCAGGAGCGACCTCGAAGTTGGCAACATAGAAGACGTTACCCCGATTCCTCACGACGGCTGCCGTTCCAAGGGCGGCAAGAGAGGGAGGAGAGTCTAGGTGAAAAAATGGACGTAGAAGTTGTAGAAGAAAACGACGATGTTCTGAAACTGAAACTTGAAGACGCTAACGAAGCCATAGCCAACGCCTTAAGGCGGTTCATGGTGGCAAAGGTTTCAACACTGAGCGTCCAGCACCTCGACATAACCAAGAACAAGTCCGGACTTTTCGACGAAGTGCTCGCACACCGGGTCGGACAGGTTCCGTTTACCGTCCCACAGAACGTAGAAGAAGGCGACGAAGTACATATCGCGCTGAAACAGGAGGGACCGGGAACAGTTCTGGCCGAGGACCTGAAGGCCGACAACGACGAAGCCGAACCTGTACATCCTGAGACCGTTATAGTCGACCTGAAAGACGGCCAAGAAGTAGAGTTCGAAGGCGTCGCTGTACTTGGGCAGGGCGAAGTACATGCCCGACATCAGGGAGGAACAGTAGGATACGAGAAACTGGATGAAGGAGAATACGAGTTCAGAATCGAGTCGACCTCCGGCTACTCCAACGAGGAACTCTTCAACACCGCCGTCGAGGAAGCCAAGGCAGAGCTCGAAGAGTTCGCAGAAGCAGTAGACGACCTTTAGAAGCGCTGACTCAGCAGTTCACAGTATTTTTCTCAGGACCTCAGCACTTTAAACTCTAGACCAGAAAAACTCTACTAAGAAGTTCTAGGCGTGATACCGCATCCATTGCCGGGGTAGCCAAGTGGCCAAAGGCGCGGGACTTAAGATCCCGTCCCGCAGGGGTTCCGGAGTTCAAATCTCCGCCCCGGCATTCAACCGGCTTCAACAACTGGAAGCCATTTATAAAGTTTAACTTCGCTGACATGGTTACAGCCGTTAAGTGGCGTCCCCACGCCGCGAGGTGGATTTATCATGGATAAAAAAGCAGACCCGACCAACCCTGTGCTTCTGGAAACCCTGGAAACGCTCCAGGAACAGGAAGCCCCTATCTGGAACACTGTAGCTGAAAATCTTGGAAAAGTTAACAGGAAGAGGCCCGAAGTCAACCTCTCAGATATCGAGAGGTTCGCAGAGGAAGGCGATACTGTAGTCGTTCCCGGCAAAGTACTAGGTGCCGGCAGACTGACTAAAGAAGTCAAAGTAGCAGCTTTCAAGGCCTCCTCCGGAGCACGGAAAAAGATAGCCGAGGAAGGCGAATTCGTCTACATCCAGGACCTTGTCGAAGATAATCCTGACGGAAGCGAGGTCAAGGTGATCAAATAATGATAGTCAACGCAGAAAACAAAGTCCTTGGAAGACTTGCATCCGAGATAGCAAGAAATGCCAAAGACGGTGAAGAAGTCAAGGTAGTCAACGCCGAGAAGGCAGTCATCTCAGGCGACAAGGAAGAAGTCAAGGCCGACTACAAGCAGAAATACGATAGAGGCGGACGCTATACCGGCCCGCACTACCCGAAATCTCCAGAAAGAATTCTGAAGAGAACTGTCCGGGGAATGGTGCCCGACAACAAGGAAGGAAGAGAGGCTCTTAAGCGGGTCAAAGCTTACATAGGCGTCCCGCACGACCTTGAAGACTATGAAGAGGTCGACACCAAGGAAGGCGACGAACTCCAGCACAGGAACTATGTAAAGCTTGGTGAAGTATCCCGGCATATAGGCTGGACCCCGAAAGGTGAACAGAACTGATGGTATTCGCAACAGGCAAAAGAAAGACAGCGAAGGCACGCGCATCCGTAGAAGACGGAGAGGGAACACTGAGAATCAACTCTGAGCCTCTCCACGCATGGCCAGAGATGTCGCAGGAGCGTATCAAAGAACCTCTGACCATCGCAGGAAACGATATAGTAGAGAACGTAGACATCAAGGTCAACAGCCACGGCGGCGGAATCCAAGGCCAGACGGAAGCCATCCGGATGGCCATCGCCCGCGCCCTGGTCGAGTACACAGACGATGACGACCTTGAAAGAGACTTTAGAGAATACGACCGTAACATGCTGGTCGAGGACCCGAGGAGAACTGAGACCAGAAAACCTTCACAGTCGAGCAAAGGCGCTCGACACAAACAGCAGAAGTCTTACCGCTAGAGGTGCTACAAGATGCAAATACCTGTCCGCTGCCTGAGCTGCGGCAAAGTAATCGCCAACAAATGGGAAGAGTACAAGGAACGAGTCGAAGACGGAGAGGAACCGAAAGAAGTCCTCGACGACATCGGCCTCGAGAAGTACTGCTGCAGAACCATCTTCCTGACACACGTCGACACCATCGACGAAGTCGCAGAGCACAAGATTACTTGATTTCTTCTCTTTCTCCCTTTACTTTATCCAGCGCGAATACAGAGACAGCAGTAATGCTGCACCTGCGGCCAGAAGGAAGCTTGCCTTCAACCCGGCTGCCAGAGAGTAGTTGAGCGCGACGTACAGCGCGAGGCCGTAGGTAGCTATCCTGCCGATGCAGAGGAAGACCTCGCGGAAGGCGTAGAACTCAAGCACGTCCTCATCCTCCGCCCAGTCCGCCATCGTAGAATAGAGAGGAACGTAGTACACCATGAACATCAGGCCAGCGACAAACGATATCAGGAACGCCTCTATAGGCTCCGTAACGTAGGCACGGAGCGCAAAGATGATGCCCGAGGCGATGGTTCCGACAAGTATCATGTGCTTCTTCTCGACTTTTTCAGTCACTCGCCCTACGAGCAGCGCAAAGGCCACTGCCCCGAGACTGGCCAGCGACTTGGCGCCTCCTGCGTTTATAGTTCCGCCGACTATGTAGAACACGAACAGGGGGAAGAGGTACGCACCCGCGGCGATGGTAGTCCCTCTGAGAACGAAAAGACTGCCGAAGACTGCGTGCCGTTTGTTGAGAAGACTTCTAAGGTCGTATTCAAGCGGGTCCCGGTGGTCACGGGACGCCAGAAGAGGAACTGCCGACAGCAGCATGAAGAACACTGCCGCAGTTATCAGCATATTGAAGCCGTATACCGTCATTATCACGCCTCCGAGGAACGGTGCAATAGCCCGTGAAATCCTTGGGAGTCCGAGCAGACGTCCCGACGCCTTGCCACGCGAGTCCTCCTCACTGTCCACTGCGAACTCGGCGTGGAGCGCTATCCAGTGAAGCGCCTTCCCGATACCCAGTAACAGCGCGGTAACAGCTACCAGTGGTACAGAAAGTTCCATCTTCTGCAGCGCTATGAACGAGGGCAGGTAGAACAGGTAGGATATGACAAGACTGTGCTTGAATCCTATATTGGCTATGAAGTATGAGACAGGTATAGCAGCGAGCATGAACGCAACAGTATCAAGAAGCAGGAACAGGAAGACCCACTGCAGCGGCGAGCCCTGGGACGCGATGTAGATCGGGATGAAGATGCCGATAAGCCCGAAAGCGAACTTCTGCAGCATCTCATACGCATATATCTGGTCAATGGTATGGTCCTCGAAAAAGCCGAGCATGTAGCACGATTCCGGCCGCTGCTTGAAATAGCTAGATGTTCCGAAGCGCAGGCAGGATCTGCTCAAGGTTAGGTGCGAGCTCAAGCTCGTCAAGCTCGTCGCCTGAAACCCATTCCACATCCGAAAATTTTTCCTCCTGTATCTCTGGCACACCTCTCTCTATAGTGGCCAGGTAGCCGTGCCATAGATAGAGTTCACCAGAGTGCTGGAACTCTCCGGAGAAGAACGGCTTCTCGAGCTCCACCTCGATTCCGAGCTCCTCTTTCGCCTCACGGACCGCTGCCTCGGTTGGAGACTCATCTTCCTCTACCTTGCCACCTGGTACTTCCCAGTGCTCCTCGTCTTCCCGGTAAAGAAGCAGGAGTTCGCCTTCCTCAATTATCACGCAGCCCGCGAGTTCTTTCACAGGAAGTAAAGTAGCGGAGCCATTATTAATAACCCGGCCACAGCACCTACAGCAAACGCTCTTCGCCAGTCGGTGAGGCTCTCGCCCTGGTCCCGAGCCTCCTCCACGAACTCTGTCAGGACAAGGTAAATCATGGCGCCCGCCGCAAAACCGAACCCGAACGGCATGAACTGCCGGGCCTCACGGACAAATACGAAGGCTATAACAGCACCTATCGGCTGCGGTACGCTAGAGAATATGGTTGCAGCCATCATCTTCCACTTGTTCATACCCATAGCCCTGAAAGGTATCGAGATGGCTATCCCCTCGGGTATGTTGTGAATCGATATAGCCACGGTCATGATAATCGCGAGTGGTGGCACCAAGAACCCAAGGAACGGTATACCGGCATCGAAACCCAGCTCAGCAAAAGATACTCCGATGGCGACGCCTTCAGGAAAACTGTGGACGGTCAAGATACCGAGTATAAGGATCATTTTCTTGAAGTCAGCCTCCTCGAAAGTCCCAGGGTCAAGCTCGTGCTCCTCAAGGAAACGCCCCGCTCCCTCCACCAGCGCCACACCGATAAGAAGACCTATAGAGACCTCAACTAAAGTGCCGGAGGCTAGTCCCTCAGGGATAAGGCCGAAAATAGAGGCGAAAAACATTATACCCGAGGCCAGTCCCCATAGCGCTACCAGCCACCTGTCGCTGAACTCCTTTTTGAAGAAAAATGGTAGAGCGCCTAAACCGGTGGCAAGGTCGGTCACAAGCCCGGCAATGAACACGAGCAACAGGTTTTCGACCAGCGACATGGTCCGGTCTTCTGGTTCCAGAGTTATACGTTTACCGGCTAGAGCGGTTTAGGCGGACCTAAAAACCACTTTCGGGCGTTCGGAGCTATTTAATCTCAGCCTCTATCTGTTCTGCTATCTCATCGCCGTTCTCCAGCTCGCTTCTGTTATACTCTATCTCCAGCTCGTCGCCGGTATACCGCGGCGTGACGTGGAAGTGCATGTGAAATACTTCCTGTCCCGCGATTTCCCCGTTGTTCTGGTCTATGTTGATGCCTTCAGCGTCGAAAGCCTTCTTTACCGCGTTCGCAACTTTTACAAGAGCGTCCCACATGTAATCCATACCTCCCGCCTCGTGGATAGTCTCTACGTGCTCTTTCGGCACGACTAACGTATGGCCCTTCGAGACCGGGTTGGCATCGAGAAACGCCACGACATTTTCGTCCTCGTAAACAGTATGCGAGGGAATCTCTCCTTCTATTATGCTGCAGAATACGCAGTCGTCGCTCATGGAACACGTTTTAGACACAAAAATTCTAAACTCTAACCCGGTTCCAAGTCAGCTTTTTATTCAAGTAATCTCCAAAACTTCTCGTGGAATTCCGAAAGATACTCCCTGACATAGGTTCTGACGACGAAGACTTTGAAGAGAAGCTCGAGGAGCTGCAGGAAGAGGAGACAGCTGAAGTCAGGAACGCCATCGACCAGGCTATCGGTAATTCGCTGAGCGAGCTCGAGGCCGAGTGGAGACAGGCGTTCGAGAGCTACAGGAAGAAAGACAGGGAACGGTTCGTCAAGGCAGTAAAGAATATAGAGGACAAGATAGTCCAGGACGTTTCACAGCAACTTTCCCGGACGACAGAAGAGGAACACCAGCGTCTGGCAAAGATACTGTCCCAGCAGTCCCAGGCCATAAGACAGGGAGAGGAAGCATTCAGAGACCATGTTAAGAAACGGCTGAACGACAGGCTCGACGAGATAACAGACGAGATCGAACAGAAGGCCGACGCCGACGACCTGAACGAGACGCAGGAAAGACTTGAGAAAGTCGCGGCAGCCCGAACCCGGCTTGAAAACAACTTCGAAGAGTTCCAGGAGGCCGTCGAAAACGAGGTACAGCCCCGCGTAGACGAACTAGGGAACTCCCAGCAGGATGCTGAGGAACGGATTAACCAGCTTTTCAGCGAGAAAGACCAGCTGAGAGAAGAACTTGAAGATTTCAGAGAACAGTCCAGCGGAAGGTTCGATCAGCTAGAACAGGAAAAAGCCGCTTCTTCACGGCTTGAAGATGTAAGAGATGAGCTGAGACAGCAGCTCGAAGAACTGAGAGGAGAAAAGGAAAGACTTGATGATGAACTAGACCAGTTCAGGGAAGATGTGGAAGAGCGGCTGGAGACGCGGGCCACAAAGGAAGCTCTTGAAGACGCCCAAGAGGATATCGACTATATCGGAAACGGGCTCGACGATGTTAAGAACAATCTTGAGGAAAGGCTTGAAGAGCACGATAACAGGCTGAGTACACACGAAGAACAGAGACAGCAGCTGAAGGAAGACGTACAGGCACAGGTCGAAGCTCTCCGCGAGGAGGTAGATGGCCTGGAAGATACGGTAGACCAGAAATCATCCGACTTCAATCAGGCGAAAGAAGAGCTGGGCGAGAGGATAGAATCTCTCCAGAAACGGATAGATGAGGCAAGCGAGGCCCGGATGGAGATGAAGGGCGACATCCAGGACGAGCGACGCGAAGAACTCGAAGACCTCAAGAACCAGGTCCTGGAGGAAACACCTGACGCCGACGACGTGAACGAGATAAGAAGCCGGTACTCCTCGCTCGAGAACAAGGTTGACCACAAGGCCGACGTAGAATGGGTCAAGAACATAGAGAACGGGATAAGTTCGCTTGAGGAAAGAGTTAACAGCGTCGCAGACGCCATACCCGAGGAAAACGAGATAGATAACGTCCACCAGAGGGTAGAAGAACTGAAGGACGAGCTGCACGGAACAGTGGCAGACACCAGAGAAGACCTCGAAAACGAACTCGATGCACGCACCGCGACTGTACACGAAGAGATAGAGGAGGTCAACAGCACGCTTGAAGAGAGGACTGGTGGGATAGAGCAGCGACAACAGGAAATCGAGAACAGTGTCGAAGACAACCGTAGCCTCTTGGAAGAAGAGATATCGTCTGTCCAGACACAGCTAGAAGAAAAACTTAAGGAACGCGAAGACGAGCTGAGAAACGAACTTGACAGCCTGAGAGACGAGCTCGACGCCAAAGTCGATGATGAACGCCACGGCAATATCAGGCAGGAGATTCAGGAACTCAGGAGCGAACTGGAAGAGAAGGCTGACCAGGACGATATAGAGAAAGTCGAAGGCGAGAGGGCGGAAGACCTCGAAGCCATGAAAGAAGAACTCGACAGTCTCAGGTCTGAACTCGAAAAAGAGACAGGACATGAAAACGTCGCCGAAGAAAGAGTAGAAGAGCTGGAAAACGAGGTCAGCCAGCTACGGGAAGAGCTGGAAGATGTTAGAAATGACGAGAAAAGAAGTGGAACTCAACGGTCCAAAGACCACTTGCATGCAGAGCCTGTCAAGACTCCCGCCGGGATAGACCGCGGCATGATAGGAGACCAGGTCGAGGTCTCCGGCAACCTCCAGTTCAGGCGTGAAGTCGCCGGCAACTATCTATACACGCTTTCCGGCGGCGGAGACAGCATCATTGTCAAGAGCCCTTCAGAACTCGACACAGGGCAGAGAACCCTAGAAGGCGAAATCGACCTGATGGACGACATACTATACCTCAAGCTCTAAAGCTGGATTCCCTTTAAAAGTGTTGACTGCGTCTGATTCTATACTTCTGCGCTATGCGGCTGTAGTGTAGCCTGGCCAATCATATCGGCCTTTCGAGCCGAGGACCCGGGTTCAAATCCCGGCAGCCGCAATTTGTTACGCTAAATTGAGACGCAATAAGCCGTTCACTGGAACGGCTTTCTGTAAAAACGTTCTGTCTACCTTCATCAGCTGTCGAGCCAGAAGTTACGGAGCCCGTCGCCGTTGTCGGACTCTGTATAGGTCCTCAGGGCCAGCTCTATGGTCTCTCCAAGGTATTTCTTGAGCCAGAACATGTCGCGCTCCACCAGGTCGCCCTCTGCACGACCTAGTGGCATCTCCCGCTCCATGTCGTGAAGGTTGTCGTCCACAGCTTGATGTGGCTTCAGCTCGAACATCCAGGAGTACTGCATCACCAGATCCGTCGGCCTCATCTCCTCTGGGTCGTTGTAATAGGCGTCCACAATCGTTGCGATGTCTCCGCCGGACCACTCCACCTCGTCCTCCAGTATCTCAAGTTCATCCTCGTCCGAAGGAAGGACACGATGGACGTAGTTGGTTGCGGCCTGGTAAACCGCCTGTTCACGCGCCAGAAGCTTGTCTATGACCCGGTCCCAGATTGTGTCTAGGTGTTTCTCCGATTCTCCGCCAAGTCTGATAGTGGTCTCTCCAGTGTTCTCCGAGTTGATGACTTCTAGGTACCGGTCGCCGAAATCAGCCTTCAGGATGTCTTCACAGGACTGGTTCAGTATCCTCTCATAGCTTGCGCCGTGACGCTCTGCGTGCTCTGCTGCTGTCTCTATGTCCAGCGCATAACGCTCCATGTCGTCTCCAAGCGCGACAGAACGGAACGTCTTCTCTCTCACGTATGGAACCTGTTCGAAATCCAGGTCGCGTAACTCCAGTCCCTGCACTGTAGCGTATATAATGGAGAAAACATTTATCTCTTCTTCGGTGGAGGCCCTGTCCTACTGGAAAACCTGTCTGTGAGAGTTCCACCTGTACCGTAGCGTCTTAAAGCATTTCTCGGCTGTTTCCTCGTCGAAGAAGAACATACGCTTCCAGTCGCCGTCGTTCTTGATGCGTATATGCGGGAACATGGCCTCTGGCCGGAGCTCGATGTCTTCTATCTGGGAGAAATGTATCTTGTCGATTATCTCGTCCCGGGAAAAACTTTCCATTATCTCGTTCCATTTCTCGGATATACGCTCATCTCGCTCTATATGCGACTTGGTGACAGCGACGTTTCCGAGCCGGGACTCGAACTCGTCATACCCTTCTTCATTCACCCGTGTACTCACCTTCTTGCCTCCGGAAAGGCGGTTCGTCCATCTCTTCGTGTACGTGTGCCACAAGTCCCGGTGTCCGGGCGATTATGAAGATGCCCTTACCCAGGCGGTGGTCCCATCCCAGGTCGGTCATCACCGCGGCGATTGCACCGTCAACGTTCATCACTAGACCAATTTTCTCCTCGGCAAGCACCTCCTGAATTTCTTTCATCTTCTCCACGGCGTCGCCTGAAAGACCTAGTTTCTCCGCTTTCTCGAGTATCTTCACGGCTCGAGGGTCTTCATCCTCGTAGACTTTGTGGCCGAGTCCGGGGATACGGTCGCCTTTTTCCAGATACCGTTTGACTATCTGTTCAGCGTTTTCGTCCGACTGGAGGATTTCCATCGCCTCTTCTATCGCGCCTCCATGTGCATCCCCCAGCGCCGCTATACCGGCTGCAACGCCCGTATTCATGTCGTTGCCACCGCTCTGGACAGTTCTGGCGGCGACAGTGCTCGGGTTGCCGACACCGTGGTCAATCGAGCTCGACAGTATAGTGTTGAAAAGCTCAGATTCCTCATCAGAGGCTTTCTCGGCCTTAAGCAGCAGCCAGATAGCGTCGGCGAAATCCAGTTCCATGAATTCCTCGCGAGGAATCCCTCTTACAACAGAGTCCTTTCCACTTGAGGATATCTCGGTCTTCCAGTCGGTCATAATACTTCTTTTAGCTCTTCTCCTATTTTATGATGTATGTCTACCACCCGGGCCCCCGCCTCTGTGAGCGCACGTTTCTTCCCTGACGGTGTTCCTCGGTCGCCCCGTATGATGGCGCCTGCATGTCCGTACTTCTTGCTTGGAAGCGACTCTGTGAACTTCCCAGTTATGTAGGCCACCAGTGGCTTTGTGAAGCCGCTATTCTCGATAAGCTCCGCGGCTTTCTCCTCGTAAGTTCCTCCTAGCTCCCCAAATAAAACGACTGCGTCGGTCTGGGCGTCTTTCTCGAACAGTTTCAGGGCGTCGGCAAACGTCGTACCGGCGATGACATCTCCTCCTAGACCGGCGGCGGTCGAGATGCCGTATCCTGCCTGTCGGACGACCCAGGACGTCTCAGTTGTCATACCGCCGCTCTTGGATATGATACCTACGCGGCCGGGCTCGTAGACTCGGCCAGGCTCGTTCCCGCCGATAGGGCCGAGCTTGCATTCGCCTGGCGTTATGATGCCTACAGAGGTAGGCCCTACTACGCGGGCGCCCTGCCTGTCGGCTTTTCGCTTGATTTCCCAGGCATCTTTCGTAGGTATCCGCTCTGTGATGATGTTAAGAAACGGTATACCGTTTTCAAGGGCCTCAAAAGCAGCATCCTTTGCTGCGAAAGGCGGGACGTATACGAGCGACGTGTTGATTTCCGGGTGCTCGTCAAGCGCCTCCCGGACGGTGTCGTAGACGGGGACACCTGATACTTCCTGACCTCCCTTGCCCGGGGTGACCCCTGCCACGACTTCGGTGCCGTATTCTATCATCTCCGGCACTTTTTCCGATGCCTCTCTGCCGGTTATGCCCTGGACAAGGACTTTCGTATCTTTGTCAACGAGTATTGACATCAGCTATCGGCCTCCTCGACCATCTCCATAAGGATTTCCGCTGTCTTCGTCATCGGTGTATCGTTTCTGTACAGCTTCATATCCAGGTCGAGCCTTTCACGGGTCTCTCTAAGCAGCTCGAACGCCTTGTCCGCGTTCGGCCCGTCACGCCTGACCACTATCGGATAGTCTGGTTCCTCCTCTTCCAGCGCCTGGCAGAAACCTTTCATAGTCCGGTAGATATCCGTGTTGTTCGCGGTACCACCAACGTGCCAGAGCCCACGGAGACCAGACTTCGACATGATAACCCTGGAAAGCCTGTAGACTTTCTCGGTCGGCGGGTTGCCGCCGTATTCTGTATAGTTAGCGGGCTCGCCGCCATAGGCTATCAGAGCATCCATGTTGGTGAGAGATGCGCCGCCGCCCGCCAGCATCATACCGATATCGCCGTCAAGCTCGGTGTACTTCCCTGCGATGCCACGGTGGTCGTCTTTGTCTATCTGTTCGGCTTCAAGCTCGCGCTCCGTCTTTTCCCGGCCGAACTCCGACCGTTCCTCGTAGTCTCTGTCATGTCGATAGCCAGCGTCGTCGTCCAAATCTATCATGGCGTCGAGCACGACAAAACCGTCTTCCGTCGAAACCAGTGGGTTGATCTCGACCATCCGGGCGTCCTCCTCCATAAAACAGTTTCCGATGCGGTAAACCATCATTCCTAGCTTGACCAGATCTGAGCTTGGGACGCCCTGCTGCTTGAAGAACTCGCGTATCCTCCACTGGGAGAGTTCGTCGAACGGCAGCTTTTCGACATCTCGGTCTTCGATACCTGAGCCGCCATCACTGCTGAATAGAAGCGCTGGCTTCCGTTCGTCGGTGTCCCAGATGTATGCAACGTAGTACTCGTTGTTATAATCTACTTTCTCCTCGATAAGGACATCCTCGACCTCGTGGCCGTTGACAATGCTCTCGACCATCTCTTCCGCAAGCTTCTCGGCCTCTTCCTGGCTCGATGCGAACTTTATACCTCCGTGTTCTTTCCTGTTCTTCGCGAGAACTTGCGCCTTGACGACGTGTTTTTCTCCGTCTTCATCGGGAGTCTTAAGACCATAGCCTTCCAGAAGCTGCTTGGCCTCGTTTTCGAAAAGTTTCACAACAAAAATCTCAGAATTCAAAGTTTAAACTAGTTCTTTATCTGACTGAAATCTGCCGTTGTACACAATAATCCCCTTATCAAGGTCCATCCTGATCTCGGCGGTGTAGCCCGGCTCCATATCCCAACATATCTCTGTTTCCGAAAATTTCCAGTCCACATATTTCTCTGCTATGGCCTTTTTGGCACCTTCCAGAGCTATTTCGTCAAGTTGGGATGACTCGTCCATAAAGTTGTCGGATATCTCGGCATCGTAGTTCAGACCAGCTATCATAGCGTCTGTGTTGCCAAAGTCAACGCCGTAAGCGGTCAGTGCACTGCCAAACTCTATCAGGTCATTGACGAAGTCTTGGAGGCTCTCATCCTTCGTCGCCCAGTGGGCCATGTAGCCTGCCCCAGAGCCGTGGTCGTAGACTGCTATACCGAAGCATTCTCTGAGCCCGGATGCTCTAAGCTCCCCTGTCTCTCCC
>CAZEKI010000021.1:0-5117 GCA_964512895.1 uncultured archaeon
ATCTCCATTGAGGCCGGGCCGCAGTAGTCAGGGTTCTGTGCCACGAAGTGGTTCTTTATGTCCTCCAGTGTCTCGATGTCGTTCTTGGTTCTCTTGAACCGTATATCTGACTCCATTATGCGCTTGTTAGGCGACAGCAGTGTGTAGCCCGAATCCGTGGATACCGTTGTGCTGAAGAGCGATATGTCGCGTATCTCGCCGGTCTCCTCTTCCAGCTTGACTTCCTCGCCTGGTCTTACAAGCCGGGAGTTTTTGAGGTAGACTCCTGCTGCAAAGTTCTGGAACAGGTCCTTGAAGCCGTAGAACAGGAGTCCTGCTACAAGGAATGCGATGGCCCAGGAAGAGGCATTCATCAGTTCGTTGACGAACGTGTCGCCGATACCGAGCTGCGATAGCGCTATCTGGAGAAGCAGCAGGTAGAGGAACGCTTTTACAAGCCCGGCTATGACGTTTAATGCGCTGCGTGAAAGCCCCACCTCCCGGAAGTAGTTCTGTATACCTATCGTCTTCAGGAACTCGCTTCCTACCTTGATAGATAGATTGATGGCGATGAAGCCCAGTACGCCTATGAGTATTACAGAAAGAAGCTGTGGAAGGAAGTTGACGAACTCCTGCGATATCTGCGCGGTTAGACCGGTGTTGAGATATAGAAGCGCCAGGACTATGATGGCGGCGTCGAGCACGTATGAAACGTACTGGAGCGCCTCATGCCGCTCTCTAACATTTTTCTTTGTCAGGCCTTCCTTGTTCTCTATCCAGACCGCTCTTATCGCCATGGCAAAGAGCTTGACGCCCAGGTGTCCGAATACGAGTATAAGGAGCGCCAGCAGAACCTTGACGAGGGCGTCTTCCCCTGTAGTTGGGGTGAAAAGTTGGTTGAAGAAGCTAGTCATGAGACCACCGATCTGGTGCTGTCGGTAAATTAGTTCTGGCCCTGGCTTTTTAAAAAACCGCCTGATTTATTCGACAGAGTTTATCCTGCCGTAGCCGATAAGGCGCCAGCGAGCCCCTATCTGTCGGGAAATCGCTATTCGGTCTCCTTCCTCGGCACAGACCGGAACTTTGAGGTCGACTTTGACGTTTTTACCTGCCTGGGTGACTATCCCTGCCGATTTGGTTGTTCCAACGTTTATCATCAGCGCCTCCTTCTCCTTGATGTTCTCTATCTCCTGCTCGTCTTCCATGCCGACCAGTCGTTCCATCAGGTCGACCTCCATTCCTATAGAGGTAGTGGTATCAGGTACTCGACCTTTTATGCCAAGTACGTTGCCTGAAAGGCCGTCAGACTTGGTCAGTGCTGGGTCCAGGCTAGTTTCGACCGCCAGAAGACCGCCAGGCCTACCTTTCTCGACTTCCTGGGAGCCCTGCATTATGCTCTTGACCTCGGTGGTGACCGTCTCCCACTCCTCGTCTATCCTCGGACCGGGTTTAAGCTCTACCTCATCACCAACCTCAAGCTCGCCCTGTGTCAGGCTTCCGCCGACCACTCCACCTCTCAGTTCTTCAGGCGGTGTGCCGGGCTTATTGATGTCGAAGGAACGGGCGACAAGCATACGCGGGTCTGCGTCCGGGTCTCTCTCCGGCGTCTGTATGTGTTCATCGATTGCTTCAAGCAGGGCATCGATGTTTATGTCGTTCTGGGCGGAGATCGGTATAATAGGAGCGTCTTCCGCCACTGTCCCTTCCAGAAAGTCCTTTATCTGTTTATAGTTCTCCTGTGCCTCTTCCTTTGATACAAGGTCTATCTTGTTCTGCGCCACCACGATGTTGTCGACGCCGATTATGTCGAGCGCCGCAAGGTGTTCGCGGGTCTGGGGCTGCGGACACTCCTCGTCCGCCGCTATCAAGAGGATGGCGCCGTCCATGATGGCCGCGCCCGAGAGGACGTTAGCCATCAAGGTTTCGTGGCCCGGCGCATCGACCAGCGAGAGGGTGCGTACGGCGTCTCCTTCTCCATCGACGTTAAGCTTGCCATCATCGTTGTAGTATGTGACATCGGCGTAGCCTATCCTGATGGTAATGCCCTTCTTGAGTTCCTCGCTGTGTTCGTCGGTCCACTTGCCGGAAAGGGCGCGAGTCAGCGTGGTCTTTCCGTGGTCGACGTGACCTACAAGTCCGATGTTTACTTCTGGTATATTTTGTGTCATGATATTATTTTACCGGTGATAGCTCGGTTTCTGGTACGTAGTCTGCTTCGACTATATCCCCGTCCTCCGCAGGTTCAAGAATTTTGTATCCTCTCTCCCCAGTTAGTACCGACAGGGCAGTAAGCGAGTCTTCGATTTCGAACTCTCTCCCATCATGCTCCCTGATAACTCTGTCGCCGCTCTCGTATTCGAAACCGAGCGCTTCGTCGATTTCTTCCTTGACCTGGCTGTTACGCCACCATTTTTTGGCTCTCCACCCAAGGCTAGGGGGCTCTGAACCGTTTTCGTATGCCCTGGCTTGGAAGGACATCTAGGCTTCTTCGCCCTCGTCTTCGGATAGAAGCTCTTCGACGGATTTTGAGCCTTCTTCGGCAACCCTGGTGTTGAGCTGCTGGATGTCTTCGGAGACGGTGTTGCCGCGGACCGATTTCCTGCGTCTTACACCGCCTTCGTCCTCTCTTATTCCCGGGCCTTCACCTATAAGTGCGCGACGTCTGCCGGTTCCTTCGAGCGATTTCCTCATCGGGAAGCCGTCCCTGTCGCTTCCGCCGGTTATCTCCAGCTTATAGCCGTCAAGCCCGACTATGCCGCCTTCAAGTTCATCGCCGATCTTCTTTCCTACTACCTGAGAAGGATCATCGAGTTCGATTTGATGTGTCTTGCCGTCTGAAGTTCCAATGGTTACCTGCATTATCTTTCACCTGCTCAGTTCCACAAGGTTCCGAGCATCGAAGTATTTGCGAGTAAACTTTTTTAATTCGAGTTGATGGGCGGAGTTTTTATTCCGAGGCGGCGTATCAAAGTACATGCGGAACCCTGTCATCTTCCAGCTAGTAGGGACGTTCCTGATAGTTTTCGCCCTCATACTCTTAGTCCCTCTCGGAGTCGGACTATACTACCAGGAGACGCTTTTCCACATCGCTGGCTATATAGTGGCCTCGGTTGCGTCTCTGGTGCTTGGCTACTCTGTCAGGATGGCTGCGGGTGAAGAAGGCAAGGAAGACCCAACTATACTTGAGGCGATGTTCGCGACAGTGCTTGGCTGGACACTGGCGACGGCCTTCGCGGCGCTGCCGTTTCTTACGTTTCTGGGGATAACCGACGCTTTCTTCGAAGCTGCCGCCGGGCTGACCACGACCGGTATATCGATGTTTCTCGAACCGGAAGCACTTCCTAACTCGCTGCTTTTCTGGCGTTCCTTCATGCAGTGGGTGGGCGGACTCGGCATCCTGACTTTCTTCATCGCGGTCATCCGTGAATCAGGAGGTATTTCGAGAAAACTGTTCTCGGCCGAGGCCCACAAGACCGACCCCGGCTCTATACGGCCGTCCCTGACCAAGTCCATCTTCGCACTCTGGAAGGTCTACGGCTTCTTGACGGTCGTGATAACTGCGACGTACATCGCGCTCGGCGTGCCGTACTTTGAGGCCATGTTGCACGCATTCTCCGGTATATCGACAGGAGGTTTCTCGACCATGAGCGCCAGCATCGCAGGCTTCGACTCCCAGGCCGTCGAGCTCGCTACCACTCTATTCATGTTTATAGGAGGGGTGAACTTCGTCCTGCTCTACCGCGCCTTGAGAGGAGAGATGTCGCCGATGCTCGGGACCTCCGAGTTTCGTCTGTACTTCAAGATATTCTTTATTGTAACAGGTCTGATGTCTATAGAACTCCTGTTCAAAGGAACTGCACCCGCTCATGCGCTGCTTGACTCGATGTTCCAGTCGGCCGCCGTGGTCTCCTCCACCGGATATGGAACTGTATCCCTGATGTCGCTCTCCGTAGCTCTCCAGGCCGTCTTCATCGCCGTGATGTTCGTCGGTGGTTCGCTCGGTTCGACCGCCGGTGGTCTGAAAGTATTCCGGCTAAAGACCATGATGGAGCTGCTGAAGACAAGGATAAAGGCTTATTCTCTGCCTGAGACCGCTATAAATGAGGTCGAGCTCGACGGCCAAATACTGGAGAAGACGACGGTCAGGACGATTTCCGTTCTTTTCTTCGTCTGGACAGGCGTGGTCTTCATATCGACGCTGTTCGTGCTTGCCCTGGAGGATATGAGCTTGATGGCTGCTCTATCCGGAAGCGTTTCCTCTGTAGGAAACATGGGGCCGGTCTACCTGGTAGGCGAGAAACTTGTCTCGCTGAACCCGGGCGTGAAACTGGTCTGGATAATCGGGATGCTCGCCGGTCGTCTGGAGATGCTTCCTGTTCTGGCAATTTTTAATAGCGAACTTTTCAAAGACTCTTCATAGTATGTACGTAGTAATCACAGGAATCGACACTCTCTCCAGGCGTCTGGTCTCTAGGCTGGAGGACAGGCACGATGTAGTAGTCATAGATGAGGACGAGGACAAGTGCAAGCGGCTTTACTCGAGTTCTGGAGCAACCGTCATCAACAAGGCGCCTTCGACGCTTTCTGCTCTGGAAGATGCAGACATCACCAAGGCGGACGTCCTGATAGCCTCGGGCAAGGACGAGAACGAGAACATGGTTATCTGTTCTCTTGCCAAGAAGTACGGTGTACCCAAAGTTGTGTCTCGTGTTGAAGACGACGAGTACTACGAGGCCTTCAATATCATAGGGGCCGAGACGATAGGCCATACCGACATACTCATATCTGAGTTTCTGTCTACTGTCGAGCATCCCTACCTGGTCAAGCTCGCCAACCTCTCCAACGACCGGGAGATTCTGAAGGCGTCTATAAACGAGGACTCCGAGCTGATAGGCTCGACCGTGAAGGAGATGCAGGAAGACAAGAAGTTCCCCGACCTGTTCAAAGTGGTCGCGGTACTCCAGCCGGACAAAGTCCTGACCGGCGACATGAACATCAGGCTGGACGAGGAAGACGAACTGATACTTGTCGGGCCGGAAGAGAAGAAGAAAAAGCTGGACAAGTACTTCCAGAAACAGTAATATTAATCTTTGTGTCTCGTAAGTAATAACATGTTTGATGGTTTTACCGAGGAGGAA
>CAZEKI010000021.1:5127-12828 GCA_964512895.1 uncultured archaeon
CACGAGACTCTGTGGAGAAAGCTCGGGGAATGGCGTGAAGGCTACACGATACAGGAGATAGCGGACGAGATAACATCCGAGGTCCGAAATCGTGCCTTTCTAGGGCGACATCTAGAGGCTGTAGAAGACGGATTTCTACTCGAGTACGACGGTATAGAGATGGTTCTTCCGCGGAAAGACCATTTCCGGGAGATTATAGAGCCTGATATTGTCCGCGGATACACCATGCACCGTGAGATAGAGCCTGGAGACGTAGTAGTGGATGCAGGCGCTTATCCCGGAGACTTCACTATGTACGCTGCCCAGAAAGCAGGTGAGTCAGGAGAGGTCTATGCTCTGGAGCCCGACCCAGTGAACTTCCAGATAGTTCAGCAGGCGATTTCAGCCAACTCGGTTGAAAACGTGGAGCCGATTCAGAAGGCGCTTTACACCGGAGAAACCGTGGGGCTTGACAGGGATATGAACTCCGGTACGTCCGTAGCCTCGAATGGAGAGTTTGAAATTGATTCGCTTACCCTCCAGGAACTACTTGAGTTAAACGGTTCCGAAGGAATCGATTTTCTGAAGCTCGACATTGAAGGTGCTGAGGTAGAGGCTCTGGAGAGCTCTGTTGAGGCGCTACGGCAGCACCGTCCATATGTCGCAGTAGCCTCATACCATGAGCCGGGTACGGCAGAGCACAGCACAACTTCGTCCATGGTGGAAGATATACTGTCAGAAGCCGGCTATGAAGTGGATACCGGCTACGACCAGCACATGACGACCTGGGGAGTGCCTTAACGGGTTCCGCGATAACGTAGACGGTAGAGACAGAGGCAGGGTGGAAACACATAACCAGGACATAAAAATCCGGAGTCTGACCAATTTACTTAAACATTCGAACGGAAATCCTGTTTAGTGATAAACTATTAGTACGGTATCCCAAAAAGCCGGATTAATCCTGTTGACAACTCTTCTGCTTCTAGGCTTGGCGGGAGCTCTTTCGGCCGAAAATTTCCAGTGGGACACCTCTGACGGCCACGCTCTTTCTGGTACTGCTGACCTAGTAATGTCGGATAGCGACGGAGACACGAACGACGACTACCATTTCTACTACAAGAACAGCAGTGACATGTGGCAGGAGCTGTCGAACAGCCCGAAAAGCGATTCTTCTAGCAGCGGAACTACATCGATAAGCTGGGATACTACAGGAGGCCAGGGAGATCTGAACGGTGACTACGAACTAAATGTCACCAATGGCACTGCTGGGAGCAATATCTGGTCAGACACTATAACCGTTACAGTTGACAACACAGCTCCGTCGGCTAGCTCCTTCTCCCCTTCAGACGGCGGTTATACAAATGATGACTCCGATACGGCATCCTATTCAGCCTCTGATGACCATACAAACATCACGTACGAGAACCTGACAATAGAGGACTCGGACGGTAATTTTGTTGCGGGCGAGGAAGACACCAGCATCGATCTGGACAACGAAGACGATGATACATACACGGCCAGCTATAACGTGAGAGACTTCTTCGGCCACTGGACGAACAGTTCATGGGACTTCACCGTGGATACTTCGTACGATGCGAGTTCAGACCCGAGTTTCGACCCGGAGCCGGGAGTAATACTTCTTGAGGAGGATGAGGACAAGGACATCGACATAACGATAGACGAGAATGACGAGGACACCGAGATAACCGCGACGTGCTACGATGAAGGCGATGACTCCATAGACTCGGAGACGAACGATGTAGACGCTGACGGCGAGACAACGTTTACCTGTGAAATAGATGGAGACGACTACTCCAATACCGAGGAAGACATATATGTCGAGTTCTGCGACACGGCCGACAACTGCCAGGAGTCGGATACAGAGACGTTCACTTTCGACGGCAGCTCCCCTAGTCTAACGGACGTTGACACAGATGTCACAACTGTAAACAGCAACTTCACAGTTGAATACTCAGCCTCCGACGTATCAGGTATCGAAGAGCTGGAATACTTCTATGACGACGAGGATGTAGATGTGGGCGATGGTAACTCGGTTGAGGTCGACGGAGATGATGAAGAGTTTACTGCCAGTGTAGAGGATATAGACAAGGGCGAACACACCCTTTATGTACGCGTCAAAGACGGCGCAGACCGCTGGAGCAGTACGGAGTCGCTCGATATCGAATACCTGCCGGATGCCAGTCCAGAAGTCTCACTGACTGTGCCGGACAATGTCACGGTATCAGCGGGAGAATCGACGAGCTTCGATGTCACTGTGCAGAACACCGGCAAGATATACATCTCGGAGGTCGATGTATCTGCCTCGGTATCAGATGTTTTCAGCGAGAACCAGTCAACCAGTGACCTAATGCCGGACGACACATGGACGCTGTCCTACACCGTAGACACCGAACCCGGAGACCTGGGTGAGTACACTGCAACCGTATCTTCCGGCAATCCTGAGGCGAGCAGCGACTTCACGTTCATCGTAGAGGCGAACTCGACCCAGGAGGAGAATCTGGAGCAGGAACTCCAGGACTGGAACCAGACTCTCAAGAGTTTGAGACAGAACGTTACCCGTCTTAAGAACAGCGGCCTTTCAGACAGCAGGGCGTCACGGCTGGATTCAAACTTTTCGGAGTTTGAGCAGAAAGTAGAGGATGCGCGCGAGGCGTACAGTAACGGAGAATACTACAGGGTTTCCTCGGTTCTTGAGGGTATTGACACAGAATACCAGTCGGCCAAGACCTCTTACACGACAGTTGAGGCTGAGCATAGCAAGGCGAAGCAGACCCAGCTAATAATGATGGCTATAGGTCTGTTCCTGATAATCCTGGCCGGCACCGGTGTGTTCTTCTGGCAGAGCGATGAATACGATTTCCACATCGACCGGCTGGCGGACTCAGACCTTGACATCCAGGGTCTCGAGGATGTGCCGAACCGGATAAGGTCTATATTCAAGAACGAGGATGAAGCTGAAGAGTTCGAGTGGGATGGCTTCCGCTAGAGTTTGCGGGTGTCCTTGAACTTCTCCTTGAAAAGGCCTTTGTCACGTACAGTCTGTATCGCACGCCCCAGTTCGCCTGAGTAGTCTTCGTCCCTTGCGGCTTTGGATACTGCTTCTTCGATTATCAGGCCGACCTGGGGATCGTCCTTGATTTTCTTGACTACTTCCTGGTCGGCGCGTTCATTGTTCATGTACTGCGAGACAGCGGGCTGGGTCACGTCCAGCTTCTCGGCTATCTCTTCCTGTGTCAGGCCGTAGTCCCGTTTCAGCCCGTCTGCCATAACACTTCTTACCGCGGGCAGTATCTCGCCGACTATGACTTCTTCCTCGAACCTCATGCAG
Source organism: uncultured archaeon (assembly GCA_964512895.1). Classification (GTDB taxonomy): domain Archaea; phylum Nanohalarchaeota; class Nanosalinia; order Nanosalinales; family Nanosalinaceae; genus JBDGRD01. Next base: position 8,456 of record CAZEKI010000021.1, read on the forward strand.
TATAACGCTGTAATAAGATTCAAATGGATTTCTACGGACGGATGGATTAGAAGGAAAAAAGAGGTGGCCGGCTCAGTGGTCGGCCTGCTGTACTTCGCGGGAAAGCCGCTCTATGTCGGATGCAAGCGCATCCAGCTTTCTCGATACGCGTTCCTTCTCCCTGATGATGTTTTCGACCTTCTCGTACTTTCTTGCTGCGTGGTCAAGATGATGCTTCTCGACGTACGCGGCCTCGGTGTCCATCATGTTGTCTATGATTTCTTCTGCGATTTCTCCAAGAAGCAGGTTCAGTCCGTAGTAGACGTTCGACCTGACGTACTGGCCTTCTGAGGCTTTTTCCCTGATCATCCTCTTGATTCTTGCATGTGTAAACGGAAGGTCTTCTATCTCGGTGTCTTCGGGTACTTCAACCATTGTTTATCACGTAAAAACTTGCTTAGAGAAGCTTTTAAGGGTTTCTTAACCCTCAGGTATAAAATGAAAGAAGTCTAACTTGGACCTATGGCTGTTGACCTGGCGACCCTTGACTTGATACTTGATATCCTGGTGAAATCAGTTTTCCTGATGGTCTTCATAGCAGCTCTTCTAGTACTGCGGAACATCGACAGGGTGGTCAAGTCAGCTGAGAGGTCGGCGGAGTCGATTGAGAGAACAGCAGAGACCCTGGAGACTATAGCCGCATTCACACGTTACCTGCCCAAAATCGGACGCAAACACCGGGACGAGGATTGATACCGGATGTCCAACGACTTTCTAGAGGCGGCGCGTTCGAGCAAGGACGAGTCCAGTGAGGACAGATACAACAAGCTGAAGAAAAAGGAGTCCGATGTAGACCAGCGTAGCCAGGCCGAGAAAAGGTTCGAGAAGCTGAAAGAAGAGGCGAAGCGAGACTTTATCCAGAGACAGCGAAGAAAAGAACAGGAAGAGGACGAAGAGGATAGCGCAGGCGACGCCGACGGCTTTATAACCCACTGATTCTCGATTATCACTTATGGATTTTGAGCGTGTCCCATCTATAGCCAAGTATCTCTCGCTAGTGTTCTTCCTGGGCTGGATAGGTGGCTATACGGTCTGGAACTTTCTACCGGTTTTCTTTGAAAGACATATAGAGAGCGTCTTTCTCATAGGCGTGCTGACGTCGCTGCCGTCGATAGTGACAATCCTGATGGATATACCTACCGGAAACCTCGTGCAGCGGGCAGGCGAGAAAATCATAATCTTCCTCGGGCTGCTGGTGGCTGTTTTTCCGCCGCTGCTGTACATCTCGGCCGCACCAGTGTTTCTGGTGCTGGGCAAGATAGGTGAGGGTGTCTCCAAGGCGCTTGTCTGGAACGGAGGTTGGTCGATTAACCTGAGGAGCGCCGACGACGATGTAGAATCCGAATCCATCTCCGTCTTCCTGCTCGGCATAAATCTTGCCAGAGTGGTTGGGCCAGTTCTTGGAGGCTACTTAATCGCGTCCTACGGTTTCAACCTGCCTTTCAAGCTCTGGGCGTTCACCGCGGCGCTCGCGGTCATGGTGTTCTACAGCTACATCGGCCTGGAAGGCAAGCAGGGCTTTCTGGACTCGCTTGAGGATATATTCCACAAGAAGACTTATTTCGACGACTGGCACCATATCCACGATAACTGGCAGAACCTGCGGCTGCCGCTGGTACTGGTATTTCTTTACTCGGTGATATTCTCGTTCTACTGGCTCGCGGTCCCTCTGCTCCTGAGGGATGTGGGCGCCGACTTCGTGCTTATGGGCGCCGTCTTTGGCTTCGCGGCGGTTCCCAAGGTTTTCCAGTTCGTGTTCGGCGACCTCGCAGACAAGATCGGACAGATAAGGCTGGTAGTTATGCTGACCGTGCTGTTGACGCCGGTGCTGATACTTATGGGCTCGCTCCAGCAGGAGATGTTTGTTGCAGCTCTCTTCCTTGTGGCCCGTTTCCTGACTTCAGGTCTTTCGCCCTCGCTCCATGCGTTCTTCGACTCCCGTGTACCGGACGAGCTTGAGGGTGAGATGGTAGGGTTCCTGGAGCTGTTCAAGCACTCCGGGTCGGCTCTCGGACCTATAGTGGCGGGCACAGTGGCCTCGGTCTGGTCGGTGAACGCATCCTTCCTGGCTGCGGCAGGTGTATCCGCCCTGATTTTCCTAGTCGCGGCTCGCCACCGTTTCGCCTAGCTACAGTCTACCTATTTCCGTGAACTCGAAAATGCCTGCTTCCCGGGACACAGCGACCGCTTTCAGACTATCAATATCCACACTGTTCCTCAGGATAGGTGATAGCAGCTGGTTCTGTGGCATCTGGTTGACGCGGGAACCCTCAGATATCTTGGAGAACGCAGGCATCACGATGATTCTTCGCCCGTTTTCCTGCTCGCCGTAGAGGAAGCAGTCGATTTTTTCCTTCACACCTACTTCGTCCTTGAGCTCAAGCGCGGGATGTTCGTGGCCTATAACAAGCGTCTCGTAGTCGTCTGTCTCAACTTCTTCGTGACCGTGGACGAACAGGACGCCGTCTTCCAGGTATCTGTCTTTCAGTTCGACTTCCAGTTCTTCCAGGGTCTGGTCAACGAAGGTATCGTGGTTGCCCCGGATAACTATGACTTCTTCAAAATTCTGTTTCAGCGCCCTGAAGAACTGTTTTATCTCCTCCCTTTCACTGTATCGAGTACCGGCAAATTCGTGCTTCAGGTCGCCGTTGACCAGCACCCGGGACGCACCTGTTTCTTCCTGCGCTTTTTCCACGTCTTCTATCAGCTCTTCCAGCTGGAACTGTGGCACGTAGCTGCCCTCCGAAGTCATTGTTCCCTCCAGCCCGAGGTGCAGGTCGGATACTGCCAGTAAATCAAGCTCTGTATGGTATAGCGCGGGCAGCGAGTCTATGGTTTCAAATCCGAAGATGTTCATACTGTTTAATTGTCGGAGAAATCTTGTAAACCTGTCAGCGGTTGAGGTGGGACCAGACTTCCAGGAAAGAGTCGAAGATATCGTCGCCTGTCGATACCTGCACGTAGCTCGCGCCGTTCCGGTCGGCTATTTCCTCGATGCTGTCGGTGTGCTGCTCAAGCTCCTGCTGGTAGCGGTTCTTGATACGCCGCGACAGGTAGGTCCTGAGAGTGAAGGAGGACTCCGGGTCGACCAGTATCTTGTCGCCGTGGAAGTCTGGCTCGATTTCGGTCACGTCGAGAGTGTTGACAAGAACGGTATCGGTGCCCGACAGCTTTTCGACGCCTGCTTCGATGTCCTCGATATCCGACAGGAAGTCTGAGATGACGACGACTATGGACTTGTTGTGGATCCGGGAGCCGTACTGTGTCAGGCACGGCCTGAACCGGGACTCCGGTGTCTTCCTCAGGCTGTTGAGTGTCTCCACCATGCCGCCCATGTTGGCGTTCCTTCTCGCGGATGAGATGTCGGTGACTGTCTCCGAGAAGACGGAGAACCTGAACCGGTCGTTGGTGTTCGACACCATGTATGCGAGCGCCAGACCTATCTTGGCGGCGTAGTCGTACTTGTTGTTCTCACCGTAGTCCATCGAGCTTGAGCGGTCAACCAGTATATGGACGGTGACGTTCTTCTCCTCCTCAAACCGTTTGACGTAGATTTCCTTGGTCCGGGCGTAGGCTTTCCAGTCGACCCGGCGTATATCGTCGCCAGGCACGTACTTCTTGTGGTCCTCGAAAATCATGCCCTGCCCGGTCTCTGGGCTTTTCTGTTCTCCCTGCTGTATCTCGATGGAGTTTTTCTTTAACGCGAGATTGAACCGGTCGAGCTGGTCCAGAAAGTCTACCTCTATCATAGCTCTATACTTCGTCGAGGATTTCCTCTACTACGTCGTCCGGTGTTTTACCCTGCTTCTCCGCCTGCCAGGAAACGCCGACCCTGTGTCTCAGTACAGGTTTGGCCATCTCGTCGATGTCCTCGCTGGAGACATGGTTCCTGCCTTCTACTAATGCCCGGCCTTTGCCAGCGAGCACCAGATTGAGAGATCCTCGTGGAGAGGCTCCGTAGTTCAGGTCTTCGTGGTCTCGCGTCGCCTTGACTATCTTGACCGCCTTTTCCCTTATATCGTCGGCTATCGGCACCTGCCTTGCAAATTCCTGTAGCTTGATGACCGATGGCTTCGATAGAACCGTGTCGAGTTCTGGAGAGTAGTCGAGCTCGGAAGTGAAACGGTCGACTATCTCGTTCTCCTCGTCTTCTCCGGGGTAATCGACCCTGATTTTCATCATGAACCGGTCGCTCTGGGCCTCTGGAAGCGGGTATGTTCCTTCCTGGTCGATAGGGTTCTGGGTCGCCATCAGGAAGAACGGTTTCTCCAGGCTGTAGGTCCGGTTGCCTGCGGTCACCTGTTTCTCCTGCATCGCCTCGAGCAGCGCTGACT
>CAZEKI010000022.1:0-12724 GCA_964512895.1 uncultured archaeon
TTGCCTGCGGTCACCTGTTTCTCCTGCATCGCCTCGAGCAGCGCTGACTGTGTCTTTGGCGTCGCCCTGTTGATTTCGTCGGCAAGTATCATGTTGGCGAAGATAGGTCCTTTCTGGAACACGAACTCGGTGTCGTCACCTTCCTCGTTGATTATGTGCGTACCGGTTATGTCGGAAGGCATCAGGTCCGGCGTGTTCTGGATGCGGGAGAAGTCGAGGCCCATAATTTCGGATAGGGTGCGTATCATCTTGGTTTTTCCCAGGCCGGGGTAGGACTCGACAAGGACGTTTCCGTCGCAGAGTACCGCGATGAGAAGGTTTTCCAGGACTTCTTCCTGGCCGACTATGACTTTGCTAGTTTCTTCAAGAACTTCGGTGAGTTTCTCGTTGGCTTTTTCGTACTTGCCAGCCTCGTCCATGCCCTGCATCTTCATGGGTAGTAATTGTGACTCGGGTTTTAAATTCCATTCAACTACCCGAGTTCTTTGATCTCCAGGTTGTACTGTTTCGCCAGCTCAAGGTCCTGCGTAAGAGACTGTCCTGACACGTCCAGTACCGACTCTCCCTGGACCCTGGCAGAAAAGTCTGTCTCTCCCTCCTCTGATTCGCCGCTTCCAGTTATATTGAACTCCAGGTCGAGGTCGCTCGAATCGATTTCTGTCGTTTCACCGAATATCTGCGAGGAGTTCTCCAGCTCAAAGCCATCATCCCCGCCCTCGCCTGTTATCAGCTGGCTTAAAGCGTCTCCACCAGGCAGAAGTTCTCCGCCGTCCTCCTGTAACTGGAAGTCTGCGATGCCAGAGAGAACGGTCAGGAAGCTGAGAGTCCCAACCACCAATATTTTCTGGATGATGGTCTTGCTAGGTATGATACTTTCCGAGGTTACTGCTCTCGCCCGGTCCAGGACATCGTCGAAAAGGGCCTGGGATACGATATTCTGCTGGTTCAGGTTGTCTCTCGCTGTCCTCAGTACCTCCCTGAGTTCCGGGTTCTTCTCCTCGTATATCTCCAGCCTGTACTTCTGGATACGGTAAACCAGGTCTCCGAGGAAGAAGAACATCGAGAATCCTGAAAGCGCCTGGAGGTTAGTGAAGCTGGACAACAGCTGGAAGTCGAACAGGAAGAGCACCAGGTTGGCGGTCAGGAAGAAGAGCAGGGTGTCAAGCGAGGCCTGTATCAGGTTGACCTTGATGAACTCTCGCTTCAGCCGCTGAAGAAGCTTCTCGACTCTCATCTATGACCCCATTCCTCGCACTCGCCCTGCGAAAGGTCGCTGGTCATGTTCTCGTACTCAAGGTCGCATATGGTTCCAAGGCTCTGATTTAGGTCGTTTACAGTCTCCATTTTGTCGCTGATATTGGCCTCTAGAGAGTCTATCTCTGATTCAAGTTCGTCCGTCTCGTTCTCAAGTGTTAGCCGCTGTTCTCTCTCTGAGTTGTACAGCCTGAGCGTTTCCTGCAGGTCGTTGCTTTTCGTCCTGAGCTCGGTGGAAAGATTGGAGTTCCTGGCCTGTAGAGTGGATATACGCTGGTTCTTGGTCTCTAGCTCTTCCTGCAGAGACTTCTTCTCAGAAAGCATGTCGCTCAGCTGCCCCTGGTACAGGACCGACAGACCGGCGAGCAGCGAGAGAATCAGGATTGTCGAGGCCAGCAGGAAAGGATTCAACCTCCGTTTGAGTAGCGGCGTGTCAACCATGTCTATCGCTTCGAGCTATTGATGTTCTTGGTCATTTTTTGCCCTCCATCTTTCTGTAGCCGACCTCGGCAAGGAATACAAGGAGGGCGAGGAAGATAAGGTGGCTGGCTACAGATTTTTTGGCGGTTATCTCCCTGTTACTGAACTGTTTTACGTCGCTTATAATTTCTTGTCTCTCATCTGGAGAGTAGACTTTTCCTCCTGTACTGCGTACTATACTGCTCATCTCGTCGTTGTAACCGATTTCCTCTATCTCAGGGTTGTAGTTGTAGGCGTATACACGGCCTTCGACTCCGTGGAATCCGGGAGTATCCGGGTCTAGCTCCCGCGTGTAGAGCTCTTCAGCCTGCCTCTTGAAGCCGGAGAGCTCGTACGAGGCTCTTGCCTCCGGGTTTTCTGGCTTCCGTGCCGAGTTAACGTCAAGCCATCGGTCCTGCTTCCGCTTAGGGTCTCCGACAGTCCAGGAAACGGTTCGCGTGAGAATCAGAGGGTCTATCCTGCTCACGCTGGAGAGGTCCTTGCTGCCTCCGGAGAAGGCTGCTACGCGTCCGAGTCCGTAGTGCCAGGTCGACAGGAACGGCTTGCCCGATGTGCTCGTCACTAGAAGGTCGGCGCCTGTCCGTGTCTCGACTGGGTCGAAGATGGTCGCGGTGGAGGACAGCTCCAGCCCGCCAGTTATGAAGTGGTCGGGGTTTACTATGACTATCGGCTCTGTCCGTCCCTCTGTGCCACCGCTCCCGAACTCGAACTTAAGCCGACCAGTTTCGTCCGCGTCGAGGTAGTGGCCGTTGCCTCTCTCGGCTAGGTCTTTCATGAACTCTTCATTTGTGTCGTCGCCTACTCCGACCGTGATGAGCTTGACATCCAGGTTAGAGGCTATATCCCTGCTTTTCTGTAGCGAGTTCACAGCTTTGCTGGCGGCGTGGGCCTTGCCGCTTGTTATGAAGATTATGTTGCCAGTTCCGTTGAGCTCCTCCTTGGCTCCTCTAAGGCCTGTGTGGTAGTAGGATGGCTCCCGGTGTATAAGTACGCTGCTGATTTTCTCTTTAAGGCTTTCCCGGTTTGAAGCAAGCGTAACAGGCTTGCTTACCAGGTATGCCGAGCTGTCAAATGCTATGGCCCCTATCCTGGTGTTGTATGGTAGCTCCTCTACAAGGTTATACGCCAGAACCTTCGCCATCGCCGTCTCTTTGTTGCCAGCCCATGCCTTGCACTGTCTGTCTCCGGTCAGGGTCGTTTCGTATTCTACGCAGTCGCTCTCTTGGGTAGCTCCTTCAAGCGACTTGTCGAAGGCTATCATGATTTTCGCTCCTTTCGTCTGCTGTTCTTTTGGCACCGACTTCACGGGCAGGATGTTCATATCGGTATCGTAGTCGCCGGTGTAGACCAGGCCGTTGCCTTCGGTGACGTACGGGTTCAGCCGCGACTTGCCGGTCTGGCCAGGAGTTTTCTTCAGTATAACGGTGTAATAGCTACCCAGTTCTTCCGGAACGTTTGGGCTGTACTCCACATTATAGAACTCGCTTAGCTGGTCGCCTAGGCCCCCTTCCTGGCCTACTACGAGGACATCGGGTTTCTCAGTGACGTCTATGGCGTGGTAGTACCGGTTGTTCCGGGACCAGCGGTCGTCCACATCTATCGCCGCCTCTACAGTATGGCTTCCCTGGCTGGAGAACGTCTCGCTGAAACTCCAGGTCTTGTTGCCGGTCCGCCTCAGCTCGACTTCTTCTCCGTCAAGCTCTACGGATGGCTCGGGTATCTCCGAGGTCGAGTCGACAGTTACGGTGAAGCTGTTCTGGGCGCCGGGAACCGTTTCCTCGGGACCAGATATCGAGACTGATGCTTCCGGCTCTAGCTCAGCCTTTAGAGCGTTCAGTGTCGAGTTCTGCTGGTTGAACCTTTCCGCCACGCCTTCAAGCGAGGTAGAGGACTGGAAGTCGCTGAGGACCAGGTAGTTCGTGTTCGGCTCAAGGTTCCGGAGCACCCCGTTTTTCAGGTCACTGGTGTTGCCGGATGCTATCACTTTTTCCCGGACATCTATCTCCTCGGTTTCAAGGTCTATCGAGTCCAGGAGCTGGGAGGAGGTCGAGCTGTCTTTGAGAACAGTTATCTCTGGCTGCCTCGTGACTTTCTGCTCCGCGGTTATGAATGGCGATGCCGCCGCGGCTATCAGCAGAGCTATTATGACGAATCTTGAGAGACCGATTACCTGCTTGAACCGTTCGTCTCTCTTCCAGATTAGATAGATGCCGGGCAGCGCCAGCAAGAGTAGAGCGAGTATGTTCGGGTTCTCGAAACCTGCCATCAGACATCACCTGTATAAATCAGGTAGAGCAGCTCCAGCAGCGCCAGTCCTGCCAGGAGTAGAGCCGCGAAGTTCTGTATGTTGCTTCTGGATTTTGAGCTCTCTGTCCCTGTGATATCGGCTGATGTCTCGGTATCGGACTCGTCAGCGCTTGCCAGGTTGGCGGCGTAGGTTCCCGAGCTTGTGTTGTAGAAACCAGCATCCGTCAGTTCCAGCTGGCCCTCTGCTGTCTCGCCGGAAGGTGTTTCTATGTGGCTCTCGTTGAGGTATGTCCCGGTTCTGAGATTGAGCTGGTCGATGCTGGGACGGTCTGTGAGGTCTTCCAGCAGGCGTTTCCAGAACACCGGGTAAAGAAACTCGGTCCTGAAGTCGCGGTTGTTGATGTTGTAGAACACGACTTCGCCGCGGCCATAACTTGCTTTTATAACGGCGTTATCCGGCTCTGATAGTGATTTGCCACGCGTCTTGCCCCCCTGGAAAACCCGGGTCTCTCCTATGTTGGCTCTGACAGGTTTGTTGATTTCCACGGATTCATTGACTGCGTTTCCGGGCCTGACAGGTAGCGATTCGAAACCCTTGTCGAATATCCCATGCTGTGCGAATACTACCATGGCTGCTCCGTCCCGTACATCGGACTCGATATCGTCGACTGTTCCCCGGAGCAGCCTGTCTGTCTCGCCTACAATGTATACGTCGCCGTCGATGCTCTGCTGTACGGGCGGGTTCACCACCTCTACATCTATGAAGTCTATGAGTTCAAGCGCTGTCTCGAGGTATTCATTCCCGGAGTCCGTTATCAGGACGGCTCTGAAGCTCTTGTCGCCTGGCACGTTTATGTATGCACTATTATCTGCGGTCATCTCGTCTTCCTCGAGTGTGACGGTGTTCCTGCCGGTGCTGGTGGCGACCCTGACAGTCCGGACTTCGCCACCTCCTACTGTCACAGTCCTCACACCCCCGTTCAACATGACTTCTATCGCTGCCTCTTCTTCCTGGAAGTTCTTGATGTCTATAGAGCTGTTATGCTCGCCCGGGCTGACACCTACTATTCCCCAGGAGTTCTCGTTGCTGGTATCCATGATGCGGACTTCGCGGTCGTTGTTCCTGAAGCTCTGGACCGTCTCTCCGGGCGACCGGCTGTTGACTGTCTGGTCGAGGTCGCTTGCAATGATTATAGCGCCCTCGTAGTCTGACGCGAGTTCGAGAGCCCCGGCGATATCGGTCTGCGTGTCCTGCGGCCCCCGGGAATTGAGCTCCCTCATCACCCGGGAACCTGAAGTCTTCTCGAGAGGGACCGAAACGTCTTCTCCGACGGTTATAAGGGTGTTATCCTCGGCCAGATTTGATCTTACGAACTGCTTGGCTGCCTCGTAGTCGTCCGACATGCTCGCGGAGCGGTCGAAGACGATGACCGCCTGCTCGGGCTTCTGCTCTGCCTCGAAAAAGGGCTGTGCGATGGCCGCCGCAAATCCGAGGACCATAAGTATGTGGAAAAGTATCAGCAGATTTCTCATTATTTTGTGGAAGGCCTGTTTCACTTTGCCGGAGCGCTTGTCCTTCATGAAGAACGTCAGCGACGGCATGACCTGCTCTTCCGGCTTCGGCTTGATGAGGTAGAATATTATCAGAGGTATGATGCCGAGCGCCGCTAAAAGTCCCGCGGGCGATAGAAAGTACTGGTTCAGGAGGGCGGTTACCGACACCATAGTTTAGTCTTCTCGCAGCCAAATTTTATAGCTCGGGTTACCGGTCACCGATTCTTTCAAGCACCTGCTGGTGGAGCTGCTGGAGCCGCTCCTTCTTGTCCTCCATCCTGACAACGTCGGTCGAGCCCTGGAGCAGCAGGTTGTGGCTGAACGGCGACGGCACGCGCAGGGAGTCAACCTCGGAATAAGTGATGTCGCCCTGCTTGAGGCCTTCGACCACTTCTTTCACGTGCTTGATGTCCATCGCGTCCACCATGATTTCCCTGTAGGTCTCCTTTATCATCGGGAAGTCTTCCCCGTACTTGTTCCTGATGACTGATATCAGGAAGTGGGACTTCATCTGCTGCTGTCCAACCGTTTTCGAGTTACCTGCGTAGTTCCTGAGAATCATGAGGGAGCGTCCGGCGACGTGCCTGAAACGCCGTTTCATCAGCTCGGTCTTCTGCACCGCTTCCTTCAGCTCCTCTTCCAGGTCGCACCGGGTAAGCTCTTCCATCAGTGATTCGATGTCGATAGGCCTTCGGGGCGTGATGAGTATGAATCCGTTGTCGTCGATGACCATGCCGATGTTCGACCCGATCCGTTTCTGGAGCAGGTGGGCCATTATACGTGCCAGTGCGTCATGTGTTCTCCGGCCGTAGATCGTCTGGAATATCAGGTTCTGCCGGTTCTCCTCGTCGATGTACCTCTCTACTGTTATGTTCTCGTGGTCCGAGACCTGGCCGAGGTAGTCATACTGCTCCTTTATGTAGGTGTAGATGGCCTCGGCGGTGTTCTCGTCGAGGTAGTAGTTGTGCATTATCCACTGGATGATGTCGTCGTCACCCGCGTTCATCTCTATCTGCCTGGCGACGTCGCGCTTGAACTCCCCGATTCTTATACCGAGGTCGTAGGAAAGCGGTAGCCGCTCCGAGTACCAGGAAGGTACGGTCGGCTGTTTCTGTGGCTTCGGGTCGACGTACACCTTCATGCCTTTGGCGTAGCTAAACTGGTATGTAGAACCTCCGAGCGTGAAGATGTCGCCCTTGGTCAGCCGGTCGAGGAACTCTTCTTCAAGCGAGCCGATGTACTCTTGGTTGCCCCGGGTAAGTACGTCGTAGCCGGTCTCGTCGGGAATCGTGCCGATGTTAGTCATGTAGATAGTCCGGGTCATCTTGCCGGAGCGGCCGAACAGTTCTTCGTCCCAGTCCAGCCAGATCTTCCTGTAGACATTCTGGTCCTCAAGCTCATACTCGCCGCCGAGGTATTTCAGAACCGATTCATAGTCGTCCCAGGAGAGCGCCTGATAGCAGTAAGAACGCCTTATCACGTTGTACGCGTGTTCGATGTCCCAGCGGTGATTGCACGCCATACCGACAACGTGCTGTGACAGCACGTCGAGCGCTTCTGTCGGTATCTGTATCTTGTCGAGGTCGTCCTCCTTGGCGCACTTGGTGAGCACCGAACACTCCAGCGCCTCGTCTCTATCGGTCACTATCATCTTGCCTTTCGCGGTTTCTCCTATCTGGTGACCGGAACGTCCGACCCTCTGGATGCCGCGCGAAACTCCTTTTGGCGACCCGAGCTGTAGCACCAGGTCGACCGAGCCGATGTCAACTCCGAGTTCGAGCGAGGTCGATGTAACCGCGACTTTCATATCCCCGGCTTTCAGCTTCTCCTCTACCTTTAGGCGTTCCTCCCGTGACATAGATGAATGGTGCGCGCCGATGTTGTCGTCGTAGTCGTCGGGGAACCGCTCCTTAAGGTTGTTGACGACGCGCTCGGTCGCGGACCGGGTGTTGGTGAATATTATAGTTGATTCGTGGTCCTGGATGAGGTCGTGCATCCGGTCGTACATCGCATCTTGTACTTCCTCTGGCGGCGTATGTATCAGGTCTCTGACGGGCGAGATAGTCTCCAGGTCGATTTCCTTGGAGGCGGCGACGTCAACGATACTGCAGCCCCGTGTCTCGTAGTCTTCTTTTTCCAGCGCGTCCGAGCTTCTGACCTCGCTACCGTCCCTGACCTCTTTCATCTCGACTTCTTCGTTACCTTCATAACCGACCAGGTACTTGGCTATCTCGTCGATAGGTGCCTGGGTCGCGGAGAGGCCTATCCGCGTCGGATTGGTGTTGGCCATCTCCTCGAGCCGCTCGAGAGAAAGCGAGAGGTGTACTCCGCGTTTGTTCTCGGAGAGCGAGTGTATCTCGTCGACTATGACATACTTCAGGTTCTTCAGCTTCTCCTTGAACTTCGGCGAGTTGATGACGATGCCGAGAGTCTCGGGCGTAGTTATGAGTATGTGAGGCGGCTTCTTCAGCATCTTGGACCGTTCGCTCTGCGGCGTATCCCCGGTCCTGACCGCGCTCCTGACCTCTGGGACTTCGCGTCCCATCTCCTCAGCTTTCTCTCTTATGCCGTTCAGCGGCTCCTCAAGGTTCCGCTCTATGTCGTTCGAAAGGGCGCGGAGAGGAGAGACATAGAGCACGTACACCTCATCCTCGAGTTCGCCGTTGTCTCCCATCAGGAAGAGCTCGTTCAGCCCGGCCAGGAACGCACTGAGAGTTTTACCCGAGCCAGTAGGGGCACAGATTAGAGAGTTCCTATCTTCGTGTATAAGGTCGAATGAGTGCTCCTGTGGTTCGCTGAGGCTGTCGAACTTTGAGTTAAACCATTCCTTGACGTACGGCTCGAAGCCTTCCGGCAGCGTTTTGGAACCGTCTTCTTCGTCTACAAATTTTATCTCGGCCATACCAGTGAGAAGGGCGGCAACTTTTAATAGGCTCCATCAACCCTCTAAACGGCGTTCAGCAAGGGCGAAGAGGGATGCGGCCAGAGCTGTCAGTAGTCCGATGATAGGCTGGAGGGCGTAGGTGCCGAAGGCTACCAGAGGTATCAGGAATATCAGCGCCCGGCCTTCCAGGTTCGATTCTAGGAGGTCGGAAGTCCGTTCCGAGATATCTATCTCCGAAGTGTTGATGCTCTGCTGTGACTGGGAGGTCAGCTGGTCCGGCACTTCCTGCTCTGCGGATTCGAAGGCGTCGAGCACTGCTGCCTGGTCGCTCGCACTCAGAGTGTTACTGGTCTTGTTGAGGACGTATGCCTGTGTAACCATTATTGTCGCCCGACTAGTCTGGTCTACCACGGCTACCTGGGCCTGTCTCTGGCTTTCCATGATATTGCTGTCTTCCACTGCTTCCTCCGAGTACTTTCCAATGAACTCGCCTGCGGAAGACCTTATGTTGTCAGCAACCTCGGGATTGGTCGATGCACCGTAGAAAACTGCCCCGCCCAGTAGTACGCCTGTAAGCAGTAATGGTATGGTCGTGGCGCTGTAGAAGTCGTGGAAGTGGTCGCCTCCTGCGAAGAAAGAGACCAGTAGGTTGCCGACGCTTATCAGTACTGCTATAGCCGCTATCAGGTAGTTAAGAGGGACGAAGAAGAGCGCTATGAATCCCAGGAACGCCGAGGCCCGGAAGCTCTCACGTGATATGTATGCCGTGTATCCGAATAGCAATGGTATGAGCAGCAGTGTCATGTAGGTGACCGGGCGGAAAGGGTCGAAGAAGTATGCGGCCGAAACCGCGAGTATCGAAAGCGAGAATTCGGCGACGTACTCTATATAGTCCTGCTCAAGGTCCATCACTATCAAATAGTGAAGCAGCTAATTTAAATACCGGAGCCGGCTAGCCCAGAAGCTCGGCGAAAATCTGCTTCGCATGACCTTTGTCCTGCGCCTCGATTATCGCCCGGCCCGAACGGAAAAGAGTGAACTCTCTGCCTTCTACCACGGCACGTACCAGATGGTCGTTTTCAGCTATTACTTCGCCGCTATCTCTGAGAGTGCTGAACGCGTTTTCCGAGATGTCCCGTTGTACTTGGTACTTGTTCTCGCCGCAGACCGCGACCGCCGAGTTCCCTGATTCAAGATGCGGAAAGTTTTCTCCTCTACAGACCTCACAGCCCGTTTTCCCGACTTCGAGCTGTTCGCCAGACGGAAGTATCTCCAGTTCTTCCGTAACTTTCTTGCCCGAGAGATATCTTACCGCTTTCCAGCTTGAACGGCTGGCAGCCATCGCTGCCGCTTCCCTCATTATCCCAGCGGTTTCGCACGTCTCAAGGCTGCCGGCCGGGATGGCGCTGAAGACACAGTTGAAGCACCGCTCGTCGAATAACATCGAGTAGCCCTTTTCTGCGATCGCAGCGGTGTATATCCAGGGCGTTCCTCCCTTCTTGGCGTAGTCGTTGATCAGGAACCGGGTCTCGATGTTGTCAGTCCCATCCAAGATGATGTCTGCGCCATCCAGAACTGAGACGTTTCCGGAATCGAGGCTTTCTACGTGTGCCTCGATGTCTGTGAACTGAGACAGGAATTCTCTGGCGGCCTCTGCCTTTGGAAGCGATTTCTCCACGTCTTCCGGCGTGTAAATGTTCGAGGAATAGAGGTCGTTCTCCTCCAGGTAGTCCCGGTCGATAATAACCAGGTCGATGCCGTGCCGGGCAAGGTTCTCGGCTATAACCGCGCCTGTAGCTCCGAGACCTACGACTGCCGCGGTCGAGTTTTTAACTCGTTCCAGCTCCTCTTCTCCGAAGCCGTCAAGTGCAGTAAATCGAGAGTACACGCCTAAACAACTGGCGTATAAAGACTTATTAAGCTCCTTACTCTGTTTTGACTTGATAGAATGGCGACAGGAATAGTATCCCAGTTCACCGCTTTTCTGGCCGGTCTGGGTATCCAGGTATCGCCCCAGGTTCTCGGCTGGGCCGCTGTAGTAGCTGTCGCCGGACTGGCGGTCAACAAGCTCTCGAATATAATGATAGCCCGCGCTGTCGAAAAGCGTGGCGGAGAGGAACATGCCGCAAAAAGCGCCCAGAGAGTCTCCGGCTACGTTATCTACAGCCTGACGTTCGTGGCTGTACTTGGAGTCTTCGGCGTTCCTCTGTCGGCGCTGGGAGCCTCGGTCGGCCTTATAGGCCTCGGGCTCTCGTTCGCGCTGAAGGACATGATATCCAACTTTATCTCCGGTATAATGATACTGGTCTACCGGCCGTTCAAGATAGGCGACCAGATAGAGGTACAGGGCGAATCGGGAACGGTTGCCGACATCAAGGTGAGAGCGACCGACATCAAGACCTACGACGGCAGAAAGGTCATCGTCCCGAACTCGGTGCTCTACAACGAGACCGTCATCAACAACACAGCGTACGACGAGCGCCGTTTCGAGGTCGTGGTCGGCATAGGCTACGACGAAGACATCGAACAGGCGAAACAGCTGGCGATGGAGACTCTGGAAGAAGCTGAAGGCGTTGAATCCGAGCCGGAGCCACAGGTACTTGTCAACGAGCTTGGCGGCTCCTCCGTCGACCTCAAGCTACGTGGATGGACTCGGCCTTCCCGGGCGAACATGGTTTCCGCATCCTCCGAAGTCACACAGCTAGTCAAGGAAAAATACGACGAAGCCGGAATCGACATACCATTCCCTATAAGGACGGTCTACATGAACGAGGAGTGAGAAGCGGAAATGGAGAGGTTCTGAATGTTTGCTTTAGGCGCTCTTTGCATCATTCCAGATTTCTCCTGACTGATCGTTGTAGTTAAATCCCATTGTCTCGCCGCCACCATCTGCAATGGAGTCGTTAGTGCTGAGAGTGAACCACTGTGAGCCTGACTCATATACAGTAACATCAACACTGCCGTCTGTATTGAGTGTACACTCAATATTATACCACGTGTTGCTTGAGGAAGTAAGGCTGTTACTATCCTTAACAGTGCCGGTATCTTGGTTCACTAGTTCCCAGCCATCCGGATTGTTATTGTCTTTGTATCCAACACCTACACCTTGTGAGAGACTGCCGTCAGTTGCATCAAAAATAACCTTACCCGTGTTAACATTGCTGCGGTTAGTAAATAACAGAGCTTGTACGTGAGTATCACCTAGCGAATAGGAAGGATAGTCTGATGGCTTTACCCAGGCGTCGTCATTTGTACCTGTGTATTTACCGAGGTAGCTCCCTCCATACGCATCGCTGGAGTTATTAATGACAGAAAATGCGCCCGAAGAGGATGATGAGAAGCTTTCTCCATTTTCCCAAGTGACTCTTATAGTCTTGCCCGACGTACTGGTTGTCACTTTCACCCAGCTGCTGCCGTTGTAGTAGTGTACTCCTTCACCATCGGTATCGTAGAAAATCGTGCCGGTCGCAGGACTGCCTGGTTTCGAGCTGCCTACGCTGAGGTGGTGGCCGTCGACTTCATCCGCATCCACATCGCTTAGTCCCTGGCTGCTGGCTCTTAACTGTCCCCATGCTCCTGCTGCTCCTGAGATGAGGCCAATCGTGCCGGCGCTCATGCCAAGTAGTTTGAGAAAGTCGCGGCGGTCGATGCGTTCGGGTCGGGAGTTCTGCACCAGTTTCGGTGGAGAAGTCTGTTTCTTCAGGTTCCGTGCTATCTCGTTGACTATCTCGTCCCGCGAGCCGGATATCTCGTTTTCATCCAGTTTTTTCTCGACCAGCTGGTTTATCCTGTGCTGGAGTTTCTGCTTGATTTCTTCGTCGTCCAAGAAGGCTGCACCTGTTTATCCGCCTGCAGTCGGACGGGTACGGTTTTTCTGGGATAGAAACTGTTCTAGCTGTTCCTGTATCAGCTTCTGTTCTTTCTTCCGGACGATTTCCTCGATTATTTCGTCCAGGTCGTCCAGCTTTTCTTCTACTATCTCTTCCAGTTCTGTTTCAGTCTCGCTGTTCTGTGTTTGTTCTTTTCCCATGACATTCTATGTTTAGTGATTGTTTAGTTTTTCTCTATTTAGTGTATATTCGAGCGTTGTTTTAAAGCTTCTTGATGGTTGACTGGGAGCTGTACGCGTGGGTGAAGAGGTCGGACCAGAGGCAGCGTATCATCGAGTTTCTCAACGAGCCAAGGACTCCGACCGATGTTGCTGACGAGTTCAGTATACACATCGCCCAGGCGTCGCGTTCCCTGAGAAACATGGAGGACAAAGGTCTGACACGTGTTCTGAATCCTGATGACAAGCTAGGCCGG
>CAZEKI010000023.1:0-11928 GCA_964512895.1 uncultured archaeon
CTAACGAGGTCGACTACCTGTACTTCTTCGACCTCAAAGACACCCAGAGCTAGTCAAAGAACTCTTCTATCTCCTTCCAGGGCGCCCGGGTTTTGGTGAGCGACAGGTCTGGCGGGAAGACCTTTCGATAGTTAGACCAGTCGTACCGTTCGTCGAGGTAGACAATGACGCCCTTGTCATCCTTGGAGCGTATACAGCTGCGGGCGGACTGCATCGCCCTGTTCATAGCCGGGTAAGAGTAGCCGTAGTCCCAGCCTCTGTTGAACTTGTAGTCATAGAAGTTGATGAGCCCCTTTGTCTCAAGGTCCGGGCGTTGAAGCGGGAGTCCGACGACAAAAACCGCTTTCAGTATCTCGCCAGGGTAGTCCACGCCCTCTCCAAGGCTACCCGCGGCAACGCCGAGCAACGCCGCATCGCCCTCGCCACTTCTCGATGCGAAGTCCTCCACCAGCTCCTGTTTCTCCTCCTTGTTCATCGACTGCCTCTCGATAAACAGCTTCCTGTCGGTGCGCTCACGCATCAAATCGGCGACCTTGTTCAGCATAGCATAGCTCGGGAAGAACACGCCGCAGTTGCCCGGCACTGATTCAAACGACCGGGTCAGGTACCAGGCGTATTTCTGGTACATCGAGTCGTCGCGCTCCGAATACTTGGTCGTCACCGTCGGCACCATCAGGTTGAGCTCGTTCTCGTCCGGGAAAGGAGAGTCGAACGCTTCAGAGTCAGTCTCCTCCGGGTTCAGGCCAAGAAGGTCGACGTACATCTTCTGGGGCGTGAGCGTCCCCGACATCAGTATACTGGCGTGGCAGTCGTTGAGAGGCTCTTTGGTTGAAACCTGTGGGTCGAGGCAGGTATACTTTATCTGTATGTAGCGGTTGCCAGACCGGGAACGCGTGCGCTTGATGCAGCGGAAGAATCCGTTGTCCTCACCGTTCCATGCATCCAGAAACTCAGCTATACCGCCGCAGTAGGATTTCTCCCGTTCATCCCTGACCTCGGATGCCGCAGCTTCAAGGTCGACGACGAACTCGCCATAGTCCCGGAAGCTCGAGACCGCGTCCTTCAGCGCGCTTTTCTCTATCTTCTCCTCATGCGAGCCAGACGAGAACTCGTCGGCCGCGATAGACCTGACAGATGCTCATCTTTGTCGTAGAAACCGAACTTCTCTGCCTCCGTTATGGCGTTGTCTATCTGTGGAATCGACAGCGACCGGGAGAACAGCGACCGCGTTCTTGAGGGAAGGTTGTGGGCCTCGTCTACTATGATTATTGTATCCTCTATTTCACAGTTTGCTCTCTCGAAAATCGACTCCCGGACACCGGGATGAAACACGTGGAAGTAGTCCGCGATTATCAAGTCGGAGCGGCGGGCAAGCTCCATCATCATGTAGTACGGGCAGAAAGTCGGCGTCGCCTGCTTGAAGTCTTCGGCGTGCATCGGCTCGCCTTCAAGATCCTCCAGTTTGTCCTTGGCTTTGTCCTTCAGCTGGTGCTCGTCCATATCATACATAGCAGTATAGAAGTCGCACCGCTCCTCGTCCCGCAGGGTCTGGCAGTAGTCCTTGAAGTCCCGCGAAGTCATTTCCTCCACACCGTCGATGTTGCAGAGCCATTTCTTCCCGAGCAGGTCGACGACTGTCAGCTCGACGTCGTGCCGTTTCTGCATCTGCTTGATGGTCTCGACCGCTATGTTGTGCTGGGAGTGCCGTGGCGTGAGGAAGAATACCTTCTTGTTGTTCTGCTTCGCGTACTCCAGCGCCGGCGTCAGAGTGCCGGCGGTCTTTCCCAGACC
Source organism: uncultured archaeon (assembly GCA_964512895.1). Classification (GTDB taxonomy): domain Archaea; phylum Nanohalarchaeota; class Nanosalinia; order Nanosalinales; family Nanosalinaceae; genus JBDGRD01. Next base: position 1,792 of record CAZEKI010000023.1, read on the forward strand.
GGTAGGTGCGTGCGCAACCAGATTCCTGCCTTCTGAAACCGTGTCACGAGCCGCCTCTAGAAGCCTATCCTGCTTTTTCCTGACCTCGGGAAAGGGAAAAAGGTCCATGTCTTCGGGAGCGGTATCAAACCATAAAAGACCTTGTATTGCTCCGTACAGGTCAAAAATTCCGGGACTCTCAGAACAAGAGAAATAAGAAAAAGGGAGGGGAGGGGGGAAGGATAAAGCTAAAGCTCGTAATCTTCGTACTGAAGTAATAGCAAGCGGACGGCCTCATGGAAGGCATCTGTCTTGTCCTTGAACAGACCTTCCTCTACCATCCTGTCAAGCTCCTCGTTCAATGCGTCCGACAGTCTTACAGAAACGGTGGCCATCCTGTTTCTGTACTACGATTTGCCATGGACTTTTAAAAAAGAACCGGATTCTGTATTATAGAACCAAGGAATAAGAAAAGATGTAATGCGACTGTATTATTCTTCCCGCCAGTCGCCGGTGCGGTAGTACTCCTTCAGGTAGTCGGTCCACTTCCTGAGTTCGCGAGCTATATCCTCGTCAGACAGCCTCTCTCCCGATGATAGCTTGCCTGCGACTATACGTGAGGCGTCGTGTCCTGCGGATTGACGCGTTATACGGATGTCGGTCTCGGTCAGTGGAACGCCTTCTGTCTCCTGGTCCCCTATCTCTTCCTCGTTAGGCTCCTCGTCTACCTCTTCCTGGAAGCCGTGGAAGTTGGTGAAGCCTTCGTCAGTCATCGACCAGAGAATCCTCCACGTACTGTTCAGGTACTTCTCCTTTTCTTCGGGGACTTCCTCGACAAGGTCGTCGCGCAGCGTGGTGTACTGGTTACCGGCAGAGTCCCTGACGACCAGAACGTCGTAGCCACCGCGCTCTTCTACCTCTATGCTTACAGGTTTGATGACGCGTTCTCTTACATCTGCTTCAGCAGTCGAACTATCTTCCATAATCCCAACCTCTCGAGCTAGATATGTACCCGAAAGCTTATGTCTCTTGAGCTCCGCCGTTTAGAAGTCAGATAGGCTCGCCTGACGGCCGCCAAGCAGCTGGCTCCTCTGCTTTATACGGCTGTACAGGAATCGGAACTGTTTTGCTACTTTCCACTGCACATCTTCGAAGGAATCCATCTCCTGGGAACTCTCGAACGCATTTCGGACGGTTTCACGTATCACCCAGACGCCGAGAGGAGCCCAGTACTCCGGCGTTACCTCCCGCAGTATCAAGACCTTTGCCTGTCGCCTCCGCGCATCAAGGTGCTCCAGTACACCGAGCCGGGCAGCGTAGTATGCGCCCGCTGTCTGTTCCGCGTAGCTAGTCCTTCCTGAGAACGGCTCATAGTTCTGTGCGATATACGTGTTCTCGGCGGCATTCCAGACCGAGCCCGAGCGCTTCAGCTCTACAAGTTCGTACTCCCAGCGCCCCGGGACCAGGAAGATGTGGAAGTCGTTGCCTACGTATTCGTTCCTGTAGTACTCTATCTGGCCGAGCTGCTGGTAATTTTTTACCCTCCCCCGTAATTTCTTCGAGAGCATGTCGTCGGTCGCGGTTATGCTCCACCGGGTCGGCACCAGTTTTCTCGACTCTTCCTCACCGAGCATGCCCGCGGACAGTGACTGCTGTATCTTGTAGCCATCTACGCCTTTTCCATAGAGTTCTTCTACTGCGTTCTCCGCCTTCAGGTCGGTGTCGTAGAACGCACGCTCCACTTTTTTCTCGACAGAAGGGTTCTCGCCCAGCCGGAACTGCTCGATGTCGCCTGACGCGGATACCGGTTTTACCCGGCCGCCGGAAATCTGGCTTGCTGGCTTCTTCTCCAGCGACACCTCGATGTTGACAGGCTTCCTCGCCATCGCGATTTCACGGGTATTGTCGACGAACCTGTCGGTCTCCTCGACTTTGAGGCGTTGCTTCGAGTTGACCAGTGAGGTTCTCAGCGACGCCACCTTCTCTATGCTGTAGTCCTCATCGTACCAGTCCTTTGGAGAATCAAGCTTTCCCGGGTTTCCGGGGTGCTGGGGCGACAGTATACCTGTGTTGACCCGAGGATAGCTGTGGGAGCCAATGAAGACCGATGGCGGAGATGCACCCTGGAAGTCCTTCTTCCTCGATGTCGCGGGCATCACCTGCTCCAGCTTCCTCCGGGCCTCTTCCGGCGTTATGCCCTTTGCAAGTTTGCCGTAGCTCATGTCTAACTATTGTCGGGTGAAAGATTTGTAAGTTGGCGGAAGATAGTAATGTAAGCTTTCGGTCAAGTTTTCAAATCCATGCAAGATAGAGACTTCGCCCAGAACATCTACCAGAATATCAGGGATATAGGAGAGGAACTTCTGGAGTTCCAGGAGGAACACCTAGAAGCAGAAGTAGAGGAGGAGCTTGAGGCCGGTCTCCCCGGTCCTGAGCGTTATCACTCTATACCGGACTTCCAGAAGGCGAGCTTTGGAATCTCCTACCTGCTTGCAGACAGCTACGCCGAAGGCGCGAAGGAAATTTTCTACGATGAGAGGGCTGAAGACTTCCGGGGGTTCGCAGAGGAGCTGGGACACCATAACTCCGGCTACAGCAAAAGCCAGCTGGTACAGTATCACCGCCTATACAGAAGCATAGCCAAGGATGAAGGCCTTAAAGTCAGCGAATATCCGGATAATACTCTCATACTTCAGAAGAAAGATGATATAGCCGACGAAGTACTAGAGATGCTCTCCGACATGTCAGCCCGGCTAAAAGGAGGCGGGGAGAAGGAAATCCTAGCCTAGCTTCCAGTGCGGGTTCTTCGCGTCTTTTATCTCGACTATCTCTTCAAGCACGTTCTTCTCGTCACGGCTCAGCAGGTCTTCAAGCTCCTGTAGCTGGCGGTACTCTCTGCCGGTAAGGTTGACGTACAGCATCTCTCCTTCTTCGAAGTCACGGCCTACAGTTGCGTCCGCTATCGAGACAGCTACTTCGCTGCCTTTTACTGCCTTGTCCAGCGACTCGTTCTCTTCCTGGACACTCTTAACCCGGCCGATAGGTTCACCGTCCTGGTTCATCAGCGAGCCGCCGGGGTTGAGAACGCCTGACTCTACCTTGACGCCGACGACAGCAGGATTGGACGACCGGAAGACGTGTTCCTCCATGACGCGTATCTTTGCTGGCCGAGAGACGGCTTCAAGCGATTTCTCGCGCTGCTCCTGCATCAGCTCCTGCTTCCAGTCCTGATATCCCTCTATTATCTTGTAGACCACCTGGCTCTGGAAAAGCTCGACATCCTCGTCCTTCAGTGCCTCCCGGCCCTGCTCGGTCGCGCCAACGTTGAACGCGAATATCGCCCGGTGTTCCGGGTCTTCGTTTCTGACCTCTATGACATCTTTCCTGTTGACCGCACCTACCTCGGCTTTCTGGACAGGTATATCGTTGTCCTCCAGTTCACGCATTATAGCTTCGAGAGAGCCGAGCGAGTCTGCCTTGGCAATCACGCCGTGTTTCTGCGTCTCGAATTCGACCGCCTGAAGCTCTTCCTCGACCTCTTTTTTCGCAGCTTCAATCTCTTCTTCCGAGGCGGCCCTCACAGGCGAACCGGATATCACGCCTTCAAGGTCCTTGCCTGCTATCTTGACTCCGGAGGCAGGATGCACCTCGTCAACCTGTTCGAACTGGCGGTCGACCCGGATCTCCTTCAGAGGCTTAGGCTCCATAAGTGCGCGTATATCGGTCACCTTGACGCCGTTTGAAGTGCCGTAGACCAGCTTGTCTGTCTTCTTTATGATACCATCGTAATGTATGACATCTATAGTAGTGCCGAGGCCTTCCTCCTGGGATACTTCGAGTACCGTGCCGCGGCCGATGCCTTCTTCTACCTCGAGCTTGTCCGACAGGTATCTCTGGGAGACGCCTGCGACCACCATCAGAAGCTCTGGTATGCCTGCTCCTGTCTTGGCGGATATAGGCACCATGGCAACCTTTTTCCTGAAGTCGTCGACCCGGTCAAACCTGTCGGCGGTTATATCGTAGTCGTGGAGCTCTCCCATGACCTCGTAGATGCGCTCGTCCAGCTGTTGCTGTACATCGTCCGACTGTTCCTGCAGGCATTCGAGAAAAGAGGAGCTTTCCGAACGCCAGCCGTGGAGCCTGTCTATCTTGTTCAGGGCGACGACGAAAGGTGTCTCTGACTCTTTCAGTATCCTTATAGCCTCCTCTGTCTGGGGCTGTACACCTTCTTCTATATCTATGACAAGTATCGCGATGTCGCTTATAGAGCCCCCGCGCTTCCTCAGCGACGAGAAAGCTGCGTGACCTGGAGTGTCGATGAAAAGTAGGCCAGGAATCGTTATTTCGACATCAAGCCGGTCAAGCAGCCCACCGCAGACCTCTTTCACAGTTTCCAGAGGCACTTCGGTAGAACCTATCATCTGGGTTATGCCGCCTGCCTCGCCCTCGACTATCTCGGACTCTCTTATCCTGTCAAGAAGAGTGGTCTTTCCAGAGTCCACGTGACCGAGAACGGAGAGTATAGGTTGGCGGGGCATTTAGCATCACTATACCTGTCTTAATGCTCATAATCTTTTAAACAGAACCCGCCTGTTAGGAGAACCCGGGAAAAATTAACTGGTCTACTCCTTGCGGATGTAGCCGAGGTTGCGGTCCTTGGCGTAGTTCTTCTCGCACTTGCTGGAGCAGAAGTAGAGCTTTTCGCCGCTGGCGCGTACGAGCATCTTGCCTTCGGTTCTTCCTATCTCGTTTCCACAGTAGTCGCATTCCATGTCTCTATCCCTCCATCTCTGTCTCCTTGATGTGTACTACGTCGTCTTCCCGAATCGGCCCGCGGACGTTCCTGACGAGAATCTTGCCTTCCTCGTCGCCTTCGATGATACGGCAGCGGATCTTCCGGACACTTCTATGTCCCTGCTCTCCTATTACTTCGACGACTTTTGCGAGAACCATTTTCTACACTTACTCCTCTTCTTCATCCTCTTCTTTTTCAAGTAGCTCGCGGGACTTGGTCGCGACATCCTCGACCTCTTCTTCAGCGTTGCCGACAGAGGTCACCGCAATAGCAGCTGCCTGGACCTGGATACCCGCGGCCAGTCCCAGCTCTTCCTTGTCAGGTACGAACGTGTAGGAGATGTCTTTCTCCTCGGCGAGCGCCGGAAGGTGCATCACGACCTCCTCTGGTGAAACGTTGCCCGCGATGACGATGAGTTCGGCCTCGTTCCTCTCGATGGCCTTGGTCGCCTCGTTCGTGCCTATCACGACTTCTCCTGATTCTCTTGCTTTTTCAACTGCGTTGTAGATCGATTCAGCGAGTGATTCGCTGGGTTCGAATTTGTTGTATGTCATTGTTGTGGTTCACCTTTCACGCCTCGGATCATCAAGGCTTCGAGACCGTTTCCAGGTCTCATGCGCATGGAAACATCAGTTGTTCCACGCCTGTAACCAAAATCGAGTAAAACTTTTTTATATACCACGAGAAGGATTACTGCTGCTCAGGGTCGAACTCAGCGAGCTTGTCGCTCTCGACGTAGTCCAGCTCCTCCTCAAGGTCACGTATCATCAGGTTCAGTCGGTGCTTCTGCCTGTCTGTAGTTGCAGGCATCTGCTCCAGCTCCTCGATAAACTTGTCCTTCAGAAGTTCAAGTAACGCGTAACCAGAGTTGGCGTCGCGGTACTCGTCGAGATACTCTATAAGCTCTTCCTTCCTCATGTTGAAAGCTGAGACTTCTACTTTTTTATTCTTCTCCCGGCGAGATGATGTCCTCTACCTGTCCACGGTTGTCCTCAAAGTGGTGCACCAGGTCCTTGATTTCGCGCTCTGTCTCGTGGTCGCGCTGGAGACCTGACTCGAGATGGTTGACGACATCTTCCATCTCCTGTGCCTGGTAAAGCATCTCGGTTATCATCTCTCTGGCGCGCTCAAACTTCTGGCGTCTGATGAAAAGAGGTCCTTTCTCAATCTCGGGAACATTGATTTCCCGGGTCTCGGGTGGCTTGGGTATCTCCGCATCAAGATTTCCTGATCCCTGTTCAGCCGTTTCCCTGGCTGACTGTTCCCGGGGCTCCTGAGGCTGCTCCGGCTGGCTTTGACCTGCGTGCGGACGGTCCTCTGGAAACCTCTCTCCCGGTTCTTCAGCACCTCTTTCCTCGGGGTCAGGAACATGTGGACGGTCTTCAGTCTCGATGTCTTCCACGCCGGGCTGTGGCTCCTCAGCTGCTCCGGTTTCCTCCGGGAAGTCCTGCTCGCTGGCTCCAAACTGTTCGTCGAAGCTCTGCTGTCCGGAACCTGATTCAGAAGTAGAGTCTCCAGGCGTATCCGAAAAGTTCTGCGCCGCGGGTATATCTTCCGAGTCTTCAGAGGGCTGTCCCTGGCCAAAATCGGGGGTGTCAGGCGACTGCTGGCCGAGGTCATCGGGTAAATCCTGGTTCTGGGAAACGTCTTCGTCGTCTTCCGGCCTGTCGCCCTTGTCGATGAGTTCCTTTATCTCCTCCATGTTTTCCTTCAGCTTCTCCTTGTTATCGCTTCCAAAACCGAACATCGTCCTATTAAACGAGATGGCGCTGGTCGGGTTTAAATATTACTGTACGGAGAAAGAGCTGAGAGACGTCTGCTTGTCTTTGTCTACGAAGCCAGCCACTCTGAAGCCGATACGCCGGAAATCCGTGTCTGTCTCGGAAAGAAGGCGTTGCAGAAGCCTGTCCGCCTCCCGGAACATGCGTTCTCCCGAATCCGATGTCTTGATGGACCGTGAACGGGTGTATGTGTTCAAATCCGTGTCTATAGCTATCAGCACCACCTTCGTAAACGCCTTCTCACGGTGTTTGACCCGGTCCCAGAGCTCGCGGCACGTGATACCGAGCTGCCTTTTCAGGAAGCCGTAGTCGCTAGAGTTGCGGGGCATCGTCCTTATGCGGGACATCTGTTTTCTCTCCGATTCCTCGAACTCGGTAGAGCCCTGTCCTGATGCCTTGGCACTGAGCGATACAGCCCTGTTCTTGCCTAGTGCATCGACCAGCGAAGTATTGTCAGCTTCAAGTATATCTCCGCAGGTCTCGATACCCGCTTCTCTAAGCCTCTGCTCCGTGCTTTCGCCGACGCCGTGCATCTCTCCCGCTGGCTTGTCTGAGAGGAACTCTACGGCCTCGTCTTCTCTAACACGTGTGATTCCGCCAGGCTTGTCTTCCTCAGATGCCATCTTGGCTAGGAACTTGTTCGGCGCTATTCCCACCGACGCGGACAAGCCTTCTGCTTCGATATCTGCCTGTATCTTCCTTGCCCTATGAGCCGGGCGCGTCCTGAGCTTGAAGTAGGCCTCGTCAACGCTGGCTTTCTGCACCTCGGACGAATGCGACCGGAGTATCGACATTACTTCCCTAGATTTCTCGCGGTAGTAATCGTGGTCCACCGGCAGGAAGACGGTCTCATCGTTCGCCTTTTCCTGTGCCTCTGTCAGGGAAATGCCAGAGGAGATGCCGAGTTCCCGGGCCTCGTAGTTCGATGTCGAGACCGCACCTGATTCGCCTTCCCGGGTGTAGACGCATATAACAAGAGGTTTTTCCTTGAACTCCGGGCTCCTGAGTTCCTCGCAGCGGGCAAAGAACGCATCCAGGTCAAGGTGTCCTATAGACATGTTCTGTTCGTTCCGTATGAAGCCTAAAAACCTCTACGCGCAAGGTTCCGGCAGTTCCGCTATCCCGCCATCCTCGAGCCGAACACGCCTGCCGTCGCAACAGCAGCTATCAGCGCCATGTACCATCCGAAGTACACGGGCGAGTAGTACACCGTGAATATCAGGACAGGGACGACCGCCAGAGAGTTCACTAGAAGATACTTGAAGAACACTGTGGAGTCGAACAGTCGCTCGTTGGGATGCAGGCCTGTCAGCCATGACGCGACGAAAAGTGTGTAAAACGTCATCGACAGACCGGTGACAAGCCCAAGCAGGAGATAGCCGGGGTAGAATACGTAAGAGACAATTATAGCAGCAAACGTCATCGGCAATGCGGCCGCGAGAAACGCCTGCTTCTTGGCATCGAGTAGAGACTCTTCAACCACGGGAAGGTAAAGGTAGTCATGTATCGAGTCGAACCGGTTTATCCAGTTGTAGACGCTGAGGTTGAGTATGCCGACCACCGCACTGAACGACAGCAGAGGGTTCTCCAGGAACAGCCGGGTCACGGGAAAGTACAGGACCGCGAACCAGTAGAAGCCTGTAAGAACCGCTAGTGAAAAAACGACCTTCAGTAGGCCGCCCGACGACCGGGCGACGTCGAGTATCGACTTGGAAGTCAGTGGGGGAAAAGCCTTCAGCCGGGAGTAGTTGAGCAGGCGCGTCGAGGGAAGCCTGAGAGAGCTCCTAGCGACTGCGACGCTGAAAAGCAGGCCGGCGAAGAACCAGCCGAACATCATGGCCGCGCTCTGTACAAGCGCGGTTCCAGAAGGCAGGATAACGCCGAGCGAAATCGGTACCAGAAACAGCGCGGCGTAGTACAGGACGTCCTTTACTATGAAGTCGAACAGCAGCCTTCTCTCCGACACCGGTAGCGTCCGGGACGAGTACACCAGCAAGTTCATCGGCCCGAGAACGTTCTTCATCGCGTCCATGCTGGAGAAACCTACCGAGCCGACCGCAAGCCCTAGAAACACTCCAAGGCCTTCGAGCGCGGCTCCGAGTGCGGCGGCTTCAAGCGTCGAATAGTTGACGGTCAGCCAGATAAAGGAGAAGCTGAACAAAAACACGAGCACCGGGAAGAAAGCGAAAGAACGCCCGCGGTAGATCGCGGAGTGCATCCTCCACTCTTCCTTCAGCATTCGGCGTATCATTCTTCTTCCAGGAACCTTTGCTTCAGGTTTTCGACGTTTTCCACCACGTCTATGACCTCTCCATCCCTCAGGAACACGACGCGGTCGCATACTTCCTCTGCAAGCGACACGACATGCGTGCAGAGAAAGACGGTTCCGCCGCGTTCACGGTGTTCCCGGAAGAGCTGTTTTGCCTCTTCCTGGATTATCGGGTCTAGGTTGATTAGCGGCTCGTCGATGAACACCAGCTCGGGCTCGTGGAAGAATGCCTGTATAAGCATCAGTTTCTGTCGCTCGCCTTTCGACAGGTCACGGGTAAGCGAATCCATCTTGCCTTCCAGCCGGAAACGATCAATCCATTCATCCGCGTCTATAGGCGTATCCCGTACATCCGACACGAACTCCAGGTACTCGTTGCCGGTCAGGAAGCTGGGCGGGTCCTCTCGTTCTGGAAGTATGCCGAGCTTCTCCCGGAGCTCTCTGCCGTTCTCAGGATTAATTCCGAGCACCTCTGCGGTTCCAGAGTCCTGCGGCTCCTGGCCAGTAAGTATCTTTACCAGAGTCGACTTGCCAGCGCCGTTAGGGCCAAGGACTCCTACTATCTCGCCTTCCTCGACTTCCAGGCTGACCTCTCTGAGCGCTTCTACATCTCCGTAGCTCTTGGAAAGCCTGGCGGCATCTATGACAGGCATGTGTAGAGATTACGCAGCGGCGAATTAAAATCAAGCGGCTAGTCTGTGAACTTCCGGACGTGTTCTGCCGCGTCTTCTACGAAGTCGTTAAAGCGTTCCTCGTATTCTTCGTCAACTAGCTCGCCGTCATCGTCGAACACTGAGTTGACACGTGAAACAGGCAGTCCCGGACCGGGATGGCCGTTCAGCGTCACCGTCAGCAGCTTGAGCTGCTCAAGACAGCGCACGCCGCCGAAGCCGCCGCCGGAAACAGTGATGTAGGAGAAAGGCTTGTCTTTGTACTCTGGGTAGAGATGGTCGAGCAGGTTCTTTAGAGCGCCAGGATAGGAATGGTTATACTCCGGGGTAACGAGAACTATGCCGTCTGCGTCCTCGACCTTCTGTCCGAACTCCTCAACATCGGGATGAGGCTCATCGGTCTTGTACCGTCTTTCCTTCAGCATTGGGATATCTTTCTCAGCAGGATCGAAGACTTCTGCCGTGTGTCCCTCGTCTTCGAAGAACTTCTGGGCCTTCCGCGCGGCGTGAATCGACTTCCGTCCTTCACGGACTGTGCGTTCGACAATCAAGAACTTCAGTCTTCCGCCAGCCTCCGGTCTATCCCTTCCAGTATGCTATCCACGTTGCAACTATCTTCGTCGATATCGAAAATTATATGGC
>CAZEKI010000024.1:0-11110 GCA_964512895.1 uncultured archaeon
CCCGGACCTGTTCGATGTCGAGCAGGGTGCCCTCGCCGACCGTTTTCATCTCTTCCTGCTGTTCGAGTTCCCGGACTTCAAGCTTCAGCTCGTTTTCAAGCCTCTTGCCCCTGTCATACTCCTCTTTCTCGATGTCTATCCCTCTCACTCTAAGACCGTCGTAGCGGTGTTCAAGACTGAGCAGGGTCGTGAGGACTCCCTGTGAAAGTATGCGCTCCCTGCTGAAGTCCTGGAAAGCGCTGATAGATTCGGCCAGGACATCCGCGGCAGGTCCAAGTTCGTCGCCGCCAAGTTTCTCGATATCCTTTTTTACCATGTTCTCCCTGCTGAGAGTGCTGGCCTCCTCAAGCTCCTGTTTTTTCTCCTCGACCTTTTTCCGGTCGCGCTGGATATCCTGTTTTATCTCCTTGAGGGTCGGCCCTACAGACCGTAGCAGCACGTCCGGGTCCATCAGTGGAAGCGGTGCGCTGTAGAGTTCCTCTGTGGTCTCGGGAAGCAGCCCCCCGGGATATATAGTCCTCAGCTGGTCGAATATCTCGTCCACTGCCTCCATGTTCCTGTTCAGTTCCTGCAGGTCACCTGTGTCAAAGTCAAGTCCGTTATCTATGCTCTCCATGGCCGATAGCACTATGTCTACAGTCATGTCATCTAGCTCGTTTTCCAGTTCTTCGTAGGAGTCAGTGTAGAGGTCCTGGTCCAGTACGGTGTCTATGAACCGGGAAAAAACGCTGAAATCAGCGACGCTATTGACGAACTCATATCTCTCTGGCCTGAAGTCCTGTTTTACCTTCTGCTTCAGTTCATCTGATATCGTGTAGCCCTGGTCATGGGCGACCGAAAGTAAGTCACGTAGCTCCCAGATATCCTGTCTCAGACCGTCTACCTCCTTTATGTTCTCTATCTCTTCTATCCTCTCCAGGACGTCCTCGTCATCGAAGCGTTCCCTGAGGTCGATACCGTAGTCTGAAAGTTCTTCTGCAAGGTAGCCAAGATTCAGGAATCTTTCATAGCCTTTTTCCTCGACTTCCCGACGTTTCTGCTCGACCTGCTCCGGAGGGTGTTCGATGCCGACATCAACGTCGTAGCCTTCCTCCAGAAGTCCGTGGATAAGTTCGTACTCGATTCTATCGGTTTCGGGGTCGGCGTGGGTCTCCCCGACCACAACGCCGTCCAGTTCATCCGGGTTTCCCTCCAGGTAGTCCGCGACAGGCATTTCTAACTACAAGATAACAAACGACATGTAATCTTAAAAATTCAGGTCGACTCTAAGAATCCTGTCATCGTTCTCGGCTGGCTGTCCGCGGCCGTCCCGGTTGCTCGTCGTAACATAAAGGTATTCTCCGCCAGGACCGAGTTCTACCGCTCTCAGACGGCCGTACTCGGTCTGGAGGTGCGCGGTTAAACTGGTGACGTCATTACCGGATATCCTGGCTTTGTAGAGCGACTGGCCGCGGAGACCTGCGAAGTAGATGCTGCCGTTGAGGTAGGCGGCGCCGGCCGGCGCCCAGGTGACATCTGGGCCGGAGTGGATTACCGGGGTCTCCATGCCTTCCCGTGTCTCGTCGCCTTCGATCAACGGCCAGCCGTAGTTGTTGCCTGGCTCGATAATATTGAGTTCATCCATACCTGACTTCAGGCCGGAGCGGCCGTGCTCGGTTATCCATAACTGGCCGTCGACCCAGGCAAGCCCCTGAGGGTTCCGGTGGCCGTAGCTGTAAACGGGGCTCGAAAACGGGTTGTCACCAGGAATCGAACCATCCGAGTTCAAACGGAGAATGCTGCCGTGAAGCGTGTCCGGGTTTTGAGCCTGCGAGCTTTCGGTGGCGTCGCCGACCGTTACATACAGTTTCCCGTCAGGCCCGAACTCTATGCGGCCGCCGTCGTGGTAAGGCGCACCGGGGATACCGGAGATGATGGTTTCGCGGTCGGTAAGAGAGTTGTCAACAAACCGGTAGCGGACGACGCGATTTGTCAGCCCGCCTTCAGTTTCGCGTGTATGATAGAGATAGAGCCAGCGGTTGTCTGAAAAGTCAGGATGCTTCTCGATACCAAGCAATCCGGATTCGCCGGTTTCCTGGACGCCGGGAATCGTGTAGGTGGTGTTGACCGAGCCGATTCTTCTGAGTGTGCCCGGTCTCTCCGTTACAAGCATGTCTCCTGATGGAAGAAACTCGACTCCCCACGGCACCTGTAAATCGGTCGCGACCACTTCGACCGATAGGTTGTCAGCTCCCGGGGTCTGGGTCTCCGTGTCGGGCTGGAAGTAGAGCGCCATGATATCGTTCTGGAGCACCGCTACTGTGCCTGATATAGCTACAAGGCCGAGAAAGATGGATACCACGGCTGCTTTTCTGCGTTCCATGTAATGTCTTTGCCCAAGATAGTTTTCAGCTTTTTGCGGCCTGGAAGATGTGACCGCCACGAGGACTGAGAAGCAAATTTAAGTTTTGGAGCCTTGAGTAGTAAACGATGGCAGGTCTTTTGGGCGATGCAGACATCGAAGGTTTCGTTGAGCAAAAGCTTGAAGGAGTAGAAGGTGAAGTCGTCGACAAACTGGTAGACAGATATGAGCGACGGATAGAGCAGGTCGAGGAAGACCTGGAAGCCGATATAGCCATGGTTGAAAGACTTCTTGACCCGGAAGGCGGGGATGCAACTCCTGTCGAGAACGGTGGCAGAGACGTTGTTGTCGAGTACGACGGCGAGCCAGTGTTCGAGTCAAGCCACGGCGTGGAAAGGGTGAAACTCGACGGCGTCGCAGTGGCGCTAGAAGGCAGGAACGCAGACGTACACCCGGAAGCGGTCGTGCTTGCCGAGAGACTTGGAGAGCTGCCGGATACGTATACAGAAGATCTTGAGTACCAGCAGGAGTACCAGGCAGAGAGATCGCTGAAAGAGCAGGGCATTATAGAAGACGGCGAGCTAGTGGAGGTACCTCGCCAGGTGAGAGATGCGGTAGTCGAGCATATCCAGGAGCACTCGAAGCCCTATGAGTTCGACGGCAGCTTCCTGGAGATCAGGACGGGGGAAGACGAGTACAGGATAAAGGCGCTCCACAACGGCAGGGCGTCCTGGGAAGCCGAGACACTGGCACACCTCGCAGGCATAAGAAAGCAGAACGGCCACGAACTTGTGAAACGCGATGGAAAAGACGGACACCTCAGAGGCAACTACTGGCAGGCGTTCGAGAACCTGAAGGAGGAAGGCGTGGCAGAAGGAGGCGACGTCGAAGGATATGAACTCGCGATAGAGCTACCCGACGGCCTGACCACCGAGCTGCGGAACATAGTGCTCGACCATAGACACCACCATAACGACGCTGTGACCGGCACAGTGATAGGTTACGATGAAGATGAAAACCTCCGGATAAGGTACGATGACGGAGATATCGCGCACGTCACCGACTACGAACAGGAACCACAGATGGGAATCGATGTCGACATAGTCGTGACTGGCGAAGAAGACGGCCGGGAAATCGCCGAGCTGGTCTGAACAGGCATCTGGAGTTGGTCAGTAGCCTGCGGCTTTTGCAGCCTCTGCTTGCTGCCTTTCTTCCAGTATACGTTCAAGTTCTTCTTCGATGCCCGGAGGCAGGTCTGCTCTCAGGCTGTAGCCGCGGCTTTTCGTGCCTGATATCAGTCCTGCGTTCTGGAGCTTGCCTGTAACAAACATATGGCGTCCCATGAACTGTCCCCGCTCCTCGTCCCACTCGACACCTGTGTCAATATCGGCGTCGGAAAGATGGGCTAGCAGCTCTATCTCTGCACTGGTCTCGCCTTCCCGGTCACGGATAGGGATATCTATATCGTAGAAGCTCAGTATGCCCTTGTTAGGCCGGAGCTGGTAGTCGAACCAGAAATCGGTGAGCGCCTCGACCTCGCGGATCAACGGATTTGGAACGTTTATCGGGAACACCTGTTCCTCGCCCTCATCAATAAAGCCCTCGTCTGCAAGCCACTCCTGCACCCGGGATTCTGGATAGGTGAAACCGAACTCGAAGCCTTCCGGAAGCATACCGAGGTCTCTGGCAGCATAGAGCGCCTCGTCGTGTATCTTGTCTCGCATACCTATCAGCCTCAGGCTCTGGCCTTCGTAGTTCGCGGTCCAGACGCCTCTGGGAGAGCTGAAATCAACGTTATTTTCTTCCTCACGCCGCTGCCTGTATTCCTCGGTTATCTCCGGCGGTATCCATGGCTTGTCCATCTCCTGGTACTCTGAGCCACTGGCATCCCGGTCTTCCTCTTCGGTGTCTACCTGACGCAGAAAGATATCGACAGCGTCTTCCACATCGTCGCGGCCGCGGTGGGTTATCCCGTGGCCTCCTATCTCGTCCAGTACAGGCCGTTCAAGAACGGTCGGTTCGTCGTATTCGCTGAAAGGTTTTATCTCGTGTTCGAGACCGTCAAGCCTGTCCTCCCAGTAGTCAGGGTCTTCGCCTTCCGGAAGATACAGTACGAAACCCCTCCCCTCCGAACTCATTACCGGTTATTTTGGCATCAAAACTTATACCGGTAACCCGCTCAGGAAGCGCCAGGCTCAAGAACGTCAGGACTCAGTATGTCGCCTTCAGTGAGTGCGAGGTCGGTCGAGACCTCGATTTCCTCCACGTCTTTGAAGCGGGCATGGTACTTCTCCAGAGAGTAGTCGGATACTCCAACTCCTGTTGCAGCAAGGGATGGTGTCTCTCCACGCGCCGCCATGTTTACAAGCATGTCTGCGGTCTCCTCGGCGTAGTCCGAATCCATACGATACGCCAGAACCCGGTTTTGAGTGTTCGATACGTGTCCAATGTAAAGCACATCTGTCATTCTTTTCATCTCCTCGTATCCAGCCGGGATGAAAAGTTAAATCTATAACGCCGGCGCATGATTAACGGAAGTTGCGGAACACAGGCTTCGGCGCTGAAGCCTGTTAGAGCTACGTTCCATACTGGAAGTAGCGGAACGGCGTGAACTGCTTTATTAAGCGGCCTATCCCATCTTCCTGCATATGAGTTACAAGCTGTCGCCTTCCCGGATGAACCTTTTCTTCGAATGCCCGCGGTGTTTCTGGCTGCGGGTCAAAAAAGGCATAGAAAGGCCGAGCGGTCCGTTTCCCTCGCTGCCCAGCGGTGTCGACGAACGCATAAAGAACCATTTTGACCGCTACCGTGCCAATGGCGGTCTGCCACCAGAACTTGAGGAGGTTAACGGCGAACTGGAGCTGCTCAAGGACCAGGAGTTCCTGGAAAAGGCGAGGAGCTGGAGGACCGAGCCCAAGTGGCACGACAACGAGACAGGTGCTGTCCTGAGAGGCGGTGTCGACGACCTGCTGAAATCGGGCGAGAAGATAGTCGTGCTCGACTACAAGACCCGTGGATACCCGCCTAAAGGCAACAACGGTGCGCCACATTACTACAGGCGGCAGGTCAACCTGTACAACCTTATCCTCAGAGAAAACGGGTATGAAACCGCGGACTATGGCCTGATACTCTACTACTATCCCGACCGTATCCTGGAGAACGGCGACTTCCTGTTCCACAACGAAATCAGGAAGACAGAAGTCGATGCCGGGAAGGCGAGGAAACTGGTGCGTGACGCGGTCGAAACCCTTGAAGGCGAGATTCCCGAACACAGCGAGGACTGCGACTACTCGGAGTGGAAGCCCCGGGTCTAACCTACTCCATCCACTGGTCGAGAACAGAGATACCGAAAGCCAAGCTGAAGATGATGGCCGCCCCTATAATAGCATTTTCGATGGACAGGGTTACGCTGAAAGTCCCGGGTATAACGCCTCGCTCGGCACCGAAGTAGAGTAGGGCTATAGGTACGGCAAGAGATACGGTTATGTATGCCGCGATTTCCACTGATTCCTGGAGGTCGATGTTCTCGGTCTCCATGAGGATGCTTTCTCGGGGCTGAATAAAAGTTCAGAGGCCGGTTAACTGTCCTTAGAGGCGACTCCAGAGGTAACCACTGTTTTCAGCGCCTCTCTGACGCTCATGTCTGTCTCGACCAGCTCTTCCTCGTCAAGCATCACAAGTTTTCCAGACGTCGGGTTCGGGCTGTTAGGGATAAAGACGTTGACCTTTCCCTCCCCTATGTTGAAGTTCTCCGGCGCCCTGCCGGTGACAAAGCCTATCTGCATAACTCCTTCCCGTGGATACTCGACCATCACCGCCCTGTCATAGTAGTGTCTCTTATCCATAAGAGCGTTTGACACCTGCCTTATACTCGTATACAGCGTCCCAAACAGCGGTATGAAACCAGCTACTTTGCCGATGTCACCGAAGACCAGTTCGCCTCTCCTGCTCTGCGACAGGTAGCCAATCAGGGTTATGAAGAAGACAATGACTCCTGCCGTAGCCAGCTGTGCCGCCAGCTCGATGTTCGCGGTGTAGGCTGCGACCCCGGCGGCCTTCACCAGGGGACCGACAAGCTTGACAGTCCAGCTGTACATAAACTGGAGAAGCAGCAAGGTAACAATCAGCGGCGCGAGCAGCACAAGCCCGAGTATGAAGCTATCCTTCAGCTTTTCTGAAAAACCCATGTATCCTAAACACAGGTACAGAGTGAAATAGATTGTGTATCGGATAACTAAGATGCTCTAACAATGCTTCCAACGAAACCTATGTCGGAGATTTTCAGGAGAACACATTAAGGCAGCAAGAAGTGATGGCCGAGCCGGGATTTGAACCCGGGTCTACGCCTCGAGAGGGCGTGATGATTGGCCAGACTACACTACTCGGCCCTGACTAACCATTAACCGCCAGTTTAAAATATGTCGATGGAATGTTGTTGCGGAGTAAATACTTTATAGCTGAGACTCCAAAAAGCTATGGCGTGGAGTTCAGAGAAATTTACAGGCTGGTGGAAACGGCAAGAGACGGTCTACCTGTTCTAGACGGCCACGCAGATTTCTACGTCAACGCTATAGACGACTACCAGCACACCGATGACTGGAACTCTGAACTCGATGACGGGAGGCCTGTGAGCAGAGAACTTGTCAGGGAAGCTTCCCTGAAGACGGCCGAACTCATGCCCGAGTACCAGGAAATAGTTCAGAGTCTTGAAACCGCGCTACAGGAAGTGGATGAATACACGAGCTTCCGGTTCATAGATGGCAGTAGAGTCAAAGTGGACGAACTTGAGGAGCAGATAGACAGCCTTGTAACCCAGTACCGGCACGTTTTCGAGAGAATCTGGAGCGCAGGTTACCGGGTTAAAGAGCATCCCGACTTTGACGTGAACCCTATAGACATGAGGATGAAGAAGTGGAGGAGAGATTTCGAAGACCGGAACCCTGTAGACGGTACTGGTCTCTACAGCAGCAACCAGGAAAGCCCGGAAGTGCTGGGCGAACTCTTCACATGAAATAACGTATTTGAAACTTCAAGTCGCGGACACTTTCATGGACCTTGAACGTCTGATACCGGACAACTACGGACAGCTTGAAAACGACGACCTGGCACTATCGGAGGGGCGTATCGCGCGGCTTATACGCGAAAAGATGAGCGATGAACAGTCACTGGACGGCGATGTCCCACACGTCATCAACTGCGTTCTGTCAACGCTTCTGGAAGACATCATCGACGAGACCCTGGACGAGGCAGAGCTGATGCACAAGGTGAAAGAAGCCCACGTCCGTGTCGCGTTAAGAAACGTTGAAGTCGAGGAACAGTACAACGCGAGAACGGAAGCCTTTGTCGAAGAGCTGAAGAACATCGCAGAAGAGATGGAGAAGACCGCTGAACGAATCGAAGCGCAGAAGGAGTAGAGACACAGTTTAAGGACCAGAGAGCCCATCTAACCCGGTATCAGCTGCGTTAAGCTTTTTAATCTCGGACGGTAATGCCTGAACTGGTGAACTGTCTATGGCAGACGTAAACGAACTTGACCTGGCCTCTCTGGTGCTCGTAATTGTGGGAGCACTGAACTGGGGCCTGGTAGGCCTAGGAGGATTCGCAGGAACCGACCTTAACCTGGTGAACATGGTGCTAGGTTCAGTACCTGCGGCAGAGAACCTGGTCTACCTGCTGGTCGGTTTAGCCGGACTTTACCAGGTATACTTCGGCTACCAGCTTTACGAGGAACGCTAGCAACGGTCCTCTACTCTTTCTTTTTATTCTTCCTTCTCGGACTCTTCTTGCCCGGATGCGGGTCCTTCTAGTTCTCCAAGGTCTTCGGTCATCTCGTCACTGACATCCATGAGCGCGCCCATCTGCTCTTCGAGGTTGCCTATCTGTCTCTTCATCTGCCAACGCAGGTAGAACAGTGCAGCACCTACACCTACAAGAAACCCGACCAAGAAGCCGCCCGCTATCTCGACTGCGGTCATACCAAGGTATTGGTCTCGGCGACTATAAAAGCCGGTTCGCTGAATTTTTAAATTCCGGTGTTTCATCTCCGCATATAGTGAGACAGGCAGAAAGGATAGAGCCCGCCTCCAATGAGGAAGCTCTGATCCGGATGCTCGAAGAGCCTGGAGACGAAAACGTGCTTCTAGAAACCGTTATGCCGGAGCAACCTGACTTCGATTCTCGTTACGTCCTGCCGCCGTGGCAGGACCATACATGCCAGCTCTGCAAGATAAACCGTTATCCCTTCGACTCGGAGGAAAGAGTTTTCTACGAGACTGACGACTACTTTCTCGTCGATGCTGCAGGCGCACCCGAGAACGGCCTGAAAGGCCACAACGTCCGCAACATGGGCGTCCTGAAAGACCACGGAGAGATACCTGTTATAGGAGACAGCGAGAAAGAGATGATGGAACGGCTGATAGACGTGACCGCGGGCCACGTACAGGACGGCAGGATGCTTGTCTTCGGCAGCATGCAGACCTTCCAGGAACACTTCCACATCATGGCCAGCGACCTCTACGGCGACGACCCGGACAAAATCGACGACCTCGCTGGCATCAACAACTACATGATGTTCGAGGTGGAAAACGGCGAGCCACGCTACCTCGACCAGAAGAACGGTGACACACTCGGCCACTACATAGAAGAGATGGCGCAGAGCTATATAGGCTAGTCCCTACATCTGGCTGTAGATATAGATCGAGACGAAGAAGGAAAAAACCGCACCTACGACCACAAACCACTGTATTATTCCCGAAGGCAGCTCCAGAAAATTCCGTGAGACCCAGTAAAACAACACGAAAAACGCCATTATAGCCCCCAGAACTAATCGACTTCGTAGAGGAGCTGTCATACTCAACAATTGAGAAGGACGCTTTAAAATAAGACCACCAGAAACCAAAAATGGACTCGGCGGGATTTGAACCCGCGGCCTTCTGCTTGCGAAGCAGACGTTCTCCCACTGAACTACGAGCCCATGGAAAACCTTTTAGATACGACAGCAAAAGATGGACGAGTAAAGATTTTAAATTCGGGACGGCCGAAGGTTGTACTGGAGTCAATAGTTTTATCAATGGGTACAGAGCTAGAGTTTCCAGCACTTTAAAAAGTAGAGCGGGTGCAAGAAACCATATACAGAATTTATAAGTCTTTATACTTTCCGAAGCCAGATTAGGAACTTAAAAGTAGCTCTAGAATCCTGAAAACCCAGTGACTGAAGGAGAAAGCAACTTTCAGGATAGAAACAGTGATATAGACGCTAATTTAAAGCATAAATTCGTCAGAGGCGTGCTCTTCTTCTATATCATCAATCTTGCAGGACTCTGGATAGGCGTTATAGGTATCAAGACTCTTGGAAACCTTGAAGGCATCGCTCTGATGCTTGCAGCGCTTACACTGCTTCAAGTAGTGGCAGGATACCTGGTTCTGAAGCTCTCGGACCGGGTAGTGGAAGGCGAGAACAGTTAAACCTCGGCGAGACAGTTATCTCCATGGAAGACGCCAGCTACCGGCTGGTCGCAGTTTTCTTCGTGACCAACCTCTTCCTGCTCGCAGTCGGTATTTTCTCAGTCGCCACGCTCGGCGTTGTCCAGGGACTGACAATATTCCTTATCGTGATGGTGCTGACGGTCTACGTGGTCTACAGAATCTTCGTGTTAAAGCAGGAAAACAAGGATGGCTGAAACAGCTGCAAGCGCGCCAAATACAGGCTTGTTGTAACGGTAGATCGATTCGCCGTCGAGCCCGCCGAACGGTATCATGTTGAAAAGCGCCAGCCAGGAGTTGACAGTGAAGCCGTAGAAACCAGCTTCGCCCGGAACGAAGAAGAACGCGGCCGCAAGCAGGATGTTGGTCGCGGGGCCGGCAGCGCTTATCCAGACCTGCTGCTGTTGTGTACGTCGACCCTGGGAATAGACAGCGCCCGGCGCCGCGAAAATGAAGCCGAAGAAGGACACTGCGAACGCAAACACCAGCATCTTGTAATCAGCCTGGAACTCCGCCCAGAGACCGAACCGCTGAGCCACGACTTTATGCGCGAGCTCGTGGAGCAGAAACCCGAGTCCGACGGTCCCGAGCGACAGCGCGACAGAGGTCGGACTGATACCGCCGAGCAGGTTGCCAAACGCCACGCTCAGCACGACCCACGCAGCTACGAGGTCGCGTATCTCTCTTTTACCAGGCAGTCGCATAACCAGAAAATCCAGACCAGAACTTAAGTCAGTGACGAACAGCAAGATTTCAGAACACCACAGGAAACCTTAACTTTGAGGTAACAGTGTATGAAAACATGGCGTTCACCGAGGAACTGGAGAGATACGAAGAAACCGTGCAGGAGAACTTTGTAGACGCATTTCCCTATGTCAGAGAGTACCTGGAAGATACAGAGAATGATGAAATCACACCCGGCGACGTGCTTTTAGAAGCCAACGCTGCTGTAGGCAGGAAGAAAGTCGAACAGACTCTTTTCGTCATGGAAAGAGAAGGCTCGCTCGACACCAGAGACTACACGTTCTACACACTTCCAGAAGACCTCGACATCGACAGCTGGCAAGAGACCTACGAAGAACTCCGGAGCCGCCAGGACAAACCCGAAAAACTCAGGTCTCCCGACAGAAACGACAAAAGCCTCGACGAAATCGCCGACGAATACTTCGGCTAGCCTAGCCACAAATCTAGTCACACCGTTCTTATATAGTCTACTCTTCCTCCACCCCAACTGTCAATCGCTATTCCCCCGTTGGTGTAGGTAGTGTCATTGCCGCTTAGGTCTAC
>CAZEKI010000025.1:0-11023 GCA_964512895.1 uncultured archaeon
TCCCGACCCCCGGATTTGAACCGGGGACAAGTCGCTCTACAGGCGACCGCTCTGCCAGACTGAGCTAGGTCGGGTATGTTCTAGCTCATCGAGAAAACCCTTATGGTTTTCGTTCTGAGCTAGGTCGGGTATAAAGTAAACAGCAGTTTGAAGATGGAGAGTCAAGTTTTTAAGTATCGCCGGGCTGGAAGTCGGCCTCTACTTGCTCAGTCTTTGACTTCCTGATACCTTCAACTTCAAGCTCGGCTTCGGGCAGCTCGACCCCGCCCTCGACCTCTACCAGGGGCCGGATGTAGTACTCGAAGACTCTCTGGTCTCCTGGCTCCAGTTCTTCTATCTCCCAGGTCAGCCGGGTCCCGTTTTCCGTTTTCCGGATAACAGGCTTCGCCATGGGGAAGTCTTCGTCAACCGCTGAGATGTCAGGTACGAAGTCCTTCACCTCGACACCGTGCATACTGCGTCCGGATACGTTCTCCAGCTCCAGCCTTATCCTGATTCCGTCCTCTGTTTTCTTGACCGATTTCTTGAACCGGGCTGTCCTCCTGAGCTTCTTCAGTGCGGCAAGCCCGGCCATCAGAAGTAACAGTCCTGCGACAAGCAGCCAGTAGTTTACAGTATAGCTGACCGATACCGACTCGCCTGGCTGGAGTGTCTGACTCCAGTAGTACCGGTTGTAGCCCTCCACGTCCACGGACCTGTCCGGTTCTTGGCTGAACGTTGTCAGGGGCTGAAGGTAAGATGCCTGAGAATCGTTGATAGTAACGTTTACCGCGGTGTTGCCGGTGTTGCTGGCAGTCAACCTCTTTGAGTATATGAGGACCTTGTCGTCTTCTTCTGACCCGCGTTCTACGTTAGCAACTCGACCTATCTGCAGGGTGTCGGTCACAGTCTGACCTCCTTCACCACTCTGTCTTATCTTCACGGCGACCTCTCTTTCACCTGGTCTTGACTCCTCAGGTATCTCCAGGTTGAAGCTGGCCTCGCGTTCTTCTCCAGACCCTATCGATGGAGCCTGTTTTTCCAGTGTCTGGTTCAGGAAACTGACCTCGAGATAGTAGTCCTCGATTCTCTGGGATGCGGTATTAAGTATCTGCAGGCTATAGCTGGCGGTTTCTCCGGGAGCGTATTCAGAACTATCCTTCGATATAGAAAGTATCTCAAGGTCGTGCTCCCTGACCACGGAGAAATAATCCGCAAGCTTCTGGGTTTCATCCCCGCTTCTTACCGTCAGTTCGAACTGTATGTTCCCCTGGACCGCTCTCCGGTCGGCGTTGACAGTAACGTTGAAAGTGTGGTTCTCGCCAGGTTCCAGCGTACGAGAGCTACTCACGTAGAACCAGGAGGACTTGGGGCTCTTGACACTGCTTACACGGAAGCTCCGTGCCTCGACGAAGTCGTTCTGGACATGGACATGGAACTCTGCAGAATCATTGGAGTCTGTGTCTCTGTCGACCACTTCAAGCGATGCGGGAAACGCCGCCGAGGCACCTACAAGTAGAAGTACAAGGACGATGAAGATTTTCTTCCGCATGTCTTAAGATTATGCTGCAGTCTATTTAAAACCGGATAATGCGGCTAATCAGCTGCTTTGACGCCCGTGTTCAGCATCGGCATTCTTTAGTCTAGCGTCTCTTTTATCTCTATTACATATCCGAAAGGATCTTCTACGTAGACAGCTGGCGCTCTGCCTCCCGGACCCCAGGGCGTTCCCTCTCTCAGTATCTCGTCCTCGTCGAAGACAGTCTTCACTTCCTCTCGTGTTCTGTCCACCATGATGCAGAAATGGTCAAAGTTCTTCTGCTCTGGTTTCTCAAAGTCTTTTTTCGGCCGGACATGGAGCATCGAGGTCTCGCCCATCCTGAACGCGAACGACGTTCTTTCCCCCTGACGGTACTTGTCAAGCTTTAGCGGCTCGAATCCGAGTCTGTCACGGTAGAACGTCAGCGCCGCCTCTACACCGTCCTCGGGAATCATGATATTGACGTGGTCGATTCTCTCGACTTCCATGCTGCTAGTTAGGCCTTCGATGGAAATAAATGGCAGGGCCGGGATTTGAACCCGGGTCCACACGTCCCGAACGTGCGATGATAGTCCACTACACCACCCCGCCGCGTGTTACGCTACGCGAACGCAATAAGCCATTCAGAGAATGGCTTTCGGGAATCTTCCAGTTTGATGGTCGAATCTTGCTGTTAAATATGCGGTGGTGGACAAGGGTCGGGAAGGGTTCCGTTTGTAAAGGTTGCCCTCCAAGGCTTCTTTATAAGAGGAAGAGTTTTCAGATGTCGTTTCATGAGCTTAACATTTCGGATGATATAATATCTAATCTTGAAAAACAGGGTATAACAGAGCCTACAGAGGTCCAGGAGCGTTCTATCCCGAAGGTTTTTACAGGCAAAGATGTGCTTGTCGAGTCGGAGACCGGCTCCGGGAAGACGCTGGCGTTCTCGCTGCCTATAATAGAACAGGTTTCGGGAGACAGGACGCAGGCGCTTATACTTTCGCCGACCCGTGAACTGGCGAAACAGATAACTGCCGAAATCGACATGGCTTCCGGCGAAAGCGTTGAGACCGTGACAATTTACGGTGGTGTTTCGTACGAGCCCCAGATAAAGGGTGCGAAGACTGCCAACATCGTGGTCGGGACGCCGGGAAGAGTGCTTGACCTGCTGAAGCAGGACAAGCTCCAGGTGGGCGACCTCGACTATCTTGTGCTTGACGAGGCGGACAGGATGCTCGACATGGGCTTCCAGGATGAGCTGGAGGCCATAATCGATTTTACGCCTGACCAGAAACAGAACCTGCTCTTCGGTGCGACCATCCCGCGCGACCTGAAGAAGATGTGCGACAAGTACAGCATCGACCCGGAGACTATCCGCATCCAGAGGAAGGAGCATACCCGGAACCTCGAGGAGAAGTATATCGATACCAAGTCTAACCGGAAGCTTTCAACGCTCTACACGCTGCTCAAGAAGCGGGACCGCGACCTGTCAATTGTATTCTGCCGCACCAAGAACACGACGAGATGGCTGGCTGACAAGCTCCGGAAGAACGGAATCAATGCACAGGAGCTGAACGGTGACATGTCACAGCATCAGCGCGAGGAGACAGTTGAAAAGTTCGAAGACCGGGAGTTCAGGGTCATCGTCGCGACCGATGTCGCGGCGAGAGGACTGGACATCGACGACGTGACCCATGTCTTCAACTACGACGTTCCCGACACTGCCGATACTTACACCCACCGGGTCGGGAGAGCTGGACGTCAAGGCAGGAAAGGCGAGGCCATCACGCTTCTGGAGAAGAAGGACTATGACAAGTTCCGGCGCATCAAGCGGAAGAAGAAAGACATCTCGCGGATGGACCGCAGCGAGCTGGACCTGAAAAGGGTCAAGACCTAGTTCAGTCAAGCTCAGGCCTTAGAGTGACGTATACCGTGTCTTCTGCGGGTTCATCAGGACAGTTCTCGACACTCTCGATGCTGAAGTTCTGGGTCGAAACATTGTGCTCTCTCGGGAACCTTGCGAGCTGATAGTCTATCTCCAGAGAGCTGGAACCGTCTATAACGCCCTGCGTATCTGACCTGGTATCAGGAGTAACCCTGACGCGCTCCTCCATATCACATGCGTCCAAGTTGACGCTGTAGACCTGCGGCAGAAGATACCTGTTCTCGACTGTGACAGCTCCAATATCAACAGGAGCTTCTCCCATACTGGCCTCTTCGACCAGCTCCATACGGTACTCTGGTTCTGGAGCCGCCAGGTCTGCGGCGGTCAGGGCTGCAGCAAGCACCACGATAGCGGCGATACCTTTCTTCAGTTTGTCGGGTTCAGGGCTGTAGTTCTCTATCCGTCTTCCCACAAGCATGAAAACGCCGCCTGAGACCGCGAGCAGCAGGAAGATGATTTCGGAAGAAGGCTGCATCCTCAGTATGTAGTAGACCAGAAATGTCAGATACGAGACTGACGAGAAAAAGTAGAGCGCGAGCCGTCCTTCTCTCTCGCCTATGAAACGTGAGCCGAGGAGGAATGTCGCGGAAGCTCCCACGAGCAGCGCCGATTTGGCTATAGGCGTGAGGTCGAATATGGCCTCCCGCCCGAAATATAGAACTGCGAGAGCGGCAAGGAAGGCGCCGAAACCTGTTAGTATGCGGTCAGGCTTCTTCCAGCTGTCTTTTACTAGACCCATGAAGAAGAGGTACTCCTGCTTCTTTTTAAGATGTCCGCAGGATGCGGGACTACTGGTTCTCCGCCAGATTGAAGCTTATCCTGTATTCCAGTGTTTTTCCTGCTTCTCTGGTCTGATATTCTACATCCTCTTCTATCACGTAGCTTCCCGTTCCTTCGACATCCTGGCTCCTTATAGAGTAGTTTCTCCTGATTACATCGCCCGGCTGATGTGTCCTTATCAGGCCTACCGCGTTCACCATCCCGCCTTCCTCACACCAGTTGCTGACGTGCTGACTCTTCACATACTCTCTTGACCAGACGCATATGCGGTTCTCCGCAGAGACCGCAGATAGAGTCTTGAACGGGTAGGGTGCCCCGGTGGATATCGAAACGTTGTTCTCCGAGTTGATTTTCAGTTCCAGCTCTATCTTTGCAGGGTCTCCCGGCGTCACGTTTCCATCGAGCAGTCTAGCGTCGAAACTTACCTCGTCTCCCGGAAGCGTAGTAGGGCCTTCGTAGGAAAGGTTGTAGTAGGAGGACCTGTACCTGATGTAGTCGTGGCCTTCTATAGCGTTCCTGGTTCTCGGGTTAAGCGACGGGTTCCAGTCCTGGTCCGGGCCGCCGTCAAGGTCGGGATTGCCGAACTGGAACATTATGCCTGATAGCTCGCTGTATCTCTGCTCATCCTTCAGATTTACCTCAAGAACTTTTGAGCCCGGTTTGACGGTTGACAGGTTTTCTTCGATGTACACTGTGTAGCCGGTAGAGTTTACTACCCTGTAGCTGGAGCTGAAATCCTCCACGGTATAGCTACTGTGGCCGAGGAAACCCCTATCTTCTGCAATCACAACAAATCCTAGAACCAGGACTGCCGAGGCAGCTACAGCCAGAGAATGCCTTTTGTCCATGAAAGTGTTTCCTTTTTTGCGGGGTTTAAAGCTACAGGATATCTCCGTTGACTTTCTACACTTCAAACCTTTTGATAAATTCCGGGATAGGCCTATGGATAAATAGAGGGCTGATCGGTCCCGGATTTGAACCGAAATCAAGAGTTATGCAATTGGAAATTTTGGGAACTCTCTTATAATCAATCTCTAAAAACTACTGAATATGATGTTGCCAACCCATATAATGGCTTCAATAGTTCTTTTTCTGTTACTTTCTCCAAGTTTTGTTCCTTCAAATATTTTGCCGGTGTTTATTGCAGGAGCTTTGTTCCCGGATTTAGATATTAAAATTAATCACCGAAGAAGTCTTCATTTTCCGTTTATCTATCCTATTATTACAGCGACAATGTATTTGATATCATTCTACCAGTTCTCAGCTTTCTTCTTGTCTGCCTCACTCCACTGTCTAATGGAGATTACAGGAAATGATGCTGGAGAATTTGTGGATGAAGAAAAAGGTGCGGTCTACAACCATTTGGGCGGAGAATGGATTCCAGGTCTTTATTGGATTAAAAGAGATGGAGACTTTAGGGACCTTTTATTCCTATTAACTCTTTCAGGAATTAGTCTGGTGATCTCCTCATCTCTGGAAATAGTTTTGATAACGCTGATTTCCATAACTTTGGGGCTCATATATTATATGATTAGAGCTAGAGTTGAAGAGATATTTCCGGATATTCTTTTGACGAAGTGATAAGGCAGCTTCGGGATTCCCATCGATTGTGGAGAAATGTAGTTGGCAGGGCCCGGATTTGAACCGGGGTCCATGCCTCCCAAAGGCACGATGATAGTCCACTACACCACCCCGCCAAGAGAATGGCTTTCGGTAGCCTCTACTTGGTGGGCTACAGAGAGTTTTAGGCGGTACAAGTCTTTTAAACTAAACCGCGGTAATAGACCTTTTTAAACGCGCGTTGACTGGTTTTGTTTATGGAGGAAGAGGACGTCCTGGTGCTCGGGGCGGGTTTCGCCGGTGTGACGGCAGCCCTGAGACTGGCGAGACAGGGCTACTGGGTCAGGATTCTCGACAAAGAGCCATACCACGAGTTCACTCCGGGTATAATAGACGTTTTCCGGAACCGTGCGTCCAAAGATGAACTTACCCGTGACCTTGAATCGCTTTTCGAAGCCACAAAGGTCGAGTATTCGCAGGAGGCAGTCATCGAGATAGACCCAGAAAACCAGGTGGTCGGAACCAACAAGGGCCGGCACAGCTACGATAAGCTGGTGCTTGCGCTCGGAGGAGAGGTCAACGACTTCGGAATGGATGTATCAGACGCAGAGATATGCTACAGTCTGGACGAAGCGGAACGGATGAACCAGAAGCTTGAAGACGCGGAATCAGCTATAATAGTAGGCTCCGGCTACGTAGGCGTCGAAGTCGCCACCGAGCTGGCAGCCATGGATATCGGAGTGGACATCTTGGATATGTCAACCCGTCCGATGCCTAACTCGAACGAGAAAAGTTCTCACATCGCTCTCGACTACATGAACGACCGCGGTATAAACTTCCGCGGCGGAAAAGAAGTGGCGGAGGTAGGCAGTGACTATGTCGAGACCGACTCCGGCGACCGGCTAGAGGCCGACACTGTTATCTGGGCTGGAGGACTCCAGGCCTCGACGGTGGTCCAGGCATCGTTTGATGTAGACGGCAAAGGACTGCCTGTCAACGCAGGTCTTTCGTCGGAGGAGTACGACAACATCTTTGCGGCCGGCGACTGCGCTGACACTGAGGCCCGGAAAACGGCCCACAACGCTATCAGGGAGGGCAGAGTCATGGCAGAGAACATACGGAAGTCTGGACATGAGACACTGGAAAGATTTGAAGAAGGAACACCGCCTCTCGTGGTCAGCCTCGGCAAGACCGGGATATTCCTGTACGGCGAAAGAGCCTACAAGAACCGTTTCTTCCGCTACCTGAAGGATTTGATACGTATCCGGCACTGGATGATACTCAAGAAGGAGCGATTCCTGGCGAGACTGCTGGGCTAAACTATTCTACTATTACCGTTCCGGTATCTGATGATGCCCGGTGGTTGTGATAACCCCATTCACCTTCCTGCTGGAACGTAAACGAGTATGTGTCTCCTTCCTCACACTGGTCGAAAGCCGTGTCGCTTCCCTGTGGACAGTGCTGTGCAAGACTGGTTCCTGCGTAATTTGTGTGGGACGGATGTATATTGGAGGCCACCCACATCGGTGTATTTGACTCGTCCACCCATCTGACAGTGTCGCCCTGCTGTATGGTAACGGTTTGCGGCTGGAACCCTGAGCCGGTGTAGGTAACAGTTACGGTCTCTGTCTCGTTGTCTGAAGTGTCGGTATCTTCAGGCGGTGTGTTGTCCTCGGTAGGTGTGTCCGCCTCCGGTGCCGTACTGGAGTCGGCGCACCCGGATATCAGGACTACAAGCGCTATGGCCAGAAGGGCTGCGTACTTCATACCCAGAGATTATCGCTGTGACGGCTTAAAGCTTTCCCTATCCGTTTTGCGGAGTTACCTCTGGCTTTCCTATATTTTATAACCTCTCGCGCCGAGATTTTATCCTAGAGGGGAGATGGAAAGGTTCGATGCTATCGTTATAGGCGCTGGTTCCGGTCTCGATGTTGCCTCGGCGTACGCTTCGCGCGGAGACCAGGTCGCAGTCGTTGAACCCGGACCGCTTGGAGGCACATGTCTCAACAGAGGCTGTATACCTTCCAAGATGTTGATACACCGCGCCGATATAGTAGAGACAGTGGAGGAGGCAGAGAAATTCCATATCGATGCCGAAGTAAGCGACATCGACTTTCCGGCTATAGTCAGGGAGGTCAACGATACTGTTTCTGAGGATGCCGAGTCCATCAGGCGTGGCGTAGAAAACTCGGAGAACCATACGCTCTACGATACCGAGGCCGAGTTTGTGGACGAGAAGATACTTGACGTCGATGGAGAGAGGATAACCGCAGACACCATCTTTATCGCGGCCGGTTCCCGGCCTCTCATACCGCCTATCGATGGGCTTGAAGATGTCGACTATCTCACTAGCAAGGAGGCGCTGGAGCTGGAGGAACAGCCGGAAGAACTCGTGATTATCGGCGGCGGCTATATCGCAGTCGAGCTGGCGCATTTCTACCAGTCTATGGGTACCGATGTAACTATAGTAGAGATGGGCGACTCGCTAGTAGGCCGCGAGGACAGGGAGATATCTGAGAAGTTCACCGAGCTCGCGTCCGAGAAATACGATGTTAATCTTGGACTAAGGGCTTCAAGGGTAGAAGAGGTCGGGGGCAAAGTCAAGGTGGTCGCCGAGGACGAGAACGGTAACAAGCATTCCTTCGCCGGCGACGAGCTGTTGGTGGCTGCGGGCCGGGCGCCGAACACAGACAGGCTTAAAGTCGAGGAGTCCGGCATCGAGACCGACGACCGTGGCTTCGTCGTGACAGACGAATATCTGGAGACATCTGTGGATAGTGTCTACGCTCTCGGCGACATCGCAGGCAACTGGATGTTCAAGCACTCCGCCAACCTTGAGGCAGAACACGCTCTGAAGAACGCCCTGGGCGACAACCAGCATCCCCTTGAAGAGCCTGTCATGCCGCATGCCATCTTCTCGTCGCCCCAGATAGCTGGCGTAGGCAAGACCGAGCAGGAGCTGGAAGATGAAGAGGGGGACTGTGTCAGCGCAACCTATGAATACGGAAAGACCGGAATGGGGCTCGCGCTAAAAGAGGAAGACGGCTTTGTGAAAGTACTTGTATCTGAGGAGGGAGATATACTCGGATGCCATATCATCGGCCCACACGCCTCTAGCCTGATACACGAAGTACTGGTGGCGATGAACTCTGGCGGTATAGACGCCATTAAGAACACAGTTCACATCCACCCTGCGTTGAACGAAGTGGTTCAGAGAGCCTTCAATCGGCTCTAGCCAAAGTCATGCCTGACCGTATCCGATGTCAGGATGTGATCTTCCATGGCAGTTCTCAGCTCAGTCTTTGAAGCTCCTGGCTGGAGCGATAGGCTTGTGTCGAGGGCGTAGGCTGTCAGCCTGTATGTATGTGTTCCTGAAGGCGGGCACGGCCCGTTGTAGCCTATCTTGTCAAAGTCGTTCGTACCCTGGCGTGTATCGTTTTCCAGTTCAGGGCTGTCAGGCATGTTCTGGGAGATGTTTTCGTCGACAGGAAGGTTCCATACCAGCCAGTGCGTGAAATCCGGTATGGTGGCATCAGGGTCTTCCATGATTATGGCTACTGTCTCGGCTTTCTCCGGCATCTCGTAGAAGTTGACCGGAGGTGAGAGATTCCTTCCCCTACAGGTGTGTTTCACCGGGAACTCTCCGTCAAAACCGAGCTCGACTTTGATAGTCTGGTCTTCTGTTTCCTCCTGGGCCGGTTCGTCCGCTGGAGAGGTGGCTAGAAGCGTTATAGCGGCTACAGCGACTATCATGAGCATGAAACCTACGCGGAGAGGATTCAGTCCGATTAAGCCGCTCAGGGCTCTCATACGTCCAGTTATATTTCCGTAGCTAAAAACCTTCTGAACCGGCCATCTTTTCTACGTAACGAGCTATCACGTCTGTTTCCAGGTTGACTCTGCCACCTTTCTTTTTCTGTGAAAGGTTCGTTGTGTCCCAGGTCTCTGGTATAATGGTTACAGAAAAGCTGTTTTTCTCAACTCCTGTGACTGTCAGGCTGATGCCTTCGACCGCGATAAAACCTTTCTCAACTATGTAGTTATCCAGCTTCTGAGGCTTCTGGAAAGTCATATTATGCCCTTTCTCCAGTTCCTCAATTTCCAAAACCTCGGCCGCCGCCTCGACATGGCCCTGGACCATGTGGCCTCCCATCTGTCCGTCCGGTGTAAGCGGCTGCTCAATGTTTACCTGGTCGCCGATTTCCAGTTCGTCGAACCAGGTTTTTTCCAGCGTCTCTTCCGAGAGAAAGAAGACGGGACTGTCTCTGTTTTCCCTTGTCAGGCACGCCCCGCTAATCGAGATGCTGGCTCCGGTCTTTATTTCGTGTAGTATGTCGGAGCCGTCGAGAAACATCCGCTTGCCCTCTCCTGCTTCCTCTATCCGCGATACTTCTACTGTGTCTTCTACTATACCTGTGAACATGGAAATTCTTTGAGGACTGTGATTTAACAGGCTTGCCTAGTACTCGACCTCGACAGTGTCGCCGTCCTCAAGACCAAGCTCGGCTCTCAGCCTATCCGCGGCTATCAGCTCCATCACATCGTCTCCGTAGTCGGTCTTCTTTATATCCAGATAAGCTGCCTCGACTCCTGCCACGGTGACAGGATAGATTTCCAGCCGGCTGTACTCCTCCTTGCCGTACTCGAAGCTCTTCACCACTACGGGTTCTTTCTGTGACTCCAGCTTTCTGAGCTCGACAGGGTCCACTCTGAGGTTTAGGGTTCCTTCATAAGGCTCAAAACCCACTGCGTCCCCAATCTTCTGCCTGTAAGGGTCAAGCGAGAGATAGTAGCGTCCCTCTTCCATCCCTGAGAAAACCTTTCCTTCTATCTTGCCCATGAAAGATGCACGGAAGCCCGAAAGTTATAGAAGTGCTTGATATAGCCCTAAGGACTAAGTTAATAAGAACAAAATGAGGATAAAGTCCTATGAGAGCCTCTATAATCCTAGTGTTAGTTCTCACAGCTGTAGCTTCTGGTTGTATTAATTCTGCTCGTAGCAGTACATACAAAGTCTGTAATATAGGTGATATAAAATCTGACGCTGAGAAAGTTCCCTACTCCAATTTAGCAAATTACCCTGACAGAGTGAGGGGAGACGCTGTAAAAGACAGTGGGAGACTGATTCAGAGCTGGAATACTTCATCAGGAGGTGTAGGTCTAATAAATACTGTAGCTATAGAAGTTCCGCATCGTGAATGTGGAGCTGGTGGCTGCTATACTTCAGGAAGTGAGCT
>CAZEKI010000026.1:0-10775 GCA_964512895.1 uncultured archaeon
AGAGGTGAAACAATTCTATGGTAGGATTAGGTGGACAGCCTGTCTTCATCATGTCGGAAGACGCTGAACGCACAACTGGCGAAGACGCTCATTAAAACAACATCGCCTCATTCAAATCAGTTGAAAAAGCCGTAAGGACGACAATCGGTCCAAAAGGAATGGACAAAATGATGGTCGACAGTGTAGGAGACCTTGTCGTCACAAACGACGGGGTTACTATACTCGAAGAGATGGACCTGGAGCATCCTGCGGCCAAGATGATGGTGGAAGTGGCGCAGACGCAGGAGGAAGAGATAGGAGACGGCACCACGACAGGTGTTGTGCTCGCAGGAGAACTCCTGAAGCAGTCAGAAGACCTCCTCGACCAGGAGATACATCCTACCATAATAACAAAAGGGTACAGACTTGCACGGCAGAAGTCCACCCAGCTGCTTGAGGAGATAGCAGAAGATGTCGACATAGACGACGAGAAGACTCTACAGAAAGTTGCGATGACCGCCATGACCGGCAAAAGCGCAGAGACCGCACGCGACTACCTTGCCGAAATCGCCGTGGAGGCCATCCAGCAGGTCGCAGACGAGGAAGACGGAGAACTTGTCGTCAACAAGGACATGATAAAAGTCGAGAAGAAGCAGGGTGGCTCGGTAGACGACTCCGAGCTCATCCAGGGCGTCATCCTAGACAAGGAAAAGGTCCACTCCGGCATGCCCAACAAGGTAGAAGACGCAGATATTGCGCTACTGAAGACCGCTATCGAGGTCAGGGAGACAGAGACCGACGCCGAAATCAACATCTCCGACCCCGGACAGCTGAAGTCGTTCGTCGAACAGGAAGAAGGCCAGCTGAAGGAGATGGTCGAAAAGCTTGACGAAGTAGGCGCCGACGTCGTGCTCTGCCAGAAAGGTATCGACGATATCGCACAGCACTACCTCGCCAAGAAAGGCATCTACGCGGTCAGGAGAGTCTCGACAAGCGACATGGACAAGCTCGCACGGGCTACCGGAGGCAACATCGTGACCTCCATCGACGACATCGAGGAAAGCGACCTCGGAAACGCAGGCACAGTCAGGCAGAAGAACATCTCCGGCGACTCGATGACCTTCGTACAGGACTGCCCGCACGCCAAGTCAGTCTCCATCCTGATGAGAGGTGGAACCGAGCACGTGGTCGACGAAATCGAGAGAGCTATGGAAGACGCGCTCGGAAGCGTCTCAACCGCGCTCCGGAACGGACAGGTAGTCGGAGGCGGCGGAGCAACAGAAGTCGAGCTCGCCCGCGAACTCAGGAACTACGCCGACTCGGTTGGCGGACGGGAACAGCTCGCCATCAACGCCTTCGCCGACTCGCTCGAAGTTATTCCGAGGACGCTGGCGGAGAACGCCGGGTTCGACCCGATTGACACGCTGGTCGAGCTCCGGAACCAGCACGAGAACGGCGAAATCTGGGCAGGAATCGACGTCACATCCGGAAAGTCCGAGAAACTTTTCGAGAAAGGAGTTGTCGAGCCGAAGCAGACCAAGACCCAGGCTGTACAGTCCGCGTCTGAAGCCGCCGAGATGATCCTCCGTATCGACGACGTGATATCCGCTTCAGGATTCACCGGAGGAGACGACGAAGGTGGTGGAGCAGCCGGCGGACCTCCTGGCGGCGCCGGCGGAATGGGCGGCGGCATGGGAGGAATGATGTAGAACGAACGGTAGCTCGTTCGAGCCGCTAAGCCGTTCTCTGAACGGCTTCCACATATTTCTCTTTCATTATCTTCTATAACCAGAAAGACTAGATGTCTACTTTTTCTATGACTATCATCTCGTCTCCATCGTCCTCTACCGCGGAAACCTTGACATGTGTGCCCTCCTCCCAGCCGAACTTTCTGGCCTCTTTGGTGACGTAGACGCCGAGTCCGTTGCTCCAGCTATGCAGTTTCTTGACACTCTCAGAAAGAATCTTCATAACTACAGGCTTTAAGTACTTTGATTCATATGATACGTAATATGAATCATATGACAAAAAGCGAGGAGGGCGAAAGAGACATAGACGAGCTGATAGACGAGAAGCTGGAGGAACTAGACGACATAATCAAAGAACTCATGGAAGAAAAGAAATCTGAAATAATCAAGGAAAAAGTTCAGGAAGAACTCGCCCGGTTACAAAGCCCGGAAAACAAAACCAAACCCAACTACGCCGGATAAAAAATGTCCCGAGAAGTCTCAGAGCAGGAAATCCGGCGGAAAGTAAACGAATTCGTCGAACAAAAACTCGACCAGAACCTTGTCTCAGGCTCCCGCGACAGAATCGCCCAGGAAATAATCCGCAACCTTGAAAAGGAACGGCAGAAGAAAAAGATACTCGAATCCCGGAGAATCAACCGCCGCGACTTTCTCAAACTACTCGGACTCGGAGCAGGCACAATCGGCCTAGCTTCAGGAACTGCCGGAGCATGGGGACAGTTAAGAGCTAGCAGCCAAGGATTAAGTGACATTGACGCGGATGAGGTCGACGGCCACCATCTATCCGTTGGAAGCTCAAAGCCCGGTAGTCCGGCAACCGGGACTTTGTTTTACGACACCGATGGTGAAGGAGTACACTACTACAACGGCTCAAGCTGGGTACAAATCACATCTACAGCCCATACTGGTGCAATCGACGATTTCGAAAGCGGCGACTTAAGCGGATGGACGGGAGACACTGCAGACTTTAGCATAATCACAAGTCCTGTGGCTCAAGGCACTTATTCACTTCAGGGTGATTCCGCCGATACCTCATATATTACGTCCTCTGGTCTAACTACCCCAGACCAAGGAGACACTTTTAGGTGGTACACACGAAGCCCCAACGGCAATGTTGCTTCGGGGGGTGGTGCAGGTTGGAATAGAGTATCATTCGCCGTCCAAGGCTCTCCCGGGAATTCTTTGCCTAATAACGCATACGCCGTACAATGGGACTGGTCCGATGACACAGTTCACCTAGAAAAAATCAGCTCAGGCGGTGTTTCAGAACTTTCCTCTGCCTCAAATGTTGGATATGCACAGGATGAGTGGTGGGAATGCCGAGTAGACTGGGCAAGTGATGGTACTATGACTGTAAGGGCGATTGATCCGTCAGGAAATACCCAAGCAACCATCAGCGGTACAGATACCGACTACGCTGGCGGTAAAATGAACATCCGAAGCAACAAAAATGTCAAGAAGTACTGGGACTACTTTCGGTTCGTCTGAATCCCTATACCGAATCTTTTTCTAGAAACAGAAAGGTCGGTGGTTATAAATACGGGTATCGGGAATTCTATGGTGTATAAGGAGGTTCCATTTATACATGGCTGATGATGAAGTAGACCTGTCGAACGAGTCGAATGAAGACTATGAAGTCGTGCCTTTAGGCCCGATCCGAAAGCTGGAGAAGCGTCTTGACCAGATCGAGGCGCAGTCACACCAGTCCGGGCCAGGAGACGATTTTGTCAGAGACGTTCTCGACATAATGAAGTCAAATCAGAAAATCGTCAACGACATGACAGAGTCGACGCACGAACTCCAGAACTCGGTCGAAGACCTGACGCACAAGATGGACGATGTTATCGATAACATGAACGAGTTCATGGAGCTTCTCTCCGAGGCGTCCGAGATGGATATGGAAGGCGAAGTAGTCGGCGACCTCCGGAACAGGATTGCAGAGGCCGTCGGAGACAGGCTTGAAGACGTTGTCGGCGACATGCAGGAATCGAACCAGGAGATAGTAGAAGGTCTCAACGACCTTAACGAAAGCATTCGGCGTTCCTACGCCGCTGGCAACAAGGAAGGCATACTCGCCGGAGGCGGAGAAGGAGGCCAGAGACAGCAGCAAAGACAGGGACGTGGCCGGCAGAGAGGTCAGGGCCAGGAAAGACAGCAGCAAGGCCAAGGTCTGACAGATAGAGCTGGCAACGAACAGGGCCAGGGCTCCTCGAACAGGATGAGAAAGTTGAGGAAGCGCTTCGACAAGATGGACGATGAGCAGGAAGAGTAGATTCCTCCCACGGAAAGGCATAACACCCGTTATCGCGACCGTTCTCCTGATGACTATCAGTATAGCAGCCGCTGCATCGGCCTACCAGTTCATAACTACGGCTCAAGAGCAGACGGCCGAGAATATACAGGGCCAGCTAGAGGATGAAGAACTCCAGGAAAGGTCGGACTTCAATATAGAGTACGCCTACGAAGGTTCGAACGGCAACGTCATCATGAGCATCCGGAACACCGGCTCCATCAGCCTGGAACTCGAGGAAGACGGCAGCAAGGTCTGGAGCCTGTACGTCGACGGCGCCCCACAGGGGCAGAACGGCAAAGGATGGACGTACCACAACCCCAATCCTCCCGATATACTTGACCCATCTGAAGTTGTCAGTATCGACACCAACGAGCCTTTCCCGTCCCAGGGGAACGAGAAGTCGTTCAGGCTGACAGGACAGCACGGTATAAGGGATTCACACGTCTGCTACAATTCAGGAGAGAACTCATGTTAAACCTATTTAAAGCAAGAGAAGGAATTCTTCGGTAAGGTCTTAATC
The DNA here is from genome assembly GCA_964512895.1 of uncultured archaeon. GTDB lineage: Archaea > Nanohalarchaeota > Nanosalinia > Nanosalinales > Nanosalinaceae > JBDGRD01. The sequence continues at coordinate 4,541 of CAZEKI010000026.1, forward strand.
TATGTTTAAGAAGAGTAGAAAAGGTATAACACCGGTCATCGCCATCGTACTTCTGCTACTTATAACAGTAGGTGCCGTAGGAGTAGTTTACTCCCAGTTCCAGAACCTGACAGGAGACCCCAGCGAACAGCTTGCACAGCAGCAGAGGGTGCAGAACACCGAGCTAACGTTTTCCTCGGTGTACAAGGACACTTCAGACGATGACAGTATCAACATCTCCCTGAGGAACACCGGGAGTGTGACACTGAATATGACGGAGCAGTTCGAAATCAGCTTCGTACCGGAAAACTCGGACTCAGGAGTTAGCTACCAGGTACTGCCCGGCAGCTACAAGGCGTCCGGCAACCAGGAATGCTTCACATCTTCGGTCACCAACGGCAACCGTGAAATGGTCGAACCAGGAGGAACATACATCTGCGACACAGGAGTCGCATTCCCAGCAGCAACCGACAGCGTAGGCATAGTAGTCAGCTTCAGGACAGCGGATAAGTCCTGGTCCTACACCTGCGCGCCGTCCACAAGTGGAAGCCTGTCCTGCTGAGGGAAAGGCGTCTTCCATCTTCCTATCTTCTTTCTCTTTCTGTTTTCCACTTAATTTATATTCGAGCCAGAGCCTTTTTGATAATATGAAAGGGCAGACGCAGGCACTCACAGCAGTCCTTATCACGTCAGTGACGATAGGGGCCATAGCAACTGCGTATGTCTGGGGAACGCCTTTGCTCGAGAAACGCCAGAGCAAGGCACAGCTGGAAAACGTCGAGCGACAGGTCTTTGATCTGCACGACGCTATCACGTCTGTGTCCAGAAACGGTAGAGGGGCTACATCCACAGTCACTCTAGAGGTAGACAACGGAAGAATCCAGGTGAACGAGGAACTCGACTATATACAGGTATTCACAAACGCCGAGACATCTCCCTATCCCCGGGGCTCCTGGACGCTTATAGAGGGCAGCAGCCTGCAGAACCTTTCCATCGGCAGCGGAAGCTATGCGCTTAAAGGCCAGGATATGCCTGGCGTGGTAGCCGTCAGAGCCGCTGCAGGAGCAGGTCGCTCGGTCGTGACCTATAGAATCGAGTTCAGAAACCTCTATGTCAGCGATCCCTCAGGCGACAGCCTGGAAAAGATAGATATACAGACGACAGGAAGGAGCTCAGCGACTGACGAGGCCACATTTGTCATCAGCAACGAGGGAGTGAGCCAGGACCGGGTGACAGTTGCTACAGGGGAGAAAATCCCGAGAACAAAAACCGTGGTCGACGTAGATATCCAGTAAGATGAAAGGACAGTACATAGCGGTCGAGTCGGTGCTGACTTTCGGTCTCGGACTCATACTGGCCCTCGGCACTATCACCGCTTTTGCCAACTACCGTGAAGGCCTGCTGGACACGGCACGTGAGCACCAGGTAAACATGGTCGAATCCGAACTCGCAGACGCTATTTACAGCCTTGAAGGCGTTGATTCGGGCCATATATCCGTGGACCTGCCAGGGAATATCGCCAACGGCGATTACCGCGTCGTCCTCAGTGACGGTATAATAGTTGCGTTTCCACAGAGAGACTTCAGAACAACACTTCACGGCCTGGAAAACCAGTATAGCTTCAGTGGGTCCGTGGAAGGCGGCCCCGTAAAAGTATACAAAAACGAAGACCAATTTACATTGAGGGCTGACTGATGGCACTCCAGTTCAACAACTTGATAAACAGTCTCAGAAAGGCGAAGCACCCCGAATGGTTCGAAGAAGAGGAGGAAGAGACGCAGAAGTTCAAGGGAGAAGGAATAGAGCTGCCGACAGCGAAAGAGTTCCAGCCCGAAATGCTGGAGGAGAAGGAAGAAGGAGAATCAGAAGACCAAGAAGGACTGACCGACGTCGATATCGCCTATCCTCTGGTCCCGAAAGACCCTGAAAAAGGAGAGATGGTGTACGCCTGGGCGCATATCACCTGGAACGAAGAACAGGGCGAACTCGTATACAAGGTAATCGAGCCCGAGCTCGACCAGAACACCCAGAACATACTCGACAAGATAAAAGACATACTTGAAAGAAGCTTCGATGTCGACTTCACAGAGCTAGAAACCGAGGAAGCCGAAGAATACCTTGCCGAGAAGATTGACTTAATCGTTGACAAGTACAACATCTCGCTCACCGACAGGCAGCGGGAAATCATACGTTACTACGCCTATCGCGATTTTGCGGGCCTCGGCAAACTCCAGCCCCTGATGAACGACAAAGAGGTCGAGGACATCTCGTGTGACGGCACCGAAATACCAGTCTACGTCTACCACAGGAACCCCAAGTTCGGCTCTATCAAGACCAGTATCATGTGGGAAGAAAACGAAGAACTTGACCGGTTCGTGATGAAGCTGGCCCAGCGCTCAGGCAAATCCATCTCGGTCTCCGAACCGCTTCTCGACGGCGCGCTTCCCGATGGTTCGCGTGTCCAGGCAACGCTCGCAACAGACATCGCAAGAAAAGGCTCCAACTTCACCATCAGACGGTTCACAGAGGACCCGCTTACACCGATTCACATGATGGACTTCGAGACGGAGAACGCACAGATGTTATCGTACCTGTGGACGCTGGTAGAACACGGGAAATCCATACTTGTAGCCGGTACCACGGGCGCAGGTAAGACATCGCAGCTCAACTCGCTGTCGCTATTCATCCGGCCGGAAAAGAAAATCGTATCGATCGAGGACACGCCGGAGCTCAGGCTGCCGCACGACCACTGGGTGCCGGAGGTCGCGCGCTCAGGCTTCGGTTCGAGCGCCGAAGAAGGCGGAGAAGTCTCGATGGACGACTTACTCAAGGAATCGCTCCGTCAACGTCCCGAATACATCATCGTCGGTGAGGTCCGAGGCGAGGAGGCCTACATCCTGTTCCAGCAGATGGCCACCGGCCACACCGGACTCTCGACCATCCACGCTGACTCGCTGAACATGCTTATGGACCGGCTTACGACGCAGCCAATCAGTCTTTCTCCGTCGCTCATCGAGACACTGGACGCAGTCATGCTGATTTCGCGTATCAGGCGGGGCGACACCTATATCAGACGTATCAAGGGTCTCTACGAGATCCAGGGCTACGACGAACGGACAGGTATAGACGCCAACAAGGTGTTCGACTGGAACGCCAAGGAGGACGTCTACGAGGTCGCGAATCCATCTGTACTTCTGAAGGATATCGTCAACCAGACCGGTATGGACGACGAACAGATGAAAGAGGAGTTGAGGAACCGGCAGCACGTGCTGAACTGGATGCAGGAACAGCAGATAAAGCACTACCGGAAAGTCGGAGATATCATCTCTCGCTACTATTCCGACCCGAAGTCCGTCATGCAGAAAGTTGGGGAAAGCTTAAACTCCAACCAAGCCCAAATGGAAATCGAGGAGAATGCTTGAAGAGTACGCGGAGTTCTGCTACGACCAGATAGGCAGCTATATCCTCGACTACCTAGACTACTTCCAGGACCTGAGGCCCCAGCTGTCGAAGGCAAACATAGAGGTGTCGCTGCCGGAGTATGTCTCCATGGCGGTGTTTTCGACCATAGTGGCCATCACATTCAGCTTCTTCATACTCGGTACGCTTTTCGTTATGAGCTCCGGTATCACCGGCATAATATTCACTGTAGCAGTATCTATAGTGCTCGGAACCGCAGTGCTTATGGGTTTCTACCTGTATCCCTCCATACTCATCAAGAGCCGGGCCTCGAAGATAAGAGACACCTTGCCGTTCGCGACCATGTACATGTCCACGCTCGCGGGCACAGGGACCGACATACCTGAGATATTCAAGGTTCTCAGCCAGCAGGAAGAAGAATACCAGGAAGTGGCCAGAGAGGCCAAGCGTATCAGCCGGGACATGGAGACCTTCGGGATGGACGCCAGCGAAGCGTTACAGAAGGCGGCTGATAGAACGCCCAGCAAGGATTTCAAGGAGCTGATGTGGGGGATGAACCACGTCATAACATCTGGCGGGTCGCTGCGTTCCTTCCTCCAGGAACGTTCCCGGACGCTCATGAACGACTACCAGCGCCGTGTCGAAGAGTTCGCAGACCAGCTCGGACTCCTGGTAGAGATGTATATCACAGTAGTCATCGTCGGTTCGATTATATTCACATCTATGAGCGCTGTTATGAGCTCCTTCAGTTCTGTTTCAGGGGACATCATAGTCACGATACAGATGTTCGCCATATTCTTTGGACTGCCGTTCATCTCGGCCATGTTCATAATCTTCGTCAAAGGCATCTCTCCAGGTGGTATCCGGTGATGAAAAACCGGGCCCGATACTCCAGTGTTCGCTTTAGAAACGGGGTGATGACCCAGATATGATAGACTTCTTCAAAGAAGAGGAATACGAGCCAGGCTACTCTACCGAAGACAAGGTTGTCATCGCGTCGGTAGCAGCAGGAGCGCTCCTGATATTCATAGGGGTCATCAGCTACATGTTTATCTCCGGCCAGCTCGGCGGCGCCCTTCTTATACTCGGGCTAATTGTCGGCGTACTGCCATACGGCATCATCTCCTTCCTGAAGAACCGTGCCGTCAGAGAGATGGAGGACCAGTTCCCGTCCTTCCTCAAAGACCTTGCCGAATCCAAGCGCGGAGGCATGACCATACTCCAGGCGTTCGAGTCGGCGAAAGACACCGACTACGGCCGCCTCAACCATGAGATAGAGAAGATACACACCGAGCTGACATGGGGCATCCCCTTTCCAGAAGTGATGGAACGGTTCTCGCGGAGGATGCAGGAATCACCTGTGATACAGGAGTCGGTTTCTATCCTTCTCCAGAGCTTCAGGAGCGGCGGCAACATAACCAAGACAATCGAATCCATCGCAGAAGACGCATCGAAGCTCAAGGAAACCATACAGGCCAAGAACTCGAAAATCAAGCAGCAGATATTCATAATGTACGTGATCTACTTCCTGTTCATCGGCATCACCATAGGCATATACACAATGATGTCAGAGCTACTGGGGCTTGGTTCAGCAGGACAGGGAGCGCTTCAGGGCCTTGACTTTCTGGGCGAGGGCGGCGGCACTACCAACTACTGCAGCGGCCAGATAGCTCCCGCCACCCCGATGTGCGAGACCGCAAAACTCTTCGGATTCGTTCCACAGAACGTCACCGACTTCACGAGCGCCTACGCCACCAAGTTCAGCTACGGTAACATGGCATACTACAAATCGCTGCTTTTCACCATGCTTATGATACAAGGCATCTGCACCGGGGCTGTCGCAGGCCAGATAGGTGAAGGAAGCCCGAGCGCAGGAGTCAAACACGCCATGATAATGCTGCCTATAGCCTTCGTAGTCTTCATGTACATGGTCGGCCTCGCGGGGGTCTGAAGATGAAAGGTCAGATACACATAGAGTTCCTCGCAGCCGCCTTTGTATATCTTATAGCGCTTGCGGCGCTCGTGACACTGGGTTCAGGCGCCATGCCCAGCTTCAGCGGCAACGTGGAGGAAGCAGCTCTTAACCTCGAGGCAAGGCAGATATCCACAAAGATACTCACCAACACCGGTAGCCACGACCACACCGGTGGGGGGACAAACTGGGAGAGCGATAACGACACAGTCAGAGAGGCGGACGCGGTCGGTGTTGCAAACGACTTCATGGAGCTTGAGAGAGACAAAATCATGCGTCTGCGAACCATCAATCCGAGAACCAACGGCTTCAACTACCTGAACTATACACAGTTTAAGGAGCTGACAGGCGCGGACCACCAGTACCGGTTCAACTTCACCTGGATGCCGATGATAGAAACCCATAAAACATTCACAAAAGGCGAGGGAGACTCGGTAACTCCTCCCATAACCGAGCCCGACATCCGGGATTCTGACGGAGACCTGACCTACTACGGCCGGGCGGACAACGAGATACACTACGGCAGCGCCACGCTTAACGGCAACACTCACAACTTCCTAGTTACGTCACACGACGGCATCTACAACACAACCTATGTTTCCCGGAACTGGGACTTCCAGGACGGACAGATAATCGGGCGCGGAGACCTGGTATCCGAGTACTCCGGCCAGAGCTTTGTAGTGACCAGCTTCCAGAACCGGGAAGACGACCCAGGGTCGCTCCTGATACTACAGAAGCATCTCAAGACGTTCGGGGCCAGCATAGATGACGATTCACAGGTCATACGTCTAGAAAGATTTGCCACTATGGAAAACGAACCTGTAAGAGTGGTGGTGTGGGCATGGTGAAAATAGAGGCTCGAAA
>CAZEKI010000027.1:0-10563 GCA_964512895.1 uncultured archaeon
TGCTTCAAAACCTTTACCGATTCCTTACTCCGGCCACTTCAATGCTGAAGAGACTGAACTAGGGTTCGTGGATGTGGAAGGTGAAGGTATCCAGATGCTGGAGTACAGGGATAGACCGATTCACACGGCTTCATTCGTAATTTCTGTATCAACGGCTATAATCGCCTTCGCCCTGTATCTTTCTGGTTTCGCGGTTCCCGGAGTCTATTCAAAAAGATTTCAGGAAAAACTGGGGATAGGATGTGCGGGATAGCTGGCGGCGCGGAACTCGAACAAGTACTTGAGAGTCTTGGACACAGAGGCGGTTCTACGGGCATCGTCGAGACAGAAATACGGCTCGGCCACATACTGCACTCGGTGGTTGGAGAGGTAGAACAGCCGCTGGAAGGTGACGGTACTCTTGTCGCCAACTGCGAGATATACAACTGGCAGGAGCTGGACGAGAAGTATGGGTATGGTGCCGGAAACGATGCAGAACTACTGCTGTGGATGCTGGACGAGAAAGGTCTCGAGGCACTTGAAGAAATCGACGGTGTCTACGCATTCGCCTACCTCAGAGACCAGGAACTTCTGCTGGCCCGCGACGTTCTCGGTGTAAAACCGCTCTGGTACTCCGAAGATGGGTTTTCCTTCGCCTCGGAGAAACAGGCGCTGGAGGCCGCCGGGTTTAACGCGAGAGAACTCCATCCAAGGCAGGTGATGAGGTACGATATCGAAACCGGCGATATCTCGTTCAAGCAGCGTAGTTTCTTCGAGGTCAACGAGGCCGGAGAAGAACTGGAGAAAGCTGCCGAGAAGGTGAAGGAGAGATTTCTGGAAGCGGTCGAGAAGAGAGTCCCTGGCTGCGATTTCGGCCTGCTTTTCTCGGGTGGCGTCGACTCGACAATGATTGCTGCGGCTCTCCGGGAACTCGGTCATGACTTCACCTGCTATACTGCCGGCATCCAGTACGGCAATACTGACGCGCCTCGCGACACCAGATGGGCGAGGAAGGTCGCCGAAGAGATGGACCTGGAACTCAAGATCCGCGAGGCAACGCTAGAGGAAGTAGAAGAGGCGATACCTGATATAGAGGAATGGATATCTTCGACCAGCACGGTCAAGGTTGGTGTCGCTCTTCCCTTCCACTTTGCCCTCCAAAATGCCGGGGATGAAAAAGTAGTTTTCTCGGGTATAGGTAGCGAGCAGCTATACGCGGGTTATTCCCGGCACGAAGGCTACCTGAATAGGGAATGTCTCTCCGGGCTGCGGTCGCTTTTCCACCGCGACCTGTACCGCGACGATGTTATAGCTATGCGGCATAGAAGCGAGCTCCGCGTCCCATTTCTTGACACTGCGCTAGTTGAACACGCGCTGACAGTTCCCGGAGACCAGAAAGTAGTTGAGGGACACCGGAAGTACGTTCTCAGGAAGGCGGCCGAGAAGCTTGGAGTCCCAGAAGAAGTCGTCTGGCGGAAGAAGACCGCGGCCCAGTATGGCAGCAACTTTGACAAGGCCATCGATAAACTAGCGAGGGAGAACGGTTTCGACCATAAGCAGGGATACTTGAATTCGTTCCGCGGCGACGAAAGTCGGAGACTTTCTGGAGCAGCTGGAAACCCGGGGGATTTTCAACAGCCCAACAAAAGACTGGCGGCCCTGACCTCGGGCGGCAAGGATTCGAATGCGGCCCTTTACCGGATGATGTGTCGGAACAACGAGATAGCTGTTCTTGTGAACCTGCAGAGCCGGAACTCCGACAGCTACATGTTCGACTCGAAAGAGGTGGAATCAGTTGAAGAACAGGCGGAAGAGCTCGGCATCCCACTCCTGGTTCAGGAAACGGCCGGTGAGAAGGAGGCTGAGCTAGAGGACCTGAAGGAGGGCCTGCGGAGAGCCCGGGACGAGTACGGCGTGGAGGGCGTGGTCGCCGGTGCGCTCGCATCCACCTACCAGCGGGACAGAGTCGACGCAGTCGCCGAAGGGCTCGGTCTCAAGGTCTTCACACCGCTCTGGCAGGAGAACCAGGAGCGCTATATGCGGTGGCTTATCCGCGAAGGCTTTGAAATCGAGATAACAGAGGTTGCCGCTCGAGGCCTTGATGAGAGCTGGGAAGGCCGCCTGCTGGACGAGGATTCAGTCGAGGAGCTCGTCGAACTCTCACGGGAATACGGTTTCAACGCGGCCGGAGAAGGTGGCGAGTTCGAGACCGTTGTCACAGGATTCCCGGAGACCATGGGTCTTTCGGCTCTAGACCAGTAGCGCCACCAGAAATGCCGTGAGCAGTGAAACCGTCACAACTAGCTGGATTGCGACCGAGCCAAGAACACCGACCCCAGAGTAAGTCGCGGCCCTGAGACTCCCCTTTCCGTCCCGGGTCACAAGGTAATGTCGGAGGAAAACAGTTCCTGCTACCCCAAGCAGAATCCCTATAGGCCCCATGACGAAGAAAAGTACGATACCGACCAGGCCTGCTGCTAATGAGGTTTTGGTTGAAGCGCCGCCCATCTTTGCAGCCACTACACCTGACAGGTAGTCCATAAACGCCGCGAAAAACCCTGTAAGTATGAACGCCGCCAGAAACCATGTATCCGGCCGGGAAAATCCGGTCCCGTACCAGTACACCAGTATTCCGGCGACAGAGAGCAGGGCGCCCGGAGCCATCGGCGTGATACTGCCGATGACTGCAAGAACCATCAATGCGATAGCGGCGACTGTGAAAAGTTCGACCATAATGGGCCAGACGGGATTTGAACCCGCGACCACTTGGTGTCTCGCTGCTGACCTGTTGTATGTAAGCCATGCATCGCATGGCTTGGCGCGTTAACTGCGCCCAGCAGTTAAGAGCCAAGCGCTCTGCCAGACTGAGCTACCGGCCCTATAGAAAGGGCGTAATGTAGAGAGGGTCTGATAATTTTTTAACTCGTTCCCGCTAGAACCTGATACTCTTCCGTCTCCCTGTCCTGTCAGGATCCGGCTTGACAAGCTGGTAGGCACTGTCTTCGACTTCGGCAAATCGTCCGCATCCTGGGCAGTTAGCGTATCCGGGATGGTCTCCCTCAACAGGTTCCTGTCGACCACAGCTACATTTCATGTAGGCCTGTAGAGGTTCGACTCGAAGGTCAAGGTGTTCAAGCAGAGTTCCTCTTGAGAAATGGTTGAAAAGTGCTTCGAACTGTTCAGGGTCGCACAGGTTCTGGTTGACCCTGAGGTGTGCGGAGCCATTAGTCGATAGCTGGGAGAGGTCCTGCATCACTCGTATTATGACGTTTCCAACTTTTTCCATTGTTTGACTTCGACCTCTATCAGCTCCCGTTCCCCCGTATCCAATACCTTCCTCACAACCTTTATTTAAGTTAACGCATCCGCCTGGCAGATTTCTGGAGAACGTTTACGAGGGCCGAAAAACAGGTCTAAATATCTTCCAGTTGGATTTGATTATCATGGCGGTTAAAGACGCCGCTAGGAACGCCATGTTGGCCTCAAAACTGTAGGCTGGTGTTAAAGAGAGCGCTATATCTCTGTAGAACGGGAAGAACAGCGGTACGCCCGACAGAGTTGTCAAATCCAGTGCAAGGTGCGAGCTATAGCCCAGGAAGCAGCTTTCGGCCGATTCTCTGTCATCGGTGTAGAGATAGACCAGTCCAGCCGCCACCCCGGCTGCCAGAACGGTATGCATGATTCCTCGGTGGACAAATGGATAGAGAAAGTTCAGAAGGACGTCAAAATCAGGAATGACAGCGAAGACAGAGGCTGTTACAAGACGCTTATCGAGAACGTAGGCCAGAGCAAGCCCGAAAACGAGATGGGTCGGAGTAAGCATGTCAAAAAGTTCTAAAGACTTGGATTTAAAACTGAATCGACAGGAAAAGAGGGATTTTGGCTCGAACCTTTCACAGCTTTCGATGGAAAGCTGTTACAAGAAGCTCGCCGAGCTTCGTTTCGAAAGGTTCGTTAGCGGGGCGTGGATTTGAACCACGGACCTCCGGGTTATGAGCCCGACGAGCACTCCTGGCTGCTCTACCCCGCTGAACGACTATGACTCAACTTCGGTATGAAACTTTTAAACCCTCCTCGGCTGGGAAAGGGTAATATTTACTGGGTATCCAAACGTGTCTGTGAAAGTTCTTGGAGTAGACGAAGCTGGAAGAGGACCGGTCATCGGAAGCATGTTTGTTGGAGGATTCCTGATAGATGATTCCGACGAAGAATCGCTGGTAGAGCTCGGAGTCAAGGACTCGAAGAAGCTCTCGAACCAGAAACGGGAATCGATTCGAGACCGGCTGGAGGAGTTCGGCCAACCGTTCCTCCGCGAAATCAAGGCGTCGGAAATCGACGAGCTCCGTGAAATCATGAACCTCAACGAGATAGAGATCAAGGCGTTCACCGAAGTAATCGGGAGGACCGAGCCAGACAAAGTTATAGTTGACCTGCCGGAGCCTGACGGCGACCGCTTCATCAAGAAGATGAAGTCAGAGTTACCGCCGCGTTTTGAAGATGTCGAGTTCGTGGCGGAACACGGTGCAGATGACGAGTACCCGGTCGTGTCGGCCGCATCGATTATAGCCAAGAGCGCCCGTGAATCCCACATCGACGAGCTTAAGCAGAGGTACGGCTACGACTTCAAGTCAGGCTACTCCCACGAACAGGAGGCGTCGGACTTCCTTGAAGAGTACCTGAAAGAGCACGGCGAGCTTCCTCCTGAGGCAAGAGAGTCGTGGGAGACCGCTAAACGTGTGCTACGAGAGCATGAACAGAGCTCGATGGACGATTTCTAGCGAGATTTAAAAGCTTCGTACTCGGGATTCTCTGCATGAGCTACACCGGAAAACTGTCAGAGTCCCGTGTCAAGGTCTGGGATGAAGAGGAGGCGGAAGAGGTTCACGGCGAGAAGTACTACGGCAAGCTGATGGACGACGGCCGGCTCGAGCTCTCGCCTGTCGAGGCGATGCACCTGGTTGACCGGGGCGAACTTGAGGTCGTAGAGGAGGATGAAGCTTTAGACCGAGAACAGCTTTTCGGACGTTTTTCTCAGATGGACGACGAGTTCGACCAGAAGTACGAGGTCTACTCTGACCTGAGAGACCGGGGCTACATCGTCAAGAGCGGTTTCAAGTTCGGCGCTCATTTCCGGGTCTATCCCCGTGGCGTGAACCCCTACGCAGAGGGCGAGAAACGGCAGAAGCAGCACACCAAGTGGGTGGTGCACGCTGTTCCCGAGAGCCACACACTCGGCTTCGAGGAAATGTCTCGCGCCGTCCGTCTCGCGCAGAACATCAGGGCGCGTATGCTGTGGGGAGTCGTTGATGCGGAGGGAGGAGTGACCTACTACGAGGTCGAGCGGATAACGCCGTGACTAGTAGCCGAGCAGATCGAGAACCCCTGTCTGTTTCGAGTATCGTTTCTGAAGTTTCCTGCCGTACCAGACCCCGATTATGAGTCCTGTCAGGTGGGCGGATGATGCGAAGTTGCCGATGGCTGGAAGCGTGTAGCCTATCATCTTGCTGAACAGGTTGACAGTTTCCAGGCCGCCGAAGAGGTATAGCGCGGTCCGTATCTTCATGGGTATGAAGAAGTACAGCAGCACCTCTGCCTTCGGGTGGAGCATCGCAACTACAGCAAAAACCGCGACTACTGCTCCCGAGGCGCCTACAGCCGGTCCCAGCGCAGGCAGGCCACCGACCGCAGGACCGTACTGGTAGAACAGGAAGTTCCTGAAGATTATGTAGCCTATACTGGCCAGAAGCCCTGCCGCGAGGTAGAACTTGAGAAGGTCCCGGCTGCCGATAGCCCGTTCCAGTACCGAGCCGAAGAAGTAGAAAGTCACCATGTTTGCGAACAGGTGGAAGAAGCCACCGTGCGCCAGCATGACTGTGGCTATAGTCCATGGAGCGCCGAGCAAAGTCTTTTGCAGTATGGAGCCGCCGAAAGCAGAGTTGGTGGCCTGTACCGCCTCCGGCGTAAGAGCGGGTGAAAGAGTCAGGAACTCGTAGTATCCCGGCACGACGTACTGCAGGAAGAACGATAGCAACGTCACGCCGATTATAGCAAGAGTAACGTTAGATTTGAGCGCACGTAAGCCGTCCCTCAGAAGCGATGGCTTCTTCGGGGCCGATGGCCGGATAACATCTTCAGACGTATCTCTCTCCCGGAACCATCTGTCTGTCTCCTCCCGTTCCTTTTCCAGCTCTTCCTCCAGAGAGTCACAGTCATGGTTCTCTGGAAGCCGGTGCTCGGAGCAGAACTTCTCGCCGCAGTAGCGGCACGTAAAGCTCATGGTCTCCTTGCCGCATTTTGAACACTTGGCCATGGTGATGATTTCGGTGGAGCTTTTATCAAACGCCACCCAGACCTTCTAGGGAGTCCCTTCTCTACAGCTCGGAGAACTGTTTATCGCCGTTCAGGAGGTCTCCTATAACTTCCGTGAGTTCGTCTACGGCGACCCTCTTCTGCTCGGTCGAATCTCGCTCCCGAACTGTGACGGTGTCGTCCTCCAAAGTCTCGTGGTCGACCGTTACGCAGAAAGGCGTTCCGACCTCGTCCTGGCGGCGGTAACGACGGCCTATAGCGCCTGAGTCGTCGTGTTCGACCGAGAACCCTTCACCCCTTAGTTCTTCCGCTACTTCCCTGGCTTTCTCGCCCATGCCGTCCTTGTCCATCAAAGGGAAGACGCCTACTTCTGTCGGCGCGACAACTGGTTCGAGATGTAGGACTGTCCGTTCCTCGCCGTCAACCTCGTCCTCTTCATAGGCATGCGCCAGGACGGTGTAGAGCGTCCTGCCGACACCGAAAGATGGCTCGACCACGTGAGGTGTAACGTGCTCGCCGGACTCCTTGACTTCGTCCACGCTGAAGCCGGTCTTCTCCACGGGGACAGTGTGTTGTTCTCCTTCGACCTCTACTGTGACGTCTCCGGATTCGAACTCTTTCGGCTCCTGCTCCGCGAGTTGTTGAAGCACTTCCGCCACATCGTCTGCGTCTTCGCCGAACTCGGGGCCAAGATATCCCATGTCAGGCGAGACCGTCGCTTTCTCGACCACCTTTGGCTCGTCGTACTGCTTGAAGACGGCGAACTCCTCGCCCGAGCGGTCGGCGTGGCTCTGGAGGTCGTAGCATCCTCTGTAGGCGAACCCCGCCATCTCTATCCAGTCGCCGTCGACCTCGCTCTCCGCGTCCCAGCAGTCGGTGGCGTAATGTGCCCGTTCGCCTTCCTGGTGCTGCCGGAACCGGAAACGGTCCATGTCGACCCCTATTTTCTCGTACCATTCCTTGGCGAGTCCGAGGTAGTATGCGACCCAGTCGCTTTCGATGATGTTTTCTTCGACCGCTTCTCTCACGGTCATCTTGAGGCAGTCTCCCGAGCCCTGTTTGTCAACCGGGTAAAGCATCAGTTCGACGTCCCCGATTTTTTCCAGGTCTGGCTCGTCTTCTTCCGGGTCGATGAACAGCTCGAGTTCTGCCTGGGTGAACTCTCTTACGCGTACAAGTGATTTCCGGGGAGATATTTCGTTCCGGTAGGCCCGGCCTATCTGGGTGATGCCGAACGGTAGCTGTTCGCGTGCGTATTCTTTTAGTCGGGGGAACTCGACGAAGATGCCCTGGGCGGTCTCTGGCCTCAGGTAGCCCGGGCTTGAATCGCCCGGTCCTATGTTCGTTGCGAACATCAGGTTGAAGTCCTCGACTTCGTTACCCGATAGCGGTGCGCCACACGTAGGACACTTCAGGTCGTGCTCCGCGATTATTTCTGCGGCCTTCTCCGGGCTGAAGCCTTCCGCCTCTTCGATACCGGTGTTGTCCTCTATTATGTGGTCGGCACGGTGGCTGGATTCGCATTCTTCGCATACTACTATCATGTCATCAAAGCCTTCGAGGTGGCCGGAAGCTCTGAATACTTCTTCGGGCATTATTGTCGGAGCGTCGATTTCCCGGTGGCCTTCTTTGACCGTGAACCGTTTTCTCCATAAGTCCTGTATGTTGCTCTTGAGTGCGGCGCCCTGGGGACCGTAGGTATAGAACCCTGCTACTCCTCCGTAGACTTGGCTTGAGGGGAAGAAGTAGCCCCTTCTCTTGGCCAGCTCTGCGAGTCTTTCCGTTTCGTCTATCATATCGACACCTCCCTGCTTCTTGAGGGAAAAACTACTGCAGGGTGATTGATAGAACTAGAACTAGCAGGTTTTAAGTCAATGTTGCCGGCCGAGAGCCGGATATCCAAAGCATCCACCCTTGGTTGCCATATATACCACGTACCGTGCTTTGGCTCTCAGGCTTTTATTTCCACCGTGGCGACAACCGTTAAAAACAGCCAGTAATACATCGTAATATAGTGGTCGTTTTGAAGACGGTGGATGACGCGGATCTGGCAGGAAAGAACGTGCTTCTGAGGACGGACCTCAACCTGCCTATCGAGGACGGAGAACCTCAGACAACGGTACGGTTCAGGCGTTACATGGATACTGTAGAAGAGCTGAGTGAGCAGGGAGCCCGGACTCTAGTGATAGCACATCAGGGCAGACCGGCGCGTAACGACTTCCTGTCACTGGAGCGGCACTCCGAAATCATGTCAGAGCATATGGGCCAGAATGTCAAGTTCGTCCAGAGCTTCTTCGGCCCGGAGCTGGGAGACGCGGTCGCATCGATGGAGGACGGCGATGTGGCCCTGCTTGAGAACATCCGATTTCTCTCCGAGGAACTCCAGAACCTGGATGCCCGGCGACACGCCCACGACTACTTCGTCCAGAACATGGCCAAGTACTTCGACGTCTTTGTTGACGATGCTTTCTCGGCCGCCCACAGAGCACACGCATCGATGGTCGGCTTTACTCCGCTTCTAGATTCCTATGCTGGCCCTGTTATGCAGCGCGAGGTCGATAGCTGCAGCCGGATAAGGGACGAACTCGGCAATCCCGTGCTTGTGCTTGGCGGCGAGAAACCTTCGGATATAATCGGGATGATGGAGCAGATGATAGACCGCGTGGAAAAAGTACTTCTCGGCGGCATACCTGGAGAGCTGGCGCTTATAATCAAGGGGTACAATCTCGGTGGCAAGAAGGAGTGGATAGAGGAACACGGCTTCGACGGAAAGGAAGACGGCCTCAAACAGATGCTGGAGGAGCATGGCGACAAGATAGTCCTGCCAGAAGATGTAAGAACCGAATCCGGAAACCATGATATAGGAGACGTCCCTAACGGCGAGATGACCTGGGACATAGGAGAAAAGACCGCAGATAGGTACGTGGAAGAGATACAGGACGCCGATTCAATCGTTATGAAAGGGCCTATGGGTGCTTTCGAAGACCATCCGGACGGAACGCAGCAGATAGTTGACCAACTCGCAGACTCCGAGGCCTACACCGTACTCGGCGGCGGACATACGTCCTCACTGGTCCACCGGTTCGGCCACGACCTCGACGACTTCACACACGTCTCGATAGCTGGCGGTGCTTTCGTCCGGTTCATGTCCGGGGAGGAACTGCCCGCGGTCGAGGCGCTGAAGGAGTCCTGAATTTTTAATCCCGCTAATTCTAGTGGAATAATATGAGGGTAGAAATCCGTGGAGAAGGAGAACCGGAATACACAGTTATAGGTGCTATCCACGGCGATGAGCCGTGTGGCAAAAAAGCTGTTGAACGAGTCCTTGAGGAAGAACCGGGTTTCAGGAAGCCGGTGCAGTTCATATTGGCGAACGAAGAAGCACTTGAACAGAACACCCGTTTCATAGATACAGACCTCAACCGCTCGTTCCCCGGAGACCCGGAAAGCGAAAAACACGAACAAAGGCTGGCAGCGGAGATAATAGACAGGGTAGAAGGCACCGAGGTGATAGACCTCCATTCTACCAGGTCGTATCCTGAGCCCTTCACAAACTTCTCCCATCTGGACCAGAAAACTGCCGAGATAATAAGGGCGACCGGCGTGGAGAACGCGGTTCATTTCCCCACAGAATCAGGTTCTCTCAACGAACACGTGGACGGTGTGGTTGTCGAATGCGGCCACCAGGGAACCGAACAGGCCGCAGAGAATGCCTACCGGGTTACCAGGAACTTTCTTGCCTGTAGAGACGTGCTGGAAGGCCGATGTACAGAAACCGATCCAGTAGTTTTCCGACACACCGGCAGCGTCTCCGGCTCCGGATTCGAGTTTGTAAAACAGAACTTCGCGGTGGTCGAGGCGGGGGAAGTCTTTGCACGAAAAGGAGATGAAGAGCTGGTGGCAGAGGAACGCTTCTATCCAGTGCTTATGTCGACTGACGGCTACGAGGACATAGTAGGCAACAAGGCGGAGAAGCTTGGACGGCTGTCAGAACTTATTTAACTCCCGTGAGAAAGCCATAGGCCCTTCTCAAGCTCTACTTCAGGATTTCTTCGGTGTCGAAAAGAGCATGGCAGACTCCTGCTTGTCCGGCCTGGGGTTCCAAATCTAAATAAGGCTATGTGGGAGTGATTAATTATGCCTGAGATAGACCCCTGGGGAGACGTCGAGATAGGAGACTACAGCGAGAAGATGGAGAAGTTCGGTATCTCCCCGGTAGACGAGATAGACCTGTCGGAGGTCGGCAGTGCCACGATCGAAGCGGGCGAATTTGCA
>CAZEKI010000028.1:0-10242 GCA_964512895.1 uncultured archaeon
CTTCCCTCCTCTGGTCGAGCTCGAAAGTCTTGTTAAGCCCAAAGTCAACTAGCGTTCCCGAGACCTCCTTCTGGCTGGAGGAGAGGCCTGTAACCTCGTGAATCGTTATGTTAGTGACATCAAGGTTAACCGCGGAGGCGCTGAACGCAAAAAACACCGTAAGGGCCAAAATCAGAAGTTTCCTTTGTTCCAGCATTCTTGACACCTCAGAGGTAAACTGTGACAACTCCGGCGACGTTTCCCAGTATGCCGACAAGCACCAGCCAGCGGTAGGTATCTGCCTGGTTCTCTACCTCTGTCCCGGCCTCTTCTATCCTGTCTGTAGAGTTCGAAACCTGTTCAAAAGACTCGACCGCCTGCTGGGCGCTGTTGGCAAGCGTGCTTCCCTGAATCCTGCTGATATCCTCCAGGGCGGTCTGGAAGCCCTGGGATTCGATTATAGCCTCCGCCCTGTCGAACTGGCGGTTGACCTGGTTAAGCTCCTCGGAAACCGACTGAAGTGTCAGGGTTGCGTGTATAGAAACTATCAGGAGCGTCGTGGACGCGATGACCAGTATCTTGCCGAGCTCGCGCCGGTCGATGCCGTACTCTTCGTGGAGGTCTTCGGCGGTCTTCTCCAGCTCCTGAATCTTTTGCTTCGGCTTCACAGGTAAGTTCTCGCACAGAGGTTTAACTTGTTTTTGTGGCTGTCGGAACCGGTTTAAAGCTATGGACCGATGCCAAGAACATGACAGTCAAGCTCTGGATGGTGTTCGAGGCGCTGGCGCCTGACCGAGAAGGCCTTGAGGAATCGATGGACGACCACCTTGAAAAGCTGGAAAGCGAGAAAGGAGTCGAGGTAGTCGAGTCGGAAATGGATGAGGTTTCAAAGGTCCAGGACCCTCATCCCAGCCTAGAAGAAGGCTTCTCCCAGGTATGCGAGGTCAGAACCGAGATAGACAGTTTCTCCAAGGCAGTAGAACTTGTTATCAACTACGGCCCCACCTATGTCCAGCTAGAAGGCCCGGATAACTACGATATGGGGCTTGCCGAGGGCCAGGAGACCCTACAGAACGTCGCGAACACGATGCATCAGTACGCCCAGATGGGTGCGGGCGGCATTCTTATTTCCCGGGCCTCCGAAGACAACTAAGTATTTAACACTGAGAGAAGCAAAAAAACACATGAGGAAGCTTTCTTTAGCGGTTTCCATAATATTCCTCCTCTCGATGGCGGGAGCCACAACTATCGGCAGCGAAGAGGTCACAGTGGATCTTTCCGACTCCAGCGTCCACGTGGACATAGAGGTCAAGGAGTTGACCTCCTCAAAGCTCAGCTATATCACAAGCTACAGTGCACACGACGTATCCGCCACCTCAGGCGGCGAGACACTTAATTGCGAGGTACAGGGGCTCCAGATAGGTTCGGAGATAACATGCGAACCGCCGAGGCAGCATAACTTTACAGTTTCTCTGGACTTCCGGGGAACGGATTTCGTGTCGAACCAGCAGAATATCAAGGTCTTCCGTTACACACAGTCCATATACAGGCCGACAGACAGCTACTCTCTCAAGGTCATCCTGCCAAAAGGCACAGGTGTGCTGCAGAACGAGAACGTGTCAACGGCGGTAATCAGCCCGCCTGACGCCGAGAGAGGCAGTAACGGCCGCAGGATATTTGTCAAGTGGACCACCAACCCCGACCTGGGTGAGACACTCCAGTTCCAGGCGATTTATGAGGACTTCGCCCGACCGTTCGACTACGTCAAGTACGGTATCTTGGCCGCATCGCTTCTGCTTGTCGGGTTCTTCTCCTATCTCGGCTTCCGGAGGTTTAACAGAGAAAATATAGAAAACGTCTACGAAGAGCTGTCAGAGGACGAGATAGAGGTTATAGAGCTGCTGCGGGAGAACGAGGGTCAGATGCTGCAGAAGGACGTGGTCGAGAAGTCCGATTACTCCAAGGCCAAGATATCCGGTGTGGTCTCAGAGCTTGTGGACAAAGAAGTGATTTCGAAGGAGAAGAAGGGTAGGAGCAACCAGCTGTCCATATCCAAGAACTACAGTGCCTGAATCACCGTGTAACGGTTATCGGGAGGTACTGTATCTGGTCCTGGAAGCTCTTCCGGCAGACACATTTCAGCTCGGTGTTCTCCTCGATTTTATCTGAGAGATTGACGTTCAGTACACCAGGAGGATAGCAGGCGATGCTTCCGTTGAAAGTCTGATTCGCACGGATGTCCTGCTCTATCCGGTCGCAGTAAGCCCCGTCCGACGGCCCTGTAAGACTGAAAGCCATGAAACCTACGAGCAGTCCGGCCGCAGCCATCGCCGCCAAAAAATACGTCTCTTTCATCCTATTATCTGTCTAAGTTCGGCCAGGGGAACATAGCGCCTGTAGGTTTTGTTACCGTTGACCACGATGGTCGGTCCTCCGGTAACGTTATAGTCTGTTTGCAGCATCTCAAGCACCGAAGAGCCTTCTGTGTTAAGGTTGTAGCTGAATACGTACGTCCTGTTGTCCACTTTGTCACGGTACTCGGTAAGAACCGCTCCCTGTCTCCTGGATTCGATAGAGTTGTCAAAGAAGAAGAATATGAGCGAGACGTTGCCGCCACAGTACGAACGGTAGTTCTGGAGCATGTTGTAGAGCCTGAGCTGGTTGACGTAGTAACGTTTCTTTAGATGGTCGAAATCCTTCTGGCTGCCAAGGCTGCTGCCGCTGAAAGACTGGAGGTCGCGTCCTATCTGTGCGTTTTGCTGGGCTATGTCCGGCACCTGGTTCTTGACAATAGTACAGTAGTTCTGGCTCGAGTCCTCCAGATACTGCTGTGTGACAAGGAAGGTATCGCTCCTGAGGTTGGACTCCTTTAACTGCTCCTCCAGATAGCTGGTTCTGGCGTCATCCATCTGTAGACCTACAAGAACTCCTAGCAGGATAATCACGGTCGCTACGGCGGCTGCTTTAATCAGAGAGTCCTTTACTAGGTCCATATCCTTTTAGTTCGGAACAGCTCTTTTAAAATCGCCGCAACCCAGAAAGAGGCCTGTACTGCAAAGTAACCGAACATGTAAATCAGCAGCCCGAACGGGTGCTTGATGTCCTCGCCGGCATGGTTGTATGCACGCTTTACGATGTAGCCTGTGAAGCCTATGCTCGCTACTAGCGGCAGAAATATCTTCCACTGCATGCCGAGGAACGCGCGGTAGGGTTCAATCGACGAGAAGTCCGGTAGAACAAAACCGACAGCCGACCACTGGAGCAGTAAATTGAACAGGCCTTCGGAGACTCCGTAAAGTATCATTCCCAGGCCCAGTATAGCTATAAACGGCATCAGGAACTGAATCGGTAGCTGCAAAACACCAAACCAACCGTAGTTGCGCTTGAAGAACATACTCCGGTACTTCAGCGCGTTCAGCATGCCGCCTCTTGCCCAGCGAACTCTCTGGGCATAGAGTTCTCTCAGGGTCATGGGGAACTCTGTCTCCGAATAAGTATGGTATACCATAGATATATCGCGACCGTTCTTCCGGAGGCTCCACGCCATCTCCAGGTCTTCAGTCAGGTTTCCGACATCGAATCCTCCGACCTCCTTGACATCCGCAGTCCTGTACATGGAGAACGCTCCTGGCGTGACATCGATAGTATTGATATGGTCCATCAGGCTCCGGTAGAAGTTTGTCATACGGTACTCCACCTCCTGGAGGCGACGGACAAAAGTGTCAGACCGCCATGCCCGTATAGAGGCTATGACCGCGGCCAGGTTTTCCTGGTGTTCCAGCTTTGCAGCTGCTTTTTCGAGAAGCTCTCCATCAATCTTTGAGTCAGCGTCGTGCACAACTACATAGTCGGAGCCTATCTGTTCAAGACCAGTGTTCAGCGCAGCGGCTTTTCCCAGATTTTCATCGTGGCTTAAAACCGTCAATATTGGGTTTTCATCGGCTATACGGGATGCCTTCTCCAGCGTCGAATCAGTTGAGCCATCGTCTACAAGAACCACATCGTAGTTACTGTAGTCAAGGCTACATGCGTTCTCTAGCGCTTCCTCGACAACATCCTCTTCGTTATAGGCCGCCATAAGAACCGTGATGGAAGGCTCGGTCTCAAGTTCGTATAGCTCCTCGTCCCTATCAGTGTGCAGAAAAACGTTCAGGTAGAACGCTATCAGAAATATTGAGGAGCCTATGAGCAGCCAGGCCAGGTAAGTTATCATCTGTATCAGCCCTTCATGGTTTCACGAAGGAACATAGTGGCGTATGCCCCTTTCGGAAGGTCGAACTTGACCTTCATCTTGTTTTTGGTCATGTTGAGGTCGTCCTCATCTATCTCTAGTATCTCGAAGTTCTTGAAGTCTGCGAACGCCTTCCTGTCGTGACCCTCCGACCTGAGCTCCGGGAACTCCTGCAGTCGGAAATCTTCCTGGGAGACGCCCTCTTCATCCAGGATCTCCTCTACCATGTTGTCGACCTTGTTATCTCCCAGCTCCGTCTTGTATCCGACAAGCGGAATCTCCATATCTATGTCTTCTATCTCGTCTTCCTCAAGCAGCCGGGACAGCACACGGTTGTAGACCCAAGACTGATAGGCGTGGATGAAAAGTTTCTGGAGGCCCTCTGGTAGCCGCTTAATTGCGCCCTGGTAGTCCTCCTCGTTCTTTGTAAGGTGGTACAGAAGGGCTTTTTCGTACCGGTAGTGCTTCGGGAACTTCTCGGCCATGTCCTCCACCTGCCGTGTATCCCAGAGTTCCTCGCGTACTTTTCTTATGCTCTTGTATTCTTCATCATAAGGTTTGGCTATGTATGTCCATACAGCCTCCTCGTACTCGCCCTTGAGAAGCAGTCGCCCGACCTGATGTGTAATCGGACGGGTAGAACCGAAACGCTGGTCGCCGAAGTAGTTAGGGAACTTGCCGTCAAGCTCGTCGATAATCTTCAGGGTGCGGTTCCTGATGTCCTCGATAGGCAGGTTCAGGTTCCTGACCGCGATTTCGAACCTGTTGGCCTTGAGGTTGCCAAGCCCGATGTGGCCATTCTCGCCGACCACTTCGAGGTCGAACTCGTCGGTGAAGACCTGCCGGACATCTTCCTCGGTGACGCCCTGGATAGAGATATACTGCTCGGTTACTGCTCTCTTGTCCTTGTTACCCGCGTAACCTATCCGGTTCTGGGAGATATGCAGCATATTGGAGAGCTTGTTGATAGCCTCCATCGTGGTCATGTTCTGCTTCCGGAGCTTCACGACCAGGTGGTCGCCTTCACCTGTCTCGTGTTCAGCGAGCTCCTTGACTATGAAGTCGTTTACCTGTTCCTTTATCTTGCCGCCTATACCTGGCACGTCAGTGTAGTACGCCCAGTCTTCGAGTTCTTCCATCATATGCAGACTCTCCTCCTCTTGCTCTTCGTTCATTTGATTAATACCAGCTCACCAGTTATATTATCGATTTCAGTTTCTTCAGCGGGCCCAATACCTAAAGCTGTTGTGGTTCCGGGTTCTACCTCGGTTAATCCAGCGTCCTGTACCAGGTACGCCGGTAAACCTCGTGATTTCGCCTGTTCAAACAGCTCTTCAAGACTATTCTCACCCGCTTCAAGCACCACTTTTTTTGCACCCTCCGATTCCCAGTCTTCTTGCTGAGATGGAGATGCTCTCTTGTATGCGTTAATCGATGCGTGACAGGCCTGTGCTATCATCTTTCCTGTCGACATCTCAAGTTCCTCTTCCAGCACCAGGGCCTGTTTGGAGGGCGACATAATCTGAATTGGCCTCACACGTTTAAGGATATTATCTCAACTAATTGTTTTGGAACTTTAAGTACTTGTTGGTGACAACACCATGCGGATGGGGGGGGCTCAGAGCCAGCAAGTTATGGGTCCGCCCAGATTACCGAACCGAACTTCCTAAAGTTCGAGCATAGGGCTGGGTTCCAGTGAACCCGGCATTGCGTGTCCACCTGAGCGTAACCAGTGGGTCCGCCCAGATTCGAACTGGGGATCTTCGCCTTGTAAGGGCGACGTCATAACCAGCTAGACCACGGACCCGCCGTAGCAGTTTATCCTTGGACACTATATTTTTTAAGAACGGACGTTCTCTTAGTCAGGAAACCTCTTCCTCAAGAATCGGGTCATAGACCTGCTCTCCTCGAGAATAGTAGGGATAGTACACCCGTCTCAAGGAACAGTCATCCAGCTGCTTCCGGGCCTCGGCTTCACCGACCTCGAAGCCGATAAGCTTTTCTCCGTCAACCCTTTCCTTGACCAGGGACATATCAAGAACAGAATCCCGGGTCTCAAGCGAGTCCTGCTTCAGCCATCCCTTCTCCCTCATCTTTTCAAGAACGCTGGTCAGCTTCGAAAGGTTGACATCTAGCTCGTCAAGCATTTCGCTCTTCGATTCCCCGGACTCCAGCCTGTCAAGCACCTCTTCTTCGAGGCCGGACAGCTGGGCGCGCTCTGCCTTCACCGTTCCCTTGGTGCCGTCTACCAACACTTTTCTGTCCTCGTTCTCGACCAGGTAAAGCGGGTAGTACGCCTCCTCGTATTTTTGACCAGCTTCCTGTTCAAGCTGCTTGATACTCTTCCGAGGCGTGAACATCTCGATTTTCTCCTTCTCGACATAGCTGTCTGATGTCTGGGTCGTGCCACCGTGTTTCGACCGGCGGATACGAACATCGGTCATGACCGGATACTCGTTGCCGAGTACGAACGCGACTCCCGGCGGAAGCGATTTTATCATCGATTCGACCTCGGAAGTGACTCCTTCAAACGACTTCGATATAGCATTAAGGTCGTTCGGGTTAGTGATGCGGAGTATGAACTGGGTATTGCACTGGCTGAGAACGTTCTTATCGATACGCGCCGGCCTCTGGGATACTACTCCGAGGCCCAGCCCGAACTTCCGGCCTTCCGACGCTATCTTCCGGAGTATCTTGTTGCTCAGTGCCTGCTCGAAACCTTTCTCCGGCACGAAGTTGTGGGCCTCCTCTATCACCATAAGGAAAGGTGGTATCCGGTTCTTCTTCCTCAGGTCGAACAGCCGTTTCGCCAGGGAGTACATCGTCATCTCGGCCGTCTCGGGTTCGACCGCTCTCAGGTTGACGATGGTGGCACGGCCAGGTTCAAGCAGCTCTTCGAGGTCAATAGGGTCCTCGGTGAAAAGACCGCTCTCCTCAAGTTGCTCCATAGAGTTCAGCAGGTTCCATTTCGCCGTCGAATCTTCGTGAGAGACCGCCTCCATCAAGTCCTTGAGAGTGTAGTCCTCGTCTTTTTCGCGTAGGCGCTTCAAGGCGTTGTACAGCACACCCATCTGGGAGTTAGTCAGCGAGTCCGGTATGATATCCAGCAGTTCCTTCTTCTCCATGTTGACCGACGAAAACGAGAGAGGTAATGCGGTCTGGTTGATGTCGGTGTTGGGCGAGTATTCTACAACGTCGTACGCCTCGGGTTCATCGCTCTCAGGGTTCTCCTCTGAAAGCGATGAGTATTCTCCGTGCGGGTCGATTATCAGCACCGGGTATTCGTTCTCTAGCAGTTCCTCTATCAGGACGCCGGTCAGGTATGATTTTCCGGCGCCGGTCTGCGCAAGTACGGCGAAGTGCTTGTAGAACTCCTCCGCGTTCACCTTGATGTCGATGTCCTCGTTTGTCTCCAGGTTGCCGATGGTCAGCCCCTCGTCCTTCAGGCCGAGAGTGTCGGAAATCAGTTCCTGGTCAGCGCTGTAGACGATGGAGTCTGGCTCGATTACCCGGCGCGGAGCCTTGGTCAGCCCCTTGTCGCGGTAGCCTATTATATTGGCGTTAGCGACTGTTTCGCCGTCGGGATGTTTCGTGACTTCCTCTACCTGGGCAAGCACCCAGTTACCGTTGCTCTTGACCGATACGAAATCGAACTTCCGTACTTCTTCAACAGCGCGGAACTGGAATGAAGAAGTGTTGACCTCGCCCTGGATAGTTCCAAGCTTCATCTAAAAATCGAGTGGGCTGCCAGATTCATAAATACTGGCACGGCCCTGCAGAGCTTTTATGAATATGAAGCACTCAGCTCTGAATATGGATTTCTCCGCCGAGGAAATCAAGGAGACCCTTCTTGTAGACCTGCGAGAAGATGTGCTTTACATCGCTATAAGTATCGCTATCGTTCTGGTCTTCATCGGAGTCCATAACTATGCTACGCCCGACGAACCTGTAAGAGTCGGTTTCACGGAAATCGAAACCCAGTGCTTCGGGATAGAAGCAGGAATCTGCCTGGGTATCGAGAAGCAGACCCACACTACCTATAACTACGACAACTATACACAGCCAGAGCCAGGCACAGAGAACTTCTACAGGCTAGTCGAGTCCCAGCTGATGCTCGACGCCTACAATATCTGCGGCTCGGAGGACGTGACCGGCATGGAATGGACCTCTCAGGCCTCCTACCAGAATCAGACCGCCGACGAATGGCTCGAGACAGGAGAAGTCCAGCTTCTGCCGTGTGAGCAGACGTTCTACCGCCAGCTAGAGGAGTAAGCCGACCGATTAAAAAGATTTTCCCGAGTACTGGCTATTAAGGCGAGCGACGATGACGGACGAATCTGACTACGTTGAGATGACCTTTGTAGCCCTCAAACCTGACGCAGTAAAGAGAGGCATAGTAGGCGATATAGTGTCGCAGATAGAGGACGCAGGGTTCAAGATATCGGGCATGAAAATGGTCCAGGCAACCGACCAGCTGCTGGAGCAGCACTACGAGGAGCACGTTGACAAAGCGTTCTACGAATCGCTCGCCGACTACATGAAAGAAGGGCCTATCGTGGCAATGGTTGTCGAAGGAGTCCACACAGTCGAGAACCTCCGGAAAATCGTCGGCGACACCGACGCCCGCGAGGCACACCCCGCAACCATCAGAGGGCGGTTCGCACACATGTCTATGGAGCACGCCGACGCCGCCGAGAGGAATTACAAGAACATAATCCATGCCTCCGCCACCAAAGAGGAGGCCGAAAGAGAAATCGAAATCTGGTTCTCGGAGGACGAACTCCACGACTACAGGACTTCACACGAGGACGAGGTAATATGAGCGACAAAAGACTCTACCGGTCGGAAAGCGACAGGATTCTAGGCGGTGTCTGCGGAGGAATCGCAGAAGTCTACGACCTTGACCCGTCCATGGTACGGCTGGCAACAGTACTGCTAGTATTCTCCGGAGTCTCGCCGTTTCTCTACCTTATAGCATGGCTCATAGTCCCAA
Source organism: uncultured archaeon (assembly GCA_964512895.1). Taxonomy (GTDB): domain Archaea; phylum Nanohalarchaeota; class Nanosalinia; order Nanosalinales; family Nanosalinaceae; genus JBDGRD01. The sequence goes on from CAZEKI010000028.1 coordinate 9,204, forward strand.
GCGAAAGCGAGCTGGAAGAATAAGCCGGACTACCTCTTCGCAATCCGGAGTATCAGGTCAAGGTCAAGCTCGAAGCCTGCAACCGGTCTTTCCAGACCCCAGTTATCGATTACTGAGTCGGAAAGCTCTCCGATGAAGCCGACCTTTTCGTCTTCCAAGTATACCTCGGCAGATCTATCCTCCTTGAAGCAGTTTCTGGCGCCCTGCTCGACTTCGAACTCGAGGTCAAGGTCGCGTTCAACCACCTGGAGCACCTGTCTTATATCGGTGTAATCGGCTCCTTGATAGGATTCTACGTACGCCGCCTTCCTCCTGTTCGATGCGCCGGTCGACGAGTCGTCGAGCACCGATACATCCCCTATCTCGAAGAACCTCTGAGGGTAGCTGCGGTGCCTGTTTCTCTCAAGCACCTCCATCAGGCTTGGCATCAGCCAGTTCCGGACAACAGTGTAGTCTTCGGTAAGCGCGTTGCTCATCTCGGCCACACCGACCTGTACCATATCCATCTTTCCGAAAAGCCTCTCCCTGTTCGACAGTATGTAGGTGTGCGCCTCTAGCGCGCCGGTTCCCTGCAGAATATCCCGGAGCATGTCTGTGTAATCCTCAATATCTTTTTCCTCGGCAATCTGGTCGATACCAGGCAGTTCAGGCGAAATATTATCGTAGCCGTGGGCAATCACAACGTCTTCAACTAGGTCGTACTGGTGCATCACATCGGTCCTGTATGCGGGGATTTCCACCGCTATGCCCTCGCCCGAAACTTCGGCGTCGAACCTCATCTTTCCAAGTCTCTCCGCTATCTCGTCGTCCCCAAGTTCAAGGCCGGAAACACTTCTGAAGTAGTCAGGGTCCAGCTCAGTCAGCGTCGGCTTGAGGTCGGGCAGCTTCTCGTCCTCGACCATGACATACTCAAGGTCGCCTCCTCTCTCTGCGAGCGCAGTACAGAGGATATTGAGCGCTTTCAAAACGGTTTCGTGGTCCTTCCCCGTAACATCGATGAAGATATCTGTGGTAGAAGGCTTGACCTCGGTCAGCTGGT
>CAZEKI010000029.1:0-9735 GCA_964512895.1 uncultured archaeon
AGTTATGCAGCCGCCTGCAGAGCGGCGTACCGGGGTGCAAATCCCCGTCCCGGCTTGGAACCATCTCAATCAGGTGTCAGACATGACAGAGCCTGACCGCCAGAATGAGCCTCTTGACGTGGTCGCAGCAGTGACATACCATCCCGGGAAGGACAAGTTTCTCCTTATGAAGCGTTCCGAGGACCGTAAATGGTTCCCGGGCAAGTGGGAGTTTCCCTCGGGCGTCATCGAAGACGAGCCGGTTAAAGATGCGGCGCTCCGCGAACTCAGGGAGGAGACCGGGCTGATAGGTCGGGACGGTTTTACCGGTGAGCCGCATATAGTCGAATCCGAGTACGGCGAATTCCAGGTTCATCCAGTGCTGGTTCTCGTCGATGAAAACGATGTTGAGCTGACAGACGAGCACTCAGAGTACAGCTGGCTGGACCTCGGTGATATCGAGGATCTTGACACCGTTAAAGGTTTGAAGAAGGATTTGGAAGCTTTAAAGGTGGTAGAAGATGGATAGAGCCAGCTTTCCCGTCGTCGTGACCGGTATAGTTGTGGCACAGGGAGAGGTGCTGATAGCAAAGAAAGAGGAGGATGACGACCATCCTATTGGCGGCGAATGGCATTTCCCCGGGGGCTACCTAGAAGAGGACGAGCAGCCCGAGAAGGTTGTGGAACGCGAGATAGAGGAGGAAACCGGGCTGGCGGTCGAAGTACATCATCTGGTAGATGTATACTATGAGGAGAACGGAGACCTCATCCGTGCCATCTATCACTGCGAGGCTAATTCAAGGGATGCAGAGCCAGAGGACGACCTAGAGGCGCTGGAATGGGTCCGACCTGAAGAAGTGGCTGACGAGCTTTCGGGAAGCCACGAGGCGGATGTTGTCTCGGAAAGGAAGAGTATCGAAAATCTGATAGAGAAGCTGGCGAAGATGCCGTCGTTTAACTAGATACTATGACACTTAAACTGTTCAACACGCTTACGCGGGAAAAGGAAGAGTTCAAACCTATCGAAGAAGGAAAGGTCAGAATGTACAGCTGTGGCCAGACTATTTACGACGACCTTCACATCGGGAACGCGAGGCCTTACGCTGTCTGGGATACGCTCCGGCGCTACTTCGAGTGGAGGGACTACACGGTCCGGCATGTCCAGAACATTACGGATGTAGGCCACCTGACGGATGACGCAGACCAGGGAGAGGACAAGGTTGAGGTCAGGGCAAAAGAGCTCGGACTCGAGCCCATGGAGCTTGTGGAAGACCAGATAGAACGCTACTTTGAAGACACCAAAGCGCTCAATGTCGAGCGCCAGGACATAGTTCCCCGGGCGACAGGCCACATCCACGAGATGATAGAGTTCGTCAAGAGGATAATGGACAACGGCTACGCCTACGAGGTTGACGGCAACGTTTACTTCGATGTCGATGCGTACACGGAAGACTATGAGTACGGCGAGATGGCGAAGAAGGACCTTGACCAGCTCAAGGAAGAAGCTGAGTCCCGTGTCGAGCCGGATGAAAAGAAGAAGAACCAGTACGACTTCGCCCTTTGGCTGAACGCAGAAGGAACCGGCCACCTGATGAAATGGAACTCGCCCTGGAGCACCGGTTATCCTGGCTGGCACCTGGAGTGCTCGGTGATGAGCCAGAAGTATCTCGGCGACGAGTTCGACATCCATACTGGCGGGAAGGACCATATCTTCCCCCACCACCCGAACGAACGTGCACAGAGCTTTGCGGCGACAGGAGAAGGGCAGGCTCGTTACTGGCTTCACAACGAGTTCATCAAGTGGGAGGGCGAAAAGATGTCCAAGTCGACAGGCAACTTTGTCACAGTCCGTGAATTACTGGACGAGTTCCCAGGAGACGCTATCCGGCTATACCTGATGTCTTTCCACTACCGCTCGGAAGCCAACTTCACACGTGAAGGTATCGAGAAGGCCGAGAAAGAGCTTGAACGGGTTCGCCGGACAGTCCAGAGGATAAGGCACAAGAACGGAGGTGGCGGGGAAGGTGTTGATACCGAGTCGCTATACGACGACTTCGAGAACTTCATGGACGACGACCTGAATACTGCGAAGGCCAAGCAGCGGTTGATGGAGTTTGTCTCCGACGTTAATACTGTGCTCGATGAGGGCGACTTGGTTGACGACGATGCGGCGGACGCACTTGTCGAGCTATTTGGCGTACTTGGAGTAGAGGTCGAGCCAGAAATCAGCGATGAGGAAGCGGCGATGGCTGACCTGATGCTGGAGCTGAGAGAACATTTCCGTGACGAAGGCGACTATGAGGTCGCAGATGAGATACGGGCGTCTCTGGAGGACCTGGGATTTGACGTAGAAGACACGGACGAAGGCGCGGTCTGGTACCGGTTATAGAAAATATAGAAAAATCAGTGGACCTGGGATGCGTGTGACTTGACTCCTCGCTCCGAGTCGAAGGATTTGCCGCATTCGTCGCAGGTGAACTCCTCCTGCTCTTCTTGAACTTCCTCCGTTTCAGTTTCTTCGTTCTCTTCCATCTCTTTCTTCTTCTGCTGTTTCCGGTCCGGCTGCTCCTCGAATATCTCCTCGGCCCGTTCATCCGAGATACCGAGCATGTCTTTTGCGCGCTGGAGCTGCCGCTTTGCACTGTCTCTTGCCATGGTATCAAGGGTTTGGGCTAGAGGTTTTAAACAGCTTAGGGTCACCTCTCGGCGGCTACAAGCTCTGTGAGGTTATCCTTGAACTGTCCGTAATACTCCGGTTTCATTGATGCGCCAGCAGCCTTCATGTGTCCACCAGCTTCTGCACCTTCCTCACGGGCTTCTTCAGGTAATGCGCGCTCCATCAACTCGCCGAGGTCGACACGGCCGGACTGGCATCTCGCGCTGACTGATACTTCATCCGCCGTTCTCTGTGCGACCAGGTGTATCCATCCGGGGGTCTTGGTTGACATGTTGGTCGCGATGCTTGAAGTGATGTGGAAGTCGCTCTCAAGCTCGAAGAAAATTATCATGTTCTCCCTGTCTATGTCCCGTTCTTCTTCGTAGTTTTCCACGGCGTCTTTGAACTCGTCCTGCATCTCCAGGTAGACCTCGTAGACCTTCCTGTACTCTTCCTGAGCCTCAAGCTCTTTCAGGTCCTCCGAGTTCATCAGTGCCTGATACGCCAGCTTTGCGAACTTCTCGGAGTCACGGTACGGTTTTATGTTGAGCACGGACGAGTACCTGCCGTACTCACAGTTCTTGGCGAGTTCCTGCTGAGAAAGCTCTTCTGGCAGGTAGGGTTCGTATTCGTCCTTCAGCTCCTCGAAAAGCTCAGGGCATGAGTCGACGCCGAAGTCCTGGATGACGCCAAGACCGGCTATCCACCTAAGTTCATCCTTTAACGAGAACTCTTCTGCTATATCTAGGCAGATCTTGCTACAGGGGATGTAGACATCGGGGTCATCGTCCCGTGGGTTGACGAAGGAGACGTCTGGAACCCGGTCAAAGGTGTGGTGGTCTACAACGAGAACATCGATATTGAATTCGTCCTCAATGGATTCGAGTTCGTCGGCCCCAAGGTTGAAGTCTAGCACTATCAGTTTGTCGGTGTCCTCCAGTATTTCGTGGTCTTTCTCGCCGAGGTGATAGGCCCGCCTGTGAGGTATCTTGACCTCGTCGGCTTCCCTGCCCCGGTTCTTCTCCAGTATCTTTGAGGTTATGACCGCGGAGGATGTACCGTCCATGTCCCAGTGGTGTATTATGGTAACATACTCGTCTTCTTCTACATTCTGTATGTACCTAACGGCCGGTTCAAGTTCTTCTCGCTCCATCGCTCAAGCCACCTCTCACCGGGCACCCGAGAAACTGAATTTTGCTTTTCTGCCCTCGAACTCTACCTCTCCCTCATGCTCCAGCCGATCATCGCCGAAGCGCAGTTCGGACACGTTCACCCGTTTCCGTATCGTGTCAGCATGGTCCTCTAGAGTTGACGAGTCACCATCTATCACGAGTTCAACCTGGTCTTCGACATCAAGCCCGGCCTCTTTTCTGGCCTGTTGAATAGCGCGGGTCACTTCGTTGACGAACGCCTCGTCGAGAAGTTCCTCTGTCCGCTCGCCGTCGATGTAGACTGTTCCAGATGAAAACTCTTCGCCCTCCATGCCTTCGGGGACGTACGTTCGGACATCAAGCATCTCTGGCCTGAGTTCGTGTCCCGCGACCTCGACAATATCGCCGGAACGCACTTTTTCAGCTACCTCCTCATGCTCCATATCTTGGAGCGTGGCCTCGACATCTTTCACATCGTCGCCGAGTTCGGGTCCGGCTTTCGAGTAGTCTAGCTTGACTTCGTAGTCGAGCTCGACCTGTTCGAACTCCACCTCTTTGGCGTTTAGCCTTTCCTTCATGAGGTCGCGCAGGTTGTCGACCGCTTTCTGGACTTCTTCGCTTCCGGAGACAGTCACCTTCTTGACAGGGTGCCGGAGCTTGATGTACTTCTCCTGCCTTAGCCGGGCGACTGCCTGCTCTATATCCTGGTAGATAGCCATGCTGGATTCAAGTTCTTTGTTGACCTGGTCGTCGTTGACCTCCGGCATCTCCTCCATGTGGACAGAGCCTTCGCCGTCCCAGAGGTAGTCCGCAAGGTACGGTGTGAACGGAGCCAGCACTTTCAGGAGTTCGCTGGTGATGTGTCTCAGCGTCCACTCCGCCGCCTCGCGGTCGTCTCCCTCGTATCCCGGTTTCATCCTGTCTCGTATCATCTTGATGTAGCTCCGGGAAAGATCGTTCTTGGTGAACTCTGCGACCTCTTCCGCGGCTTTGAATGCTGTGAACTCTGGCTCGGTTGAATAGCTGCGGACGCGGTCGACCATCGTGTTCAGCCGGGAGATTATCCACTCATCCTCGAGTTCAAGTTCATCCGGTCTTTCTTGCTCCTCTGTGTAGGTGTCGCGGTAGTTGTAGATGTTCCAGAGTATGTTCATGAAGTCGAGGTTTTCCTCCATCTCGTCCCAGCGGAAGCTCCAGTCCTCAGAAACATCTTTCGAGAGTATGTAGAACCGCAGGATGTCGCGGCCATACTTCTCGATGGCCTCTTCTGGCGAGACAATGATGCCCTTGGATTTACTCATTTCGCGGCCTTCAAGCATGACTTTTCCGTGGTAGACCACGTTCCGGAACGGTTTCTGGTCGTAAGTCATCATGGACGTGATGAACTGGCTGTTCCACCATCCACGTATCTGGTCGAAGCCTTCTTCTTCCAGGTCTACCGGTCCTTCCTCCTCGAACGTGAAGTCGACCTCTGGATGCTTCAGCGATGCCCAGGGCGCAACTCCTGAGTCGAACCAGACATCGAGCACGTCGGGTATGCGTTCCATCGTGCCTCCGCATTCCTCGCATTCAAGCTCGACTCGGTCGATGTACGGCCGGTGGAGGTCGTCCGGGACCTCAGGTAGCTCGTCCCGGGAACCGATAACTTTGGTATGGTCGCAGTCGTTGCACTCCCAGATAGGTAGCGGGATACCCCAGTAGCGCTGTCTTGAAACCGGCCAGTCTCCGAGCTGTTCAAGCCATTCGTGGAACTTCTGCCCGGCCCAGTCTGGCACCCAGTTTACCTCGTCGTTCGCATCCACAAGCTTGTCGCGGAACTGTGTGGCGCCGAAGAACCACTGCGGCACCGCAAGCTGGAGCAGCGGAGTGTCGCACCTCCAGCACTTCGGGTATTCGTGGTGGATGGTTCCGGAATGCAGAAGTGCGCCCGAGTTCCGGAGGTCTCTCATTATGTGTTCGTCCGCGTCCTTGACGTGCATACCTTCGTACTTGCCCGCGGTCTCGTCGTACTCTCCTTTCAGGTTGACCGGGTTCAGCAGCGGAAGGTCTTCTTGCTGCCCGATTTCGTAGTCTTCACGGCCGTGTCCCGGTGCGGTGTGGACCAGTCCGGTTCCGGATTCTAGGTCGACGTACCGCTCGGACAGGACGACGCGGCCGGTGATGTCTTCTTGCGCGGGCACGTCTTCTTCCAGTGGATTGCTGTACTTCAGGCCTTCAAGTTCTTCTCCATTCTTCGTCTCGACGACTTCGTATTCCTTGACGCCGAACTCTGTCATCAGGTCGTCGACTAGCTCGGAGGCTATCCATAGCTTCCTGCCATCGAACTCTACCAGCGAGTACTCGAACTCTGGATGCACCATGATGCCGGTGTTGGAAGGCAGCGTCCATGGTGTCGTGGTCCAGATGAGAAGCTCCTCGTCGGAATCTCTGATGGGGAAGGCGACGTAGACTTCCGGGTCGCTGAGCTTGGTGTATTCTATCTCGTTGTAGGCGACCGCGGTCTCGCAACGGGAGCATACGTGGACCGAGTAGGAGTCCTTGTAGAGATAGCCTTTTTCATATGCGCGTTTGAACGTCTCCCAGGCACCTTCGATGTAGTAGTTCTCGTAGGTTATGTACGGGTTCTCCCAGTCCATCCAGACTCCCATGTTGTTGAAGTCCTGGTTCATCTCGTCGATGTATCCGTCGACGAACGCCTTGCATTCGGCTATGAAGTTGGCAACTCCGAAGTCTTCGATGTCCTGCTTCTTCTCGAAGCCCTGCTCTTCCTCGACCTTGTTCTCGATGGGGAGTCCATGGGTATCGTATCCTGGCTGGGCGTGGACGTAGTAGCCAAGCATGCGGTGAAAGCGGAGAAAGTAGTCCTTCAGTATCTTGCCCATCGCCGTACCCATGTGGATGGAGCCGGTCGCGTACGGTGGGCCGTCGAGAAAGTAGAATACTTCGCTATCCTTGTTTTTGTCGAGTGCTTTTCGTCTTAAGTCGTCGTCCTCCCATCGCTGGGAGACCTGTTCTTCAACTTTTTCGGGGTCGTACTCGGTCATACTTCTACAGGCGGCAGTTGAAAGTTAAAAGGATTATCGGGTCTTACTCTCGGTAGCCTTCATCTTCCGGGTCAGGCCCAGTGTATTCGGCACTGTTGCTTCCGGATCGGTTTCTCCATAATGCCAGACCTGCAGCACCGGCCAAAGCTGCTAAACTTATTGCTACACCGAAACCAGGTGCTTCTGCTGAGGTGTATGCATCAGTCGCGTTGTTTTGAATTTCTAGAACTGTATCGTAGTTGTCGGCGACCGTTCCCGGAACGTTGTACTCCAGTGCTTTTTCGGCGGCGACTTCTTGAGCTGTATCAAATCCTCCGTTGAGACCGTCTCTTATCTGACTTGAGGATATCATGGTCTTTTTTGAGAATCAAAATCTTTTATTCCTTCTGAGGTCTCGAATGGCACTATTCCCTCGATAAAGCGACTCTCAGCTTGCTTTCAAAGTCTACCGCCACTCGTAGCTTCTTCCGTCCCAGTTCCCGGATTCAGTCTCTTCCTCGCTGCTGTTCTCTTCTTCATCTTCCTCCTGTGTTTCTTCGTCTTCATCCGGTTCCGGCGCTTGGGAGGGTTCTGCCACCTGCTGCTTCTGGAACTTCTGGCTGTCAGGATGTGGTTCTATCTTCTCCTCCGCAAAGTCAACGGCTACATTGTCCATCGAGTCCTGGATATCTTCTATCTGGCTCTTCAGCTCTTCCTGCTGCGGGAAGATGGCGCCGGTCGGCGTCCCGGCGTTCTCGTCTTCCTGGAACCTCGGGAACACTGATATGTAGGCGTGCGGCATCATCTGGCCTGCGGCTTCTCCTATGTTCATGGTAACGGAGGCGCCTTCTGCCCCCAGACCTTTTTTCGCCTTCTCGATGACTTCCCGTACGAGACGCATTGCCTCATGGTATTCGTCCGGTTCAAAGTCAAGCACACTTTCTACGTGCTCTTTCGGCACTATCTGTGTATGACCCTTTGCCCGGGGGTTGACCTCTAGCCAGGCGTAGAAGTTGTCGGTCTCTCCTACCAGGTAAAGCTGGTCTGGGTTATCTATCAGCTGGCAGAAGATGCACTGTTGCTGCGGCATACATTACCTTGGTCTTTCTTCCTTTAATTATCAGGGCGGCATTCAACGCCTTTATAAAGCTGCTCTGTGATTTTCCTACTACTGGTGCATATCCTATGACAGATGATTTTGACGAACAGTTCGACGATGACTTTGAAGACGACTTTGAAGATGAAAACCTGGATGACGATTTCGAGGAAGAGTTCGAAGACGACTTTGAGGAAGAAGAGACCGAGGAAGTAGAAGAGCAAGATTTCTCCGAGGATGAAGGCGACGAAGAAGACGATGAAGGATTTGACAAGCCTGTCTCCGAAGGAGAGACCGTAGAAGTAGAGATCGAGGACCTTGGAAGCAAGGGCGACGGTATCGCAAGAGTCGAGGGCTTCGTGATTTTCGTCCCTGGTGGCGAAGTGGGCGAGTCCTACGACGTCGAGATTACTTCCGTCGGCCGGAAGTTCGCTTTCGGCGAAATCCAGGAGTAAGTCTCTAAAGCTAGAAGGTTTTTTACTTTTCCTTTCACTCTTGTTTTTCTATGGACCGCCGAGACGCAGCTATATTGGTTATAGGAGCATCTGTTGTTGCAGGGCTTTTCCTTGCGACATACCCAGCTTTTACTATACCCCAGTTTTCGCTTGAAGACTCGGTTGAGGACCTGGTGCTCGGAGATCTTGATGACGGTACCGGGGCTGGCCAGCAGCTTGAGCGAACCCATGAACACGCGCTGTTCTACGTTGTGGTTAACGGCACGGAGCTTGACTTTAGATCGCCGGAGTATCAGTATAATTCGCCCTATGTCCATCTTGAGAATAACCGGTCTCACATAGTCCACAAGCATATAGAAAACGTGACCTGGCAGCAGTTCCTCGACACCATAAACGTCTCTATTGAAGAGCGCGACACCGGTTACTGCCTTGAGACAGTGGAAATGAGCAGGTGTGGGAACGGAACTGTTGTACTTAACGATGAGGAAAACCCCGATCTTGGCCAGGTTATCCGGCAGGGAGACAAGTTCCTGATAGTTTTGCAGGGCGATGTATCCAGTATTGTCAACGAATACGCTCTAAAAGAACTTCCTTCCCAGTACACTCCCGGCTTCGGCCATAGGGTGTAGGTGGTCGACGATGAAGCATGTTCTAGTGAGATACGGGGAGATAGGTACCAAGTCTTCGCCTGTAAGAGAAAAGATGGAGAAGAGGCTCCGCCAGAGAGTCGAGGACCGGATGGTTTACGAGGGACTTGACTTCGGGAAAGCATCCCGGACACAGGGAAGAATAGTTATAGAGACTTCTGAGCCCGAGACGGTAGTCGAGGCCGTCTCAGAGGTGCCCGGCGTCTCGTCCGCATCCCCGGCGCTAAAGACGGATGCCGATATCGAGGCTATTAAGCAGGCGAGCGAGGAGTTTGGCTACGGTGAGACCTTCGGTGTTGAAGCCCGGAGAGCAGGAGAACACAGTTTTTCTAGCCAGGACGTAAACAGAGAGGTCGGGGCGTATGTGGAAGACTTCAGCGGCTCAACTGTGGACCTCGACGACCCTGATACTTTACTGGGAATCGAGGTGCGGTTCGATGAGGCCTACCTCTTCACCGAGACTCTAGAGGGGCCTGACGGCTATCCTGTCTCAAGCCAAGACACTCTGGCTGCACTTATCAGCGGCGGTATAGATTCTCCTGTTGCAGCCTACGAGGTCATGAAGCGCGGCTCGGATATCGTTCCTGTCTACTTCTACAACCGTCCGATAGCGGCTGAAGACCACGTTCTCAGGTTCGAGGCCTCGGCCGAAAAGCTGAAGAGGTTTAATCCTGCCAAGGACTGGTTCGCGTACCGCATAGACATGGGTCCTGTGAACGAGAAACTCA
>CAZEKI010000030.1:0-7145 GCA_964512895.1 uncultured archaeon
GGAGGTCCCGGGTCGCCCCGTTCACCATGTGTGTAGCGGAGTGGTGCTGCATCAGCTGCTTTCTGCGGTCCCAGTTGATACGTCCCATGACGTCGTCTCCCTTTTCGAAGTCGTGTCCCGGAACTTTGTGGAGTATCACGCCGGACTGCTTCTGGACGTCGACTACTTTCTCGTCCTCTATCCTGCCGTGGTCGGGTTCCTGTCCCCCGCCTTCCGGGTAGAAAACGGTCTGGTCGAGCGCCATCCAGTCGTCCCTGACCGCGGTCACCTCCGCCACCATAGTCTGCTGGGTCTCGTCCTCGTAGTAGAGAGTCCTTGTCTCCGGTACTCCGTCCAGGTCGAACTTCTCCTCTCGCGCCTCCTCTGTCTCGTCTTCGGAGGCCACCCGGGCGTAGAAGTCTTCAGGCACTTCAAAGCCGCGCTCCTCCATCATTTCGGGTGAGACTCCATGGGATTCGTAGAGCTCCACCATCCGTTCGACCGACGGCTGCTGGTGAATCGAGCTGAGCTTTTCGCGCGCCGTTTCTCTCGCCTTCTCGTACTTTTCTTCCTCGACTTCAAGTATCTCTCTGACTTCGTCTATCGAGTCGAGCAGCTCGGGGAACATCGGCTCGAGTTCCCGGGCATGCCACTCGGCGATGTCGCCCATGTCGAGCTCCCAGCCGTAGCGCTCGATGAAGTCCTTCGCCCGACGGTATATCATCCGGAGGTTGTGGCCTCCTCCCGCGTTGCTCGGGATTTTGCCGTCTGCGAGTGCGAAAAGAAGTGCCCGGGAGTGCTCCGCGACAGCGTATAACGCTGCGGTTGGTCTTATCTCGTCTTTCAGCCGGTCTACGTCGATGTCCATCCGGTCGGCTATTTCCTCCCATTTCTGGTCGATATCGTCTACCTCGTCGACGTTGAGTTCGCCTGAGTGGGGCAGGAAGTCCTGCCATATATCTTCGTCGACCTCGATGCCGGTGCGGTCCTTCATCTCGTCAAGAACCTGGGGCATCACGCATTCGTAGGAAGTTTCCGAGCCGTGTGATATCCAGGTTATGCGTTCGTGGCCCATACCCATGTCGAGCACTTTAAGGTCTAGTTCCTCGTAGCCGTCCGATGTCACGCGGTAGAACATGTAGACCTGGTTCCAGAGTTCCAGGCCAGATACGAAGAACTCCATGCATGCCCCGAGGTTTCCGCCGCCACCCCAGGCGTCTTCGTGCAGTACCAGTTCTTCGCGGGGGATGCCTAGCTCTTCTACCGCGAATTCGAACATGTCTCTGAAGTACCGGTCCTGGTCGTACTTCTCGGGCGGCTGAAAACAGGTCTGGCCGATGTGGTCGTGAAGCACGTAGTGTCGCCCGGTTACTCCGACGTTGTCGACATCGTTAAACCGGAGCGATGGCTGCGGAATCACGAGTTCTGGCGCGGGCGGCTCGGCCTCTCCCGATACTACGTAGGGCTGGAAGTTGTAGATGCTGCCGCCGACGAACTCTACATCGTCCCGCCAGCGGGCAACGACCGGGTACCGGTCGATAGGTTCGTAGCCCCGTTTCTCCATGAAGTCGCGGTATTTCTCCCAGGACTCGATGTAGCTGTAGGTCTCTTCTACCGGAGAGTCGTTGATGAATGTGTAGCCGCCGGAGCACTCGGGTTCTCCACAGACTTCCCGGTTCTCGCTCGATGCCCAGAAGTACATGCCGCAGTTCTCGCACTTTGACCGGGAAAAGTCTTTTTCGCGCAGTACGTCTGTGGCGAAGAACTTCTCCGGGTTCGAGGATGCTTCTTCCTTTATCTGTGATTTGAGCTGGTCCAGCGATGTCATGGTACCGGGTTCTCTTTAATTCTTTTATCTCGTCCGCTGGATAAAAAGAAGGAGAAAAATGAGGAAGTGTTTTATTCGGGAAGCCTTCTGTTGTACTCGACGAGCAGCGATAGGAATACCACTGTCGTGACTGCGTTCAGGACTGCGACCAGAAGCATCGCTCCTGGAGACTGTGTGGCTGTGGTGGTGCCCATCGATGTCCCGGAGAACGCGCCCATAAGGGCGGTTGCTGTCGTTACTACGTACAGTATTCCTACCGGGATGGATGCGAAGAACATCGCCAGCTTGTTGCCTTTGCTCCGGAGAACGCTCCTGTCAAGCGCCTGGAACATCCTGTTCCCATTGATTACTATCATCGGGAGGGATGTTATCAGGGCGTAAATCGGGTAGAGCACAAAGAGCAGTGCTAGGAGCATGCCCAGTACGGCTATCGCAGGTGAAGCGCTTGTACCCATGCCTGGGCCCAGCGAGGTCAGCATACCGAGGCCGCCTCCGAGCAGCAGGATAGGTATGAGTGCGAGGTAGACCGCTATTAATGCGAATACCGATGTCACTATGTTTGCGCCTGTCACCCTCAGGAAAGGCATCAGCAGGTCTGTCGTGAAAAAGCTCTGTCGTAGCTGTCTCTGGTCGAGAGACCTCATGCCTCCGATGAAGAGGGCGATGCCTGCTACAGCCAGGACCAGGACCAGTAATCCGCCTACTATAGCGGTGGAACCACCCATAGGTACGATGTACTGCGTGGCCCCCATGTTGAGCAGCTGGAGCACGAAGAACGTGCCCAGCAGCTTCAGTCCGGTCTCTGTTCTTAGGCTTCCGAACGTTGAACGAATCGTTTCAACGGCGTCTAGCGCCATACTAGCTTTTTATCGCTTATACTTAAAATAGAAACGGTCACGGCGGTGTATGTACAAGATAAAAGGGAAAATAGGGGGCGGAGATTAGAACAGTTCTCCGAGTCCTTCTGCAGCTTCTTCCTCAGATGCTTCTTCCTCGTCGTCTTCCTCTTCTTCGTCTTCTGCTTCCTCTTCCTCGGCCTCTTCGCCACCTGCAGCCGCTGGTGCGGCTCCGCCTGTGGCGACGGCTGTCTCCATGGCTTCTTCGATGTCAACGTCTTCGAGAGCGGCGACTAGCGCCTTTATCTCGGAGTCGTCAACGTCGAGGTCTGCCGCGTCGACAATGGCTTCGAGGTTGTCTTCGTTCACTTCCTTTCCTGCTTCGTGAAGCACGAGAGCTGCGTATACTAGCTCCATTCTTTAATCACCTTGGTACCGGAAACGGACCCTAGACTTATATAGCTCTCCTACATAGCTGAGTAATAATGGAGTTTTCAGAGCTACCTGGCTCGATAAGAGTAAAGCTGGATGCAGAAGGAGACCGGGAACTATGGCACCGTCTCGACGAGTTCGGCGGAGTCAGAACGTTTGCGGAAAGCTTCGGCTATCCTGAAACACGGCTCTACAACTGGCGGAACCAGGATCTTTTCTACCCGGTCGACTTTGTCAGACAGGTGATGGGTCTCAATGCCTCGGGAAACGTAACTGCGTTCAAGGGTGAGGGTAGAAGCGTTCCAACTCGAAACCCGAATTTTCCGCTTCCGGAGAACAACGAGCTGCTGACCCGGGTTGAGGCATCCGTCAATGTCAACGAGGACGGCGTCCCTATATACCGCGCCGAATCTCCGGAGCTACTGGAACGGTTCCACGAGCTTCTCCAGGAACTAGGTGAAGTACCGGTCTCGAGCTACAGGAACCGTGGTTACGAGTTACGGTACCCGAAGTACATCCACTCGCTGCTGGATGTGATGGAGTACCACACCGACTTTGCCGCACTCGTCGACGAGTCAGGAGTTATAGAGGATGGGAAACTGAAGGCCGCGGGCAGACAAGTCCGGGTCGAAGAGTTCTCTGGCAGGCTTTATTCCCGGGAAAAAAGACTGGCGCTTGCAGTTGAACGCGGTGATTCAGAGACTATCTCTGAAATTATGGCGGAACGTTCAGAAGCGGTCAGGAAGGCTTTCGGCCTCTAGCCGCCGCAGGAAACGTCGCGGCTTTCAGCCCATGTCTGGCATTTAGGGTCGACGCTGTCTCTATTCCCTGACTCCACTGCGTCGCATTGGGTCTCGCAGATACCGTTCAGCCTGGTCTGTTCGGCGTTGTCTATAGTGTCGCCGATAGAGCTCTGAGACATGAAGATAACTGCCAGCGCCACGATGATGGCGACGGTCGCGACCAGTATAAGCCAGATAGTCTTGTCCATCCTGTTTCAGGTTTTGTGCAGTCGGTATAAAACCTTTTTTCAGGCTACCAGTCCCGTGGCTGGAACAGCTCTTCCGCGGTCACAGCCGGTTCTTCCAGCATGCCTCCGGCCTCGACCTCGCGCTTCAGTACTTCCGCGAACTTGGGATTGACCTTTCCAAGCAGCAGCGGCCAGAGTTCGTCCCGGCTCTCCCATTCTTCTGTTCCCCCGAGGTAGATATGATGCCTGAGAATCTCCCGGTTCCTCGCGGCCAGCTCAAACGCCCGCTCAGGGGCCGCACCTAGCCCGACTAGATTCTCCGTTACCTCCTGGAACTCCAGGTCCTGGTACATGAAGTACGCCGCCATCAGTCTCAGGTGGTAGTCCTTCTCCTGGGCCGGGGTTATGACGTTGGTGGCGTGCTCCCGGTAGATGGCGCCGCCCTCCTCTGTCATGTCGTAGAAGGGAGTGTGCATCCCGAGTATCGGCGGGAAACCAGATTCTTCCCCGGTCTTGATGCCGTTGTAGGCACGGACTACGTGGAAAAGCTCGTGTATAGTCAGTATCCTGGCCTCTTCCTCGGAGTAAAGTCTTTCTTCTTCGTCTCCTTTCGCGACTACGACGGTACGGTCCTCGGGTATGTTGAAGCAGCCCCCGACGTTTCTTACCTCGACGTTCCATTCGACCCCGAGCCGGTCGAGCTCCTCCACCCACATCTGTTTCAAGTCTCCGGCGTGGAGCTCGTCTTTTTCCTCCCGGGTGTCGAACCCGGCTTTGAGTGCCTGCCGGGATTCCTCTACTGTTTCTTCCTCGACCATCGGCCATATCTCCAGCGACAGTTCTTTCCATCCGTCCCTGTCCTCGACATTTGCCGCGAGTTTTACGTACAGCCTGAACTCTTCGAAGATGCCTCGGAAAAGCGCCCGGAGTTCTTCGACAGTTATCGCCTCGGCGCCGTACTTTTCGACCGTGGCTTTGTCTATCTTTTCGGCTGCTTCTATCAGCTGGTCCAGTAGATTGAGGAAACGTTCCTCTTCGTACGGAAACTCCCTGAACCGGAAGCCGGGTTCGAACTTTTCTCCCGAGTTCCAGGCATCGAGAAACCGCTGCTTTTCGCTATGCTTGTTCTCGATGCCTATGTTCTTCACGAAGCTGGCCTGGTCTTTGAGTATCAGCGCTGCTTCATAGAGCTCATGAAGTATGTTTTCCTGGTCTAACCCGATGTCCGGCTGCTCGGCCTCTCCTTCAAGAAACTGTTCTATCTCCTGTTCAGTATCTTTATTGTCCTTCATCTTTACACCTGGTTAAGGGGCAATCAACCGTTCTCCTGTGCTTCTTGGTAGTCCTGACATCTCGGGCTTAGTGAGTCAGCGTGGCCCTGTTCAACCTGTTCTATTTCGAACTCGCAGCTCCGGGTATCTGGCTGGTCGTCGGAGAAAGCGTTCACGTCTTCAAGCGCTGGAGTGGTCATGGTTATCACGGTGACCGCGGTCAGGAGGAATACTGTCGCCGCTATTATCAGTGCCAGGGTTTGTTCCATCCTATCTCACCTTGAGAGGTATTAGAAGATGTTCGGACTCCATGTGGGTGTTTCGGTCTTGCCAGTTAAAATGATTGAGGAAAGGCAAATGTTCTGGAAAGAGCTTTCCTACTCCTCTTCCTCGCTGTCGTCCTCGTCGTCCGACTCCTGTGCTTCGGTGTCGTCGCTTTCCTCCTCTGCTTCTTCTGAGGATTCTTCATCACTTTCCGTTTCCTGTTCTTCCTCTTCGGATTCGCCGCCTGCCTCTTCGCTGTCTTCGTCTCCAGCTCCCTCGGTATCTTCCTCCTCGTTTTCTTCCTCGACGGCTTCGAGGTCGAGCTGGGAATCGAGCGACTGTCCATGAGAGGATGCGACCGCGAGGATTTCCTCCATGGTTTCCTCGGTCGGGATACCTTCACTGACTGAGACGTTGCGCGCTTTCTGCGCCGCCTCTCCGATGATGACCGGTGCGGTTCTCTCGTTGACGACTCCTGCGTTGACTGCGAGGTTGAACGCGAGCCCTGCCGCGTTTTCTACCTTGCTGCGGTACTCGTCGACGTCGATGTCTAGCTGTTCCGCGGTGAAGACCTCGCCTTCGCTGTACGCGATGTCAAGGTCGAGCCCGATTTCGAGCGGTTCGATGCCGACCTGGTTGAGTATCTCGGCATCGTCGTTCGTTATGGTCTCGCCTTTCTCGACAAGAATACCTGGTTCCTGGACGTGGATAGAGCCGTCGTCTACCTGGACGTTTAGTCCTGCGCCCTGCAGCTTTCCAAGCATCGGTCCGGGACCGATTCCTGTGTCGCCGTCCGGTATCTCGATGTCGTTCGGCGCTTCCTCTCCTCCAGATGCGGCGGCCGAAGTCTTGTTCCGCTGAATCAGGGAGTAGAGCTGGAACGGGTCTCGCTCCGAGAAGATGAACGCAGGCTGTTCTGCCTGGCTCTCGTTCAGCTTTTCGATATCCTGCTTGTCCGCCTTGTCGATGGCGATGTCCATCAGGGTCTTCCGGGACATCTTGATGTCGGCGAACTCCTTCATGTCCTTCTTTATCTGCTGGAGTTGCTTCGACGGCAGGTTGTGCATGTCGAGGATGCCGATTACAGGGTAGCGCTCAATCTTCTCGACGAACTCCTCTACCTTGGCCTCTTTCTGTTCCCGGGTCATCTGCTTTGGGACTGGCTGTACCATTATCGGCTCACCTCGACTGCTGGACCCATTGTGGTCTTTATTATGACGTTTTTGATATTCGAGCTTCCGCTTGGTAGCCGCTCTTCCAGGAAGTCGTAGACTGCCTGCGCGTTCCTGGAGACGTCTTCCAGGTCCTGTTCTTCGTTTCCTACCTTGAGCTGTAGCAGGGGCTGCTCCTTGACCCTTACAGATACTGTGTTCCTCAATGACTCTATCTTGTCGCTGGGGTCGCTGCCGGGCGGCATCGGGTCCGGCATCATGTTCCGGGGGCCGAACACCTGTCCTAGCTGCTGACCGATTTTAGGCATCAGAGGTGCCTCGGCTATCAGGAACGAGAACTCTTCTGCCAGTTTCTTGGCTTCCGACAGATGATCAACTTTACCCGACGCGTGA
>CAZEKI010000030.1:7155-9727 GCA_964512895.1 uncultured archaeon
CGAGAACTCTTCTGCCAGGTCCTTCGCCTTGGAAGGGTCGTCGAACATCTCTTCGAGCTCGTCCTCGTTGATGATGCGGTCCGCGTTGTCTGCATTGTTTGTTATGGTGTCGCCGATGACCGCGATTTTGACGTTCTCGTCGGCCTGGTAAGGCAGCTTCAGGTCGTCGTTGACCCTGTTGTTCGGGTCGCTGAGGTCGATGTCTCTGAAGTTTATGACTATGTCTATGCTTTCCGAGAAGTTCCTGTCATCGGCCTCTTCAACCGCTTTCTCAACTGCTTCGTGGAACTCCATTTAGATTCCCTCCTCTTCTTCGAGCTGCTGGTCGTACTCTCCTTCGTCGATTTTCTGCTGGACCTCGTACGCATCCTCGCCGTCGATGGTGATTCCCATCGACTGCGCGGTGCCCAGTATCTCCTTGACCGCGCCTCTGAGGTCCATGCCTAGCAGGTCGGTTGACTTCATCCTTGCAATCTTGCACGCCTGTTCGAAGCTCATGTCTGCGACCTTGGTCTTGTTGGGTTCGCCGGAGCCGGAAGCGATGCCGAGCTCGTCTTTTATGAGCGCGGCGGCAGGTGGCTTTCCGACTTCGATCTCGTATTCTCCGGTTTCTTCGTCTACTGTTACATCTACAGGCACTTCCATGCCCTCAAATTCTGCCGTGGCGTCGTTGATTGCGTTCACGATCTCTCCGACATCTACCGGCAGGGGCGCAAGTTCTGGCCCTAGCGGTGGTCCGGCGGATGCCGAGCCACCTTCCGTCAAGAGTGAAACTGTCTTTTCGTCTCCCATAGTATTGTTACCTCGTCAGTCTTGCTTTGCCTTCTTCCGCACCATGTCGACGTCGACCGTTGTCGGAATCGGAACCGCTGCCTCGAGCAGCTCGATGGTGACTTCGCGGTTGGTCTCGTCAACCCTGTTTACCTTGGCGTCTTCGCCCTTGAAAGCGCCGCCGATGACCTCGACGGTGTCGCCTTCCTCCAGCTTGATTTCTTCCTGCTCTTCCTTGAGGTACTTGTCTATCTCGTCGAGCCCGACTTCCTCGTCTATTATCCCTCTGAGATGCCGGATGTCGCTGGAGAGCTTCTGGATGTCCGACTGCTTGCCTTCGATGAAGACGTATCCCTTGAGCTCTTCCGGGTGGAAGACCGCTTTGACATCCAGGTTCTTGTTCTTGATAGTGCTCTGCATCTCTCTGATTGCGGTCTTTTCTCGTCCTCTGGTGGTTCGTGCGGTAAGTATCATTGTTTCACAGGTACTGTGGTATCAGGTTGGCGAGCAGGTAGAAGAGGAAGCCGATGATGCCGATTATGATGATGCCTGCGCCGGTTATCTTGGCGCTCATCTCGAACTCTTCCCGGTCAGGCTTCTTGGCTATCTTGAGCACTCGCTTGTACTCGTTCAGCTTGTTCCTGAGCTGGTTCTTGCGCCTTTTCAGGTCGAAATCGATGTCCATCTTCTTGTCTGCTCTAGTTACCTCTAGTAGAAGAAAGCTCTTGGTACGAGCCCCTCCCACCAGAGGTGGTCCAAACGGGTTTGTACTCTTTGATGGAAAAGTAATTTTTATAAGGGGTTTCCATCAGGGAAAGCTGTCTGATATCCCGGGACAGTCGACTGAGCTCGCCGTGAAGCTGTCGAAATCGCGTTCCTCTGTCAGCAGGAAAGACACCGAGACACCGTTACTGAACGTCCTGAACTGCTGGATGTCGGAGGAGTTGACGTACTGCCACCTGAACGATACGTTTTCCGGCCCAGCGTTGCCGGAGAGTGAGACGTCCGCGGATGCCATGGAGGCGTCGTTCACCTGGATGCTGAAGCTGCATTCACTGGAGTTCTCCGCCTGCGGTGCTGCAAGAAGTGCTGCTGCCGCGATTCCAAGCATTATAGCTCCTGCCGTCCCAGGCTTCATCGCAGGAATCTGACTTCTGAGAACAGTTCCTGGGTTTTTTCGTGGCCGAGTACGAAGTATATCAGCCAGCCCAGCGGCACGAACCAGATGAGTGCCAGGAAAATGATGCGTTGCTCGGAGGAGAGGTCGTCTCTGACGAGGCAGCGGAACGTGCCGTATATCTTCCCGAGTATCTCTATGACTCCGAAGAACAGGAAAGTAAGGAAGAAGAATGTGAATCCCAGCCCGAAAAGGCCTGCGGCCAGCTCGACCATTGTTCTATATGAACTCTACGCCCAGCTCCCGCTCTATCTCTTCCTCGTACTCGTCGCTGACGGTCTTGTCCGGGCCGTAAATCTGCGGCGACTGGACTCCGGTGACGATTATCATCGACTGGAGTGTCGAGTCCATGTCCTCTCTTACCTGGGCGCCCCAGATAACTTTAGCGGATTCGTCCAGCTTGTCGGAGACCGTGTTGACGACCTCCTGAGCCTCGTTCAGCGAGAGCGAGGTGCCTCCTGTGACGTTAACCAGCGCGCCCTTGCCGCCCTGTATGTCGACGTCGAGCAGCGGGTTGGAGAGCGCCTTCTGGACAGCCTCCTGAGCCCGGGAATCAGTGTCGGACTGCCCCATTCCTATCATGGCGATTCCTCCCTCGCCCATAACTGCGCGTATGTCGGCAAA
>CAZEKI010000031.1:0-9247 GCA_964512895.1 uncultured archaeon
AGCCGAGTGGGTTCGGGAAGCTTGTAGTCCTGACATGTCCGACCGACCAGATCGGCGGCTGTGCCGGCGCTGACACGGTGACCGGAGCTGACGTAGAGAGGGTTTATGCCCTGAGCATTTTGGCGGGACTGGTACGCGTAGCCTATCAGTGTTCCCGACTCGACTTCAACGCGGCTGTCAGCAAGTATCTCAACTCTGTCGCCTTCCTCCAGGTCGTCGGTATCGCCCGCAGGTTCTCCGCAAAGCAGTTTCTTGGCTATACCGATGCCCGGAGTATCGAAAAGCAGACCTACGTGCGTGGCGATGCCGGCTTCGCGGAAATGTATCCTGCCAGAACCATCGACAAACAACACGTCCGGCTCCAGGTTCAGCTTCTCGAACGCCGCGACCATCGATGGAGCTTCTCGAAACGCAAGAAGGCCCGGTATATATGGCAGCTCGAGTTCGGCGGCACCGTAGGCGCGCTCGACGACCTCTCCGTTCTTCATGACCACGATGCCGCTGACCGCTCTGTCGTCGAGAAACGCCTGGTCGACACCTGCGACCAGAACGTCTTCAAGCGAAGAATCGAAGTCAAAATCATCCCTGAAAACTGCTTCCCTACCTATCCGCCGCTGCATATCCTCCATCTCTTGCCGGGAAAGCGATGGGTCGGCGAGGAATTCAGGGTTTTTGACTTTCATGCCTTTGCTTTCGATGCTGAACAATTTAATTTAGCTGGGAGGTTCCGAGTTGCTACCTTCCCTATTTTTCCTACTTGGCCCCTATATACCCGAAATTTTTTAAATCCGTCGCTCAAACCTTCTCTATGGCCTTAAAGAACCAGGCTACCAAGAAAGAAACTACCTTCTACAAGGCCAGCTTTTTCTATAAGTTTTAGACAGGAGAGCTGATTTTTCTCCCTGTTTTCTGCGAGGTGTTATATATTCCAAGCATACAGGAACTACTCAACGGCGTAGAACCGCGAAGTACTGGATACCAGGACGGGAACCGTTACTGGAACCTCGACCTGGAGTTCGACAGAGATTACGACCAGGAGTTCATCGGCCGGGTAGTCGAGGACGGCGACAGATACGTTTTCCTGGCAGGAACGGCAGAGGCAGACGACCACATCGCCTACAGCAGTCTCAAACCCGGCCAAGATAACATGGTAGAGGAGACTCTGGCGATAGAGATGCGTGGAGACCGCTCTACAGAAGAACTTTACAGGGAAGTATGTCGCGCTCTGGAGCCAGACAGTTACTCGATGTCAGGCACCGCCAGTAAAGCACAGGCCGCCCTAGACTAGCTCTATTTCTTCTACTTCTTCGACCCCGCCTTCATCCCCCATGGTGATGGCAAACGCCTTTCCTGTCTCGTCGGCTGCGGCGTTGAGGACGGTGGTGTCCATCAGACTGTACTCTCCAAAGTCCTCGTGAACATGCCCAGTCATCCATAAAGCCGGTTTCTCCCTGATTATCAGTTCACGGAACTGGTCAAAGCCTATCCTGTCGCCCGAGCGAATCCGGTCACCTAGCTTCTTCGGAGGATAATGGGAGCCCACTATGACTTTCGAAGGGTCGCCGTGCTCCTCTATCAGCTCGGATACTTCCTGCTTGATATCGTCAGGGAAGTCGCCGCCAATCAGGATTATCAGGTACTCGTCGTCGATATTCGCCTCCAGGAAGTTGTAGACCGGTACATCGCCGTCCAAAAACTCGTCGTCGAACAGCATGTCCCTGTTACCGGTACATCCAATCGCGGGTATGTCGATAGCCGAGAAAAGCTCGCGGGCGTAGTCCTGGTCGATGTAGTCACCCAGGTTGATGAAAAGGTCGTAGTCGCCCGAGTTAGCCTCCTCTATCGCCGCGTCCTTAAGGTCTTCGCTGGCGTGGAAATCACTTGTCAGCAGTATCCTGAGAGACATATATTTCTCCGCCGCTTTGAATCCTTTTAAGTCTAAGCAAGCTCAGCGGCTGAAACCCGGTATCAGCGAGCGAACATACTCGCCTATCGTCTCCCCAAGCTCGGCGACTTCTTCGGCAACCGCTCCCCTGTCCCGGTCATCGTCAACGACTCTCTGTTTCCAGGTTCCTCTACTGAACCAGGCAACTGCGATAACCGCGCCGAGAACGTTGGATACCGGGAATGCCGCCCAGATTCCTATCGGTCCGAAAGGCCCGGAAGCGAAGAACGCGATAGGAAGCCGTATGAAGCCGAGTGCGGCGATGGATATGACAGCCGCGACCGCGGTCTTGCCGGCTCCACGGAAACCTCCGGTGAATGCCTTCGTTAACCCAAGGAAGCCGAAGCTGAGAGCGACTATCTTTATGAAATCGCCTCCTATCCTGGCGACCTCCGGACTGGTGGTGAAGACCGATGCGATAGGATAAGCTGCGAG
The DNA here is from genome assembly GCA_964512895.1 of uncultured archaeon. Lineage (GTDB taxonomy): Archaea > Nanohalarchaeota > Nanosalinia > Nanosalinales > Nanosalinaceae > JBDGRD01. Next base: position 2,381 of record CAZEKI010000031.1, read on the forward strand.
GAACGCGACTACTCCTACTGCAGAAAGAAGAAGGAACATCGTCTTGGCCGCGACCCAGTTGGTCCGCTCAGCTCTGTCAAAACGCCCGGCGCCAAGGTTCTGGCCGGTCATGGTCTCAACTCCACGCCCGACAGCGGTTGCGGGCAGGAAGATCAGCGAGAATATCCTGATACCGATGCCGAACCCGGCAACCACCGGTGTCGCAAACATGCCGACGATAGCCACGAGAGCGTTGACCGATATGGAGCGACCGGTGCTCTCGACGGTAGCGGGGACACCGATTCTCAGCATCTTCACGAGGAAACCAGGTTCCGGCACCATCCTTGAGAACGAGATTTTCACGCCTTTGACCCCGGAAAACATGATGCCGAGACCGGTAAGCAGCGCGAGACCGCGACAGAAAATCGTGGCGATAGCCGCGCCTTCGACACCCATCTCAGGGAATATCCACCATCCAAATATCAGGAATGGGTCTATTATGATGTTCAGCACGACAGCACCTAGCATCAACAGCATAGGCGTCACTGTATCGCCGAAGCCGCGCATCACAGATATGAAGACGTTGAAGCCGAACATCGCGAACAGGCCAACGCTTATTATCTGGAGGTAGCCTGTCGCCAGAGGTATCACCGCCTGACTGGCGCCCATAAGACCTATAACCGGACTTATGAAGAAATAGCCAAACGCTCCTATAGCCAGCGACGCGAGGAAAGTAAATACCATGGTCTGGGACGCCGCGTAGTTAACGCGTTCCCGTCTCCCGGAACCTTCGAACTGCGCAACTAGCACGCTGCCCGCAACCGCTATACCCATGCCCAGCGAGATCAGGAAGAATATCAGCGGGAATGCAAACGTTATGGCAGCAAGAGCCTCGCTGCTTAGCTGGCCCAGCCAGAACGTATCTGTTATGTTGTATGCGGTCCTGAGTAGATTTATGACGACAATCGGGAGCGAGAGGTAAAAAAGGTTGCTGGATATATCTCCCCCGGTCAGGTCTAGCTGCTCCCGGGATTTAAAGTATTCTAGAACCACGAATCCGGATAATTATCGAATACTTTTAAACCAAACCTAGACAATCCACAGACAGGACAAAAATGGAACTAAAACAGCTTGGAAGGGAAAAACTCGAGCATTACTTCCTCGAGGAACTGCCCGAGAAACTGTCGGCTGAAGCCGCATATCCCCTGCTCCTGCTGGTGCTTGGGGAACGGCCGGGAGCCCTGGTGATGAGCGCTGGCAGGGAGAAACGGAAACTGCTGAAACAGTTCGCCGACGATTTCGGGCTGGAGTACCGGACTTACGGGGAAGACGAAAAAAGCCTGATAGACAGACTGCTCCGGAGAGAGACTCCACTATCAAAACCTGGTGTCTTCCTAACCCGGGACGCAGAGAGATTCGACATCGTAGAGAAATCAGACGGTAGATTTTACGGCACCAGCGACGAAGCAGTAGGACGTTTTCTTGGCTATCCCGATTCCGCTATAGAGTACTACGACCAAGACGGCACAATCGGAAGCGAGACGGTGGAAAAAATCTCGCACATGATAGACCAGGGAGAGATATCACAGGAAAAACGTAGATACCTGGACCTGACCACCTACATACCCGAACCCAGCAAAGACGCAATACGCGAAGCCATAGCAATAGGAGAGAAACGGGAGAAACTTCTCCATGAGCTCGACCAGGCACTAGACACGGATATAGGAGAGCGATACCTGAACGCCCGGATGAGCATCCGGTCTTACTGACTCATTCTTCTGCGTGCTCAAGCGCTTCGAGGCCGTAGCTCATGGCGGCGCCCGCTCTTACCTGGGCGGCTATCTGTACTACCTGGGAGACCTCTTCCTTTGAGGCACCGTGTTTTAGAGCCTTCTGGCCGTGGGAATGGACGCAGAACTTGCACTGGGTCGAGGCTGCAGCGGCAAGAGCTATGAGCTCCCGAGTTTTCGGGTCGAAATCGGTTTCTTCGCGGATGGCCTCCTGCCAGCTCTCGTATCCTTCTTTTATCTCCCCGGAGCCTTCCCGGAAAAGCCTCGTTGCCTCCATGTGTTCGTCATCTATAGGATTACCCATGGTATCACAGTCTTTCCCGTGCCCGGATTTAAAGAAAACGGAAACCGTATTACAGAACCACAGTTTAGCGTCTTATATAGCCTTTCCGTATTACAATTTTTGCTTTAGAGGTCGCCGAGCTTGTCCCGGCGGTAGACATCTATCTCGCTCATGGTGTTGGGAGACTCCTGTTTTGCCGCGAAGACTATGGCCTCGGCGACATCGTCTGGTTCTGTCACCTCGCCGGGTTCAAACCGTTCCTGGAAGGACGAGCCGCTTTCCGACGCGAACTCTGTCCTGACCTCCGAAGGATTGACCACTGTAACCGCGACATCTTCGTCGCCCACCTGCGCGGAAAGACTGAGCGCGAAGCCACGCGTCCACCACTTCGTCGCGGCGTAAACAGGGTTCGTGGAGCGGGGGTACTGGCCAGCCAGACTCCCCAAGAACACCAGGTTGCCGGACGACTCCTTCAGGTGCGGTAGCACAGCTCTCGCCGTGAAGAACATGCCGTCACAGTTCACGTCCATCATCATATGGAACTCATCTGTATCGAACTCCTCGACATCATCGCCCACTGCAAGACCAGCGTTGCTAATAACTATATCAAGCCTTCCAAATACATCGACAGTTTTCTGCACCATCTCTTCTACCTGATCTTCCTCGGTCACGTCAGTGGGAACAACCAGAGTCTTGACGCCGTGTTCTGACTCCACTTTATCCGCAAGTTCATTCAGACGTTCCTCACGCCGGGCCGCCAGGGCAACGTCAGCACCTTCTTCTGCCAGCTTTTCAACGGTTTCACGGCCTATGCCAGAACTTGCACCGGTTACGAGTGCTTTCTTTTGGTCTAGAGAAGACATGGTAGCCACCTGTGAATTAAACCGGGTTCGAGTGTTTTAAGAACCGCGGATAGAATAAGAAGAAAATACTGGGTCAGCCGGCAGCTTATACTGCCAGCTGTTTTACCCGGAGATCTCCCTCGACGATCTCCCGGAAGTTTCTCTCACGAGCCAGGCTGACCTCAACTCTCAGGAAGCGCTCCTCGAAGTAGTGCAGCTCCGACTCGAAATCTTTGCAGTTCGGACTCATTTTCGACGCCCCGGTATCATATGCCAAGTAAGTTATTTACTTCCATGGGTTAGCCTCTCCGTCTTCGAAGCCTGTGTCACGGTTTATTCCGGTATCTGGTCCTCTAAACCCAGTCCTTCGACTATGGTCTGGTAGCCCTTTCTGACTGTGACTTCTGTCACGCCGACGACCTCGGAAATCTCCTTCTGGGTGACCTCCTTGCCCTCGACCAGGCATGCGGTGTACAGAGCTGCGGCCACGATGCTATCCGGGCTTCTGCCTGAGAGGATACCTTCCTCCCGGGCCTCCTGCATCAGTTCCCTCGCCCTGGCCTGGACTGTTCCCGACACACCGAGTTCGCTGGCGAAACGCGGCAGGAAGTCTCCTGGATCGACCGGGATAATCCTCAGGTCGAGCTCCCTGGCAACGTACCGGTAGGTTTTTCCAAGGTCTCGCTCGGAGACACCAGTTTCCTCTGACAGCTCGGACAGTGTCCGAGGTACTCCCTGGTTCCTGGCGACAATGTAGACCAGCGAGGCCACGATGTTCTCTATGTTCCGCCCCTTCACGATTCCTTCCTCCAGCGCCTTCTCGTATAGACGGCTGGCCTCTTCACGGATCGACTCCGGCAGGTTCATCACTGCGACCAGCCTCTCGATCTCGCCCAGTGCAAACTTCATCCGGCGCTGCATCGAGTCATCTATCCTCTGCTGCCACTTCCGCATCCGGTAGTACTGTCCCCTCTTATCCGGCGATACCTCTCTTATGGCGCCGCGGCCTATCTCGGTCTTCATGCCCCGGCCCGGCCTCGTATAGGTGACCGGGGAGCCTGTTCTCTCGATTCTCTCCTTTTCCTCGGCGGTAAACGCCCGGCGCTCCGACGACTCAGCGACACGCTCCTCGTCAAGCACTGTGCCGCACTGCTGGCAGACAAGCTCGCCTTCCGGCGTCTCACGAATCCTCATCGAACCACAGGTCGGACAGGTAAGTATCTCATCTTGTTCTTGCACATCTTCCGATTCTTCATTGTTTTCAGCCATTTCAGACACCCGGTTAACTATGGACCCCAAACTTCAAACACCTTAGGGAAAACCGGGCAAAAAGCTCCTTAAAAAGCCTCATTACGGATTTCACTATACAAAAAGGCGTCCCTAAAAGACCCTATAGAACAGACAAAACCTGTGTCAAAAATAGCTCTTTGGCTCAAACCTTTTCCAAACGAAGCTCGGCGAGCTTCTCGGAACAGCTTTCCATCGAAAGCTGTGAAAGGTTTGCGATGGACCACCCGGGATTCGAACCCGGGACCGCCGCCTGTCTCCAGGCACCACGCCGCCGATATTCTTTCGGGCGTGACGTCCTTATAAGGACGGTGCTCTAACCCCTGAGCTAGTGGTCCGCAACCAAACTTCTGAAAGTTTGATCATCAGGCCAGGTTCTATTGAACGATTGACTCCAAACTCCATGATGGAGTTTATGCGTCTCCAGAAACCCTTACGGGTTTCGCCGAGCGTAACCAATCGGTAGTCGACCGGCTGTAGACCGGTTTTCATCCTACGTGAACTAGGTTGAGCGTGTAATCTAAAAAAGGCTTTCGAGATTGCTCGAACTTACCGTCTGAAGTTCGCAGGGTTAATAAATCTTCTTTTAAATATGAGTTACATAGACATTTCTAGGTGATTTCAAACTATGCAGATGACCAATCCGCAACAGCAGCAGTATGACCGAGGTATAACCATCTTCTCCCCGGATGGAAGACTTTTCCAGGTAGAGTACGCAAAAGAAGCAGTTAAGAAAGGAGCCACAGCGCTAGGTATAGTATACGACAGCGGTGTTCTGCTCGCAGCCACCAGAAGCAACGAGAAGATGAAGGTCCGGAACCCAGAGAAAGTTTTCAAGGTCGATGACCACGTCGGTATCGCCACTTCAGGGCTTGTGGCTGACGGCCGCACGCTTGTAGACGAGACAAGAGAAGAGGCTCAGCGCTACCTCATGACCTATGATGAGGCCATCCCGACGAACGTTCTGGCAAAGTTTGTCGCGGACCGCTGCCAGCAGTTCACACAGTACGGAGGAGTTCGGCCTTACGGCGTGTCGACGCTTTCCGGCGGTGTGAAGGATGGAAGTCCCAAAGTCTACCAGACCGACCCTTCAGGAACTCTCAACCAGTGGACCGCGGTCGCCATCGGCAAAGGCGGCGAGGAAGCAACCGAACACCTCGAAGACAACTGGGAAGAGGACATGGACGAAGACGCAGCCATTGAACTCGCAGTTAACGCGCTGACAGCAGGCGAAGAAGGCATAGAGACAGATAATATAGAGCTTGCCCTGGTCGCCCAGGAAGAAGACTTCCGGAGAGTCGAGCCAGAAGAGCTTGAAGACCGGGGACTCGGCGCATAAGGGAAAAGATATTCCAGTCTTTCTCCCCTTTTCAATTTCTAGATGGCTGAATGGCTGAGCATCCAGGGCACAGGAACCGGTGTCGGCAAGACTGTTCTAACCGCTGCGCTATGCAAGAAGCTGGCGGATGACGGCTACGACGTGGTGCCTTTCAAACCAGTCAACTACTCTCTAAACGCCTATCCCGTCGATGGAACCGAGGTTGGTTACGCCACCAGGTTCCAGGCCCGGAAGGCCGGAACAGAACTCTCGAAAGAGATGAACCCTGTGCTTGTCAAGATGATGGACGGCCGCGCCGAAGTGATCACCGATACAGTTGACACCGTTGGCGCCGGAGATATCGACTCGGCGGTAAGAGACAGGAAAGGATACATCGAACGGTGTGCAGAGGAGCTCGATGCCCGGCATGACTATGTCGTCTTTGAAGGCTTCGGGAGCCTGATAAACTCTAATCTTAAGTACAACGCCAACACCGACCTGATGGAACACCTGGAGCCTAGAACGGTTCTGGTCGGTTCAGCGGCCAGTGGCGGCGCAGAAAGCTCTCTTGCAGGAACGCTTGAACTCCTGCCAGACGATCTCGAATCGCTGGTCGAAGTCCTGGTCGTTAACAGGGTTCACGAAAAAGCCAGGGGAAAGGCGGAACTTGAGAAATTTCTTGAAGAGAAGACCGGGAAAGATATCCAGCTGCTCCAGGAAATAAGAGGGCTCCAGACACCTCCAGAAGATTCGGTTCCAGAGTTCGACGGTTCAGGGGAAATAGCTGTCATAGGCTATCCTAACGCATCTAACACCTCCGACCTCTGGAGGCTACCACAGGAGAAGACATCTATAGTCGAGAGTCCTGAAGAGCTGGAGGACACTTCGCTGATAATCCTGCCAGGTTCCAAGAACATCTTCTCGGACCTGAGATGGATGCGCGAACAGAGACTGGATAAAAAAATAAGGTCACAGGCAGGTCAGAGCGTTATCCTGGGGGTATGCGGCGGCTACCAGATGCTGGGAAAAAGTATCACCGGCAACTCTGTGGAAGAAGGCGCTGTAGAAGGACTGGGGCTCATCGATACGGAAACAGACTACAGCGAGGAAAAGAGACAGGAGGCAGTTACAGCTTTCTTCAGAAACCACAGGTTCAACGGCTACAGGATACACTACGGGGAAACTGTTAACGCCGACGAAGCCTCGCTTTTCGAGACAGAAAAAGGCTCTGAAGGTTTCTACAGTGGCGGTGTAGGCGGAACATACATCCACGACGCACTTTCCAACCCGGTCTTCCTGTCATGGATGCTCGAAGAAGCCGGCATCGACACAGGTTTCGAAGAATCAGGTATTGAAAACCACTGTGTA
>CAZEKI010000032.1:0-8503 GCA_964512895.1 uncultured archaeon
ACGTTTTCAAGGAGGACTCGCAGCTCAAAGCCAATAAGCAGAAGATGGAGGAGCTCGGTCTCGGTTCCTCGCCGAAGATCGGGAAGCTGAAATCAGGTGAATCCATCGAGTGGAACGGCGAGACCGTTGAACCAGAAGATGTCGTCGAGGAAGTTCCGGGTAGAAAAGTGGTCTACTCCGGCGACACCGCAAAATGCGACAGCACTATTGAGCGGTCGGGGGACGCCGACCTTCTGATACACGAGGCGACTGTGAAGCATGAGATAATAGAGGAACGTCAGAACCATACTTCTGCGCGTCAGGCAGCAGAAATTGCGAAGGAAGCCGATGTTGAACAGCTCGCATTGACGCATATATCGAGGCGTTACCAGGGCCAGGAAGACGAGCTTTTGGAAGAAGCAAAGCAAGTCTTTGAGAACACTGTACTGGCCGAAGACGGCCAGCATTTCGACATCAAGCCTCACAGGCCAGAACAGGTTTCCGAGTAGTTATGGGAACTTTGTCAATCCTAGCTGTCTCTCCAGTTCCTCAAGTCTTTCAGCCACTCCATAGGTTCCTTCTTCTAGCTGGTCAGAGTCATAGACGAACTCCGCTGCCACGCGGTAGCCGTCTTCCTGCTCGTCTATATCTACTCGAAGACCGACTGTCTCCGAACCGGCTAGAGCGGTTGTGAGCTGCTCGCTTCTCAAATCCTCCATGTTGTCGGCTAACGTATCCACTTCAAGAAGTGGAACCGCGCCCGTAAGCTCATACCGTAGAGTGACGTTCTCCCCGGTTTCGATGTCGTGTTCACCATGCAGGCCTACTCCGACGCCGGGATAGTAGCCTATGACATCGGCGAGAACGTCTTCAACGAATTCCTCTGTGCTGTCATACTGCTCTGGGTCAAGGATGGCCTCGCCTTCCTCTCGCCAGCCTGTCCCTACTTCCCTGAGTCTAGAGGGATCGAAGAGAGGTATCTCATCCTCCTCAGTAGGTAGAACCTCCTGTGAGCTTTCGGGTTCGGGCAGGTCTTCCTCATCCTGCTCAAGTTCTTCCATCCGTTCCCTTTCCAGTTCGCTATCGATACCGGTGTCAAGTTCGTCCTGTATCCTTATGTTTTCGCTCCTCTCATCTGCTTCTTCGATATCCGGCGCATGTCTCTGGTCAGTTTTCTGCCGGGGGTCCTGGTTGATCTCGTCCATCTATAGCGGTAATGCAGGAAGCAAACGTTAAATCCGTTGTCCTGTCTGGATTGGGCGATTCAGGCTCAGTAGCCCATTTCTTCCAGCCGGCGCCAGGCTTCGTCGTTTCCGCCGAGAAGTGACCTGAGCCTTTCGTCGTTGACCACAAACATGTCGGATTCCAGCATCGCCTCTGCGTCGGAGCTTGTACCTCTGCTTGTGCGGGAGTAGTCGTCGTGCACCTTTGTGTAAAGCAGGTCTGTAGGCGATGGGACTCTGACCTCGGCGGCCATGTCGTAGCCGTCTATATCGACGTACCGGGAGTTGTCTATCACGTCTTCTGCTTCGTCCATGAAACCTGTTCCGAAGACGTCTGCGTTCAGTCTCTGTCCGTCTTCACCGTACCCGGACTCCCTGAAAATCGAGTGTATCTGGCTGGGACTGGTGGTGAGTATATCGAAGTCGTTGGTGGTTCTCCGGCCGAAGTAACGCATGATCTCATCCGCGCCTTCTCCAAGTTCATGGAGGAAAAGCAGCTGTGTCGAGATACCGCCTATCATCGTCCAGTCGTCCCGCTCCGTCCCCAGGATGTCGTGGACATCGTTGATGCTTTCCTGGACGCATCCGTGGGAGATGTTTCCTTCACACGAGATGTTCTCGCCGCCGTCGGCCTCAACCCCGGAGTCCATGATATCGTGGTACTGGGAGAAAAGCTCGTCGTTAGAAGTTGTGGGCGGCAAGACCTCGTGACTCATATAAATGGCTCTGGATTACCGAGATTTATAATATTTCTCGCTACCCTCGGGTAAAAACTATTTCTCCTCCGTCAGCTTCTGGTCCTCACTCGGCACGACCTCTATGTCGGCGTCCTCAAAATCTTCCTTTACGCCGTTCTCCTGGATCCGGTCGAGGAAAACCGATAACGCGGCTATCTCGCTGTGCGGCTGGTTGCCGACGGAGACGTTGTAGTCGACGTTCTCGTAGACCCAGCGCGGCACCTTCTCCGCGCCGACAATGACAAGCATATCCTCGTCCTTGAATCGCTTCCGTATCTCGGCCTCGGTATCGTCGATTCTCTCGCCGTACATTTTCAGGTGGACTTTCAGGCCGTCGAACTCTCTTATCGCAGCCTTCCAGCCCTCGCGGTACTCGACCCTGAAATCGCCGCCCCAGCGGTCGACGGTGTCACGGAGGCTTTCCATCATGCTCTGGTCTCTATCGCCGCAGTAGGTGATGCCGGACGCACCCCACTGTCTCGCTGTCAGGCCGACATGGGTCGAAATCCGGTCGTCGCGGCCGACGCGGTGGCCGAGTCTCAAAACGCGTATCATAAGACTAGGAAGGGCTTTTAAGCCTTTAAAACGAATAGGTGGCTGTGTCAATGAAGGGTGGACGCTTTACCCTGGTACATATCGAACAACCTCGCTAGCTGTAGTTTCGGCTGCCAAAACCTAATTAATAATTCTCCACGCGGTTCTTGGTATGAGCATTGAGGTAGAACTTCCAGACGGTTCAAAGCTAGAAGTGGCAGAAGACGCGACTGTAGAAGACGTTGCGTACGAAATAGGCACCGGGCTCGGTGACGATACCGTCGCTGGCAAGGTCAACGGCGAGCTGGTCGCGAAAGAAGCGGAGGTAAACGACGGCGACCAGGTTGAGATAGTCACCGACCAGAGCGAGGAGTACACAGAAGTTCTCCGGCACTCGGCGGCCCATGTCTTCGCCCAGGCATTAAAGCGTCTGCATCCAGAAGCGAAGCTGACAATCGGGCCGTGGACGGATGAAGGCTTCTATTATGACATCGATGGCGTCGAGTTAGAGCAGGAAGACCTCGAAGAAATCGAAGAGGAGGCGCTCAACATCATAGAAGAAGACCTCGACATCGAACGCGTCACGATGTCCCGGGAAGAGGCAGAGGAGTTCTACGAAGACAATAGATACAAACGAGAAATCCTTGAAGAAGAAGCAGCCGAGGATGATGAAATCTCGTTCTACGAACAGGGCGAGTTCAAAGACCTGTGTAAAGGACCTCACGTATCCAGCACAGGAAAAATCGGCGGCTTCAAGCTGCTGGAAATCGCAGGTGCCTACTGGCGCGGCGATGAGGAAAACGAGATGCTTACACGTGTCTACGGCACAGCGTTCCCTTCAGAGAAAGAACTGGAAGAGTTCCTGGAACGCCGGGAAGAGGCAGAGAAGCGCGACCACCGCAGAATCGGCCGGGAGATGGACCTGTTCTCGATTCCTTCGCATTCACCTGGATGCGTCCACTTCCACAGGAACGGCATGATAATCCGCCGCGAACTGGAAGACTTCATCCGCGGCAAGAACGCCGAGCTTGGCTACGAAGAGGTCTGGACACCTGAGCTTAACAAAGCCGAGCTCTGGAAGAAGACCGGCCACTACCAGGCCTTCAAGGAGGAAGGCGAGATGTTTGCCTGGGAGCAGAACGACACGGAGTGGGGTCTGAAACCGATGAACTGCGCCAACCACTCCCACGTATTCGACTCCCGGAAACGCTCTTACCGTGAACTACCCATCAAGCTCTCCGAGTTCGGAACCTGCTACAGGAACGAGCAGCGCGGCGAACTATCCGGTCTTTTACGCGTCCGGGGATTCACCCAGGACGATGGCCACGCCTACATCCGGAAGGACCAGATAGAGGAGGAAGTCAAGAAACACATGCAGACAATTATCGAAATCTACGACGAGTTCGGTTTTGATGTAAACTTCATCCTCGAAACGAAACCCGAGAAGGCGCAGGGCCCCGATAAGCTCTGGGACGAGGCCGAAGAAGCACTGAAGTCTGCGATGAACGAGATAGTCGGGGACTACGAAATCAAGCCGGAAGAAGGCGCCTTCTACGGCCCCAAAATCGGCGTCGAGGTAGAGGACGCTATCGGCCGCGAGTGGCAGCTTGGCACTGTCCAGCTCGACTTTGTGATTCCGAGAAACTACGGTCTCAGCTACGTCGGCGAGGACAACGAGGAACACTACCCCGTCATGATTCACCGCGCGATTCTCGGAACGTTCGAGCGTTTCATGGGCGTCATGATAGAGCACTTCGAGGGCAACTTCCCGTCGTGGCTCGCACCTGAACAGGTACGCATCCTGCCGGTCAGCGACGACAACCTAGACTACGCCCGGGAAGTCAAGGAAGAACTGGACGAGTTCCGCGTCTCGATTGAGGACCGGTCGTGGACAGTCGGCAAGAAGATTCAGGCCGCGCACGACGACCGCGTGCCCTACATGCTGATAGTCGGCGACGACGAAGAGGAAGCAGGCGAGCTTTCGGTCCGGGACCGCGAAGAAAACGAAGACCGCGGATTCTCAGTCGGAGAGTTCCGTGAACACCTTGAAGAGGAAATCGAGCAGAAACGGCTGGAACCGGACTTCCTTCAGTAGTCAGCTCAGGTCGTTCATGACCTGCTGGCCTTCTTTCTCTATATCTTCTATATCGGACTGGACACTCTCTATTTGCCGGCCAAACTCGGTCTCACTACGGCTTTCTCCCATATCAGTCATGATAGTGCTTTTGAGTGTCCCAAGTTCGTTGTCTATCCTGGCAAGTTCTTCGAGAATAGTTTCAAGCTCCTGCTCCTCTTGGACTTCGAAGTTCCGTTCCTTTTTCAGCCTGTCCCGGGCGTCCTGTATCTCTCTGTCAAGCTTTTTCTTGTCCTCTATGATTTTTTTCAGTTTCTTGACCGCCCTCTTGGTCTCGCCTTCCTCTTTCTTGACGGTCTCCCAGTCGGCTTTGTCGTTGTAGTGCTCCAGGATTTTCTCCTCCTTCATCTCCTCGTCTTCCAGCTCCTGCTCCAGAGTTTTCAGGCCCTCGACCTCTTCCATGAAACTGTTGAGCGTTCGATTCAGCATCTTCAGGTCTTTTTTCAGGCCCTGTATGCTGCCGTCCACTACTTCCTCGACCCCGAAGACGTCCTTGACCTCCTGCAGCTTTTCCTCGATTGCCTCCAAATCCTGGATTGTCTCCTGCTCAATTTCCTGGCGGACCTGCTGACGTTCCTCGAAAGACATCTGCTGTGCGTTATCTTGGTTGCGTATCTTGTTACGGTGCTCCTGTGTCAGCTGCTGCAGCTCGTCCATCACCTGTGTCAGGGTCTGCTGGACATCCTCTAGTTCTGCTTCGGCACGCTCTTCTTCTTGGTATACCTCGTTCTCGACTTCTTCAGCCTCGTTGATGGCCTCGTATATCTGCTCCTCGATGTACCTTATCTTGGCCTCGATGTCCTCGAGTTCTTCGATCTCTATACCTATCTCGTACGCAGTCTCCTCCGGGTCCGGCTCTTCCTGAGCCTCCTCTTTCTCTGTCTGGTCCTCCTTCTGCTTCAGGTCTTTCTCTTCGTCCTGGACTTCCTCTTCCTCTCCACGTATCTCCTGTATATCGCTGGTAAGCTGGTCCAGGTTGTCGAGGAGCTGGCTTGCCTCCTCGGTGCCGCTGTTGAGCTTCTTCAGACCCCTGTTTATCTTGCTGGCGCTCCTATCAAGCTTGTTCGCGCTCCGGCCCAGCTTGCTCAGGAGTCCCATACACGCAATTGTGAAGCCTTCATTAAAATTTGATACACCTGCTTTCGCCCGATTCACGTTTCATTTAAAAGTTTTTGACTAGTTCTCCATTGTATGGTAACAGTTTACGACGTAAAAGCAGAGCCTCTCATAATGGAGGCCGCAGAAGAGCTGGAAGACGAGTTCGAGGCTCCGGAATGGGCAGACTACGCCAAGACAGGAGTCAACAGAGAGAGGCCGCCCGAGCAGGAGAACTGGTACCACATCAGGTGTGCAGCAATCCTGCGAAGAATTTACCGGGACGGGCCTCTGGGCGTCTCAAGGCTGAGAACTATTTACGGCGGAAGAAAGAACAACGGCCACGCACCGGAGCACCACGAAAAAGCATCCGGCAAGGTCATCAGGACCGCGCTCCAGAACCTGGAGGAAGCGGGCCTTGTCGAGGAAGAGGAAGGAGAGGGACGCAAGATAACTGAGAAAGGAAAGAGTTTCATCGACCGAAAAGCCGCTGAAGTTCTGGAATAGAGTTCTACGATGGTTGACGACGAAGAACTGGAGAAGCTGCGAGAAGAACGCATGCAGGACCTGGAATCAGAGGCAGGCGACAGCCGGGAAGACGAAATAGAGAAACAGAAGGAACAGGTAAGACAGCAAGCAGCCAAGTATCTTACTAGCGAGGCCAAGTCCCGTCTCGGCAACATAAGAGCCGCGAAGCCTGACCTTGCATCCAGCATCGAGATGCAGATAGCACGCCTCGGTGACGCGGGCCAGGTTGACAAGGTCAACGACGACCAGCTCAAGGACATCTTGAGAAAGCTTCAAAACTCTAAGGACGAATCAGATATTAAGCACAGGAGTCTGGGGTGAAACAAAAGTGAGTTCAAACAAATCCAAGGCAACCAAGAAAAGGCTTGCGAAGGCCGCGAGCACAGCCAAGTCGGCACCTCGATGGGTGTCTCTGAAGGCTTACGGTCTTGACAGGGCAAGGAAGAAGTCTATCAAACCGCGGAGAAGCCGGAACTGGAGATCTGGAGATATCGACGAATGAGCCGGTACACTGTTAACCTCTCCCGGGCCAGGACTTTTAGCCGGAAGAGGCGCGCCCAGAAGGCGATGAGCATCCTCCAGGAAGAGCTCGAGAAACGCGAGGGAGAAGAAGTTTCTGTATCTCCCGAGGTCAACGCCAAGATATGGGAGCGCGGCGCGGAAAAGCCACCTGTCAGGCTGGAAGTCGAGGTCACAGAGGCCGCAGGAAGGAAAGTAGCTGTACTGCCCGGCGCCGAGCCAGAAGCAGAGGAAGAACCAGAGCCGGAACCTGAGGACGACGAGGAAGAAGAGACTGAAGACGAAGATACAGAGGAATCTGAGGATGAAGAAGAACAGGAGGACGAGTCCGAGGAAGAGGAAGCAGAAGACGAAGAAGAGGAACCGGACGAAGAATACGAAGAGATACTTTCTGGAACCGTTGGAGAGGCGAAGGATGCCATCCAGGAACTCGACAACCCGGACTACGAGAGACTGCTCGAGCTTGAGGAAGAAGGCAAGGACAGGAAGACCCTGAAACAGTTCATCGAGAACCAGATGTAAGGAAAGGTAGTCAATGATACAGCGATACAACTACAGGGGAGACACCAATATCGGTTTCTATGCCACTGTGACGAGTTCACAGGCAGTTTTCCCCCGAGATTTCAAGCGAAAAGACGTTTTTCCCGATAAACACGCGGTTGTCAACGTGGCAAGAACCCGGCTAGTTGGACTTTTCACCGCCGGGAATTCGAACTGCATACTCTTCCCGTCAAACACCACGGAGCGCGAACGCGAGCAGCTAGAAGAATCGGGCATAGACTTTCTGGTGCTTGAATCCCGAGAGAACGCACTTGGCAACCTTGTACTTGCGAACGATAACGGCGCCATCATAAGCGAGAAGCTTTCCGACTACCGAGAGGAAATCGAGGACGCCCTCGGCGTCAGGACCGAGGTCGGAGAAGTCGCCGGTCTTCCAGGACCTGGAGTTTGCGCCGCCGGCAACAACAACGGCGCGCTACTTCACAGAGAGGCGACTGAGGAAGAGGCGGAGAACATACAGGATGTCCTCGGTGTCGAACACGTTGACATCGGTACCATCAACATGGGCTCGCCGTACATCGGCTCCGGTCTTGTGGCAGACGATGAAAACGTTCTGGTCGGAGAAGACACCACCGGTCCCGAGATAGGCCGTATAGACAGGACTCTACATAGCGAATAAAAGATTTTGAACATAATACTGTCTCTGTGGAAGGATGAGTCTAGGCAGACTGGTATCGAACTTCTTGAATAGAGAAGACGTGTTAGAGGACGTTCCTGGAGAAACAGGTATTCTTGAAAGGCCGAGAAAGAAGACTATTCACTGGATTGACAACGCAGACAAAAGGATAGCTGCGCATACAGATCTTGACCCCATTTTCTATGACGATCCGCGGGCACTTGAGGCCATAGAGGATGCATTGGAACGGGGAGTGCCTGTGGACATAGTCTACGACAGCCGGGCCGACTTGGAAACCGACGCCCCGCAGATAGAGAGTCTGGATAAACTATACGAAAACCTAAGAATTGCCCCTGAGGAATTCGACGGTAGCGAACGTGATTTCATTAATCCGCCGAGATACTGGCTGGTGGCGGACGATAATGTGAGAATGGCAGAACACTCGTTTCAGGATTTTGAAGGCGGAGATTATCCAGCAGTCTTTATGACGGGGTATCAAGGCAAGGCAGACGCAGCTGCTACCGCTATAGAAGGCTTTCTAGATGAATCCTATGAAGACGCGTAGGGTTTAAAAAGT
>CAZEKI010000033.1:0-2846 GCA_964512895.1 uncultured archaeon
AGCTCTGTTGGAGGCACGAACCCTGAAGGGGTCGACGGAATCTGAGGAGTTTTTCCCTACATTTCCCCGATTGTAGATTTCTAACTACTGTGGCGGATTGCTTTACTTAATTAGCCGGTTGCTAGGCCAACTTTCTAAACACCAGACTCCTTCCTAACAGAAAATCCATCTGAAATTGATAAAGACTGCTAATAAATGCATCTATATGAGTCCAGAAAGAGATTTTTCCTTCGAATTGAAACTTGAAGGAAGCAAATCGGAAACCGACCACAATCTCGGTTTTGGCGAGTTAGAAGAGATAGTCACTCAGTATCAAGACTATGAATCCGTTAGTCGACAAGAATACAAAGGCGAAACTACCTTCCATATTGTATTTGAGAATTTTGTAATAGCTGTTAACCCTTCTTTTCTTATGACTAGATTCAAATCTACGTCATCCGATTTATTGGAGGTATCCGATATGGCCTGGGATATTCTGGAGCATATGTTTGAGAAATCTGATGGCGAATTAGTATTGAATGGAAATATGTCTATAGTAGGAGAATTTGAATCATCACAAAAATTATTCGAAGATATAGAACCCCCTCTTACCGAAGTTGAAGATGTATCGGCACTTGCTTTTGAAGTAAATAGAGGTGGTACTCCTTTCGGTGTGTCGCTCAACGAGACTGATGGCGAAGAAATTCGTATAAATATCTCTTATCTGTTTGAGGTTTCGGCATTAGGCAGAGATGATGATCAAGTAACGATGCGTCAGATTCTACAAGAGATGTTTAATCTATTTGCAGAGTTAGAGGAAGAAATAGGTGAATTAAATGCCTCTTAGAATACGCGGCCGGAACCCCAACCCTGAAGAAGGATTGGCTGAGCAAATCACCAGATTGGGAGAAGAGGATTTAGAGCAAGAATACGGAGAAAATGAAGATACGTATATAGAGTTAGTACCTGTCCCGATATTGGACGAAGATTTAGATATTGATGAATACGAGGTGAAAGAGTTAGCCGAGGAAGTTCTTGCCAAGAAGCTCCTTGCTCCGGCTTCTTTAGGACTAGGTTTATTTGGAGCAGTAAGTGGATTGATATTCCTACTCGAATCCAGCATAGTGTTTATACCGATGTCTATTCTTGGGGCAATTTTCCTATGGGCCTTTCAGAATATGAGGACTAAGTATAACCTGAGAATACGGGATGTCATTTAAAATTCATAAGACGGTAGAAGTAATCCTTCAAATCGTTTCCGCCGTAATATTCAGCTCTATAGGGTATCTGCATATCACAACCCCTGATAAGCTTAATATATGGTTTTTCGGAATTACAAACCCGCAAGTAGCCGGAGACGTAGGGCTGGGGTTAATCTACTTATTTTTAGGTTTAGTTATGACGCCCATCGGTAGCTCTTTAATTGGAAATAAAGAAAGAGAAGGTTCGCGAGAAGGGCTATTGAGATCGTTTCTTGATTCACTTTTCGGCCAAATTTAGGTTTGATTTCTAATCTGTATATTCCTTGGATAACTACCCCCCCCATTGTGGCAGAGAACCTGGAGTACGACTTCGTTGAGTTGTGCGGTTCCGTTCTTGCTACGCGCCCACAAAAGTGTAAACGATAACTATAGGCGCGGTTTCAGACTCTCGGCTGTATCCGTCATCTTTCGATGAAAGGGATATTCAGTATAGTCAGCGTGTTCGACAGGTATTCCTAACGCCTCGCAGGCACGCTTTTTCATATATTGACGCTCAACTGATTCTTCCACGATGAAAAAGCTCTTTCTACCGTTGAACGTCTCTAAATAGAAGTAGTGCGGATACTTCCGACGTAGTTGTGCCACCTCGGTTATATCCTCAATCCCAATACGTTTATGCTCCTCCTCAACGGCAGAGGTGAAATCCTCCGGAATCGGCAAGCAGTGGAGATGCGCGGGATAACAAATCCTGTTCTCAGCCCGATTCAGACAGGTACCAATTCTGCCATGTTCAAAGAAACAATATGACCCGTATTCCCGAATAAGAACGTCTTTCAGCCGATTCTTCACGCTCCTGCGTTCTTGATCTATCACTCCTGCAAAGCATTCCTCGTGTTCTTTGTTTATCATCAGGACGTATCCTTCTACGAACTGGCCTAGCGCGGGCATAACGTAGACATTATCGTCGTCGTAGATAATTTCCTCCTCACGAGACGGATAGCAGAAGGAACATAGATTCGTATCATCTGAAACACCGAGTTCCTCCCGCCTTTTCATAGAAATGACTAAAATAGCTCTCACTTAAATTGCTGTCCAGCCATCATAGAGAACATGGGTAGCGACGATTTGCACCCACTACAGCGGGAGATTATCTATGAGTTGAGAGATGAGGCTTGGAAATCTTTCTCAGAACTGGGCGGCAGCACTCCCAGCAACAAAATCGCGTTCCACCTAAAGCAACTGCAAAAGAGAAATCTGGTTGAAAAAGAAGAGGGGCGCGGATACCGCATAACAGCACAAGGGATAGAGATAATTCCCTATTTGGACATTGAGGATGTGAATCATCCTATCTCTATCGTAGAGCTGGCAACCTTCTCAGATGGACAAGTCTACCTAGAGCAAGGCGAAGATCGGACCTCTCCAAATTCCGATCTCCTGTGTTTCCCCAGCACTACCGTGGGTAAGGAGTACAGCCTGTCAGAATATGCTCGTCAGCTCCATAAAGAACGATTTTCAAATAACGCCGATGTTAAGCTTATCGGCATACTAAATCGGTTCTATAGCTGGACTAACGGCGCAGAACAGCACTATATTGTACACCTATTCACATCAACCTCCCCCGGTGACGGCGGCAACTGGTATGACCTCAACAACTTAGGCGGATAC
>CAZEKI010000033.1:2856-8309 GCA_964512895.1 uncultured archaeon
GATGTCCTTCCAGGGATAGAGCGTATAATCGCGGAGATATATTCAGGAGATTCAAAGGTCTATGGCCGATGGGAACTTCAGAGCGAGAAACACACAATAGAGCTATCGCGCCTAGATCTCCATTAAACGGTAGTAGCCACACTTAAAAACACCGAGTCGCTTCCTCGCACCATGACCAAAGTCGTTCTAATAACAGTAGACGCCCTGCGGAAAGATGTAACATATGGCGACGAGGTCGATACTCCGAACATCGACCGGCTGGTGTCGAACGGGCAGAAGGTGGAGCATGCGTATGCGAACGGGGCGAACACGTCGTCTTCGTTCCCGGCAATCCTCTGCTCTTCGACCGTGAACGATACCGATGACTGTCCGGCGGGGAGGACTGTGGCGGAGGCGTTTCGGGACGAGGGGTTCGAGACCATCGGGATTTCAACGAACCCTAACACCTCGCCGTACTTCGGGTACGGGCGCGGGTTCGACCGGTTCACCGACTTCGTCAAGGTGGGGGCGGAGAAGGAGGAGAAGTCGCTGCTGTTCCGGCTGGCGCGGCGGGTCGTGCATGCCAGCGACTCGCTGCACTCGTTCGTGCGGAAGCAGCGGGCGAAGATCGACCTGCCGTACGAGCGCGCCGGGCGGCTCAACCAGGAGTTCGACGAGCACCTCGAAGAGGGCGAGGACCAGTTCTTCTTCCTGCACTACATGGAGCCGCACTATCCCTACCTTCCCCCGACAGAGTTCGTCGACACGGACACCGCGGCGTGGCGGGAGCGGTACGATATCAACGAGGAGATAAAGAAGGCGGAGGCGCCGCGGGAAGAGCTGACCGAGAAGATGTGGGAGCTGTACCTTGGCGAGGTCCGGTACCTCGACCAGGCGCTCGGAACCCTGTTCGACCGTTTGGAGGAGCTTGACGACGAGGTCATAATCCTGTTCACCGCGGACCACGGCGAGCAGTTCGGCGAGTTCGGCAGCTACCTCCACCCCGACGTCCTGTACAACGTTCAGCTGCAGGTGCCGTTCATCGTCGACGGGGTAGCGCTGCAGGGCGAGCTGGCCAGCCACCTTGACATCGGCCCCACCCTGCTCGGCGCCGTAGACGGCAGCGAACCGGGGTTCGACGGCATGGACCTGACGGAGGAGGAGCGGCACGCCGTGACCGTCTCCCTGGGCGACCACCGCTGCGTCATCACGCCGGACTGGAAGATGCTTGAGACGGCGGACCGGCAGATGCTGTTCGACATCGACGACTACCTCGAGCAGGACGACCTCGCCGCGGAGCGGGAGGACGTGGCCGACGAACTGGCGGCGATGCTGGGAGATAAAAGCGCGGCCGTGCATGGTATTGAAGTATGAGGAACATCGTCATCCTCGTCGCCGACTCCCTCCGGTACGACTCCGTGCCGGACAGCATCGCCGGGGACAGCGCATCGGCGGTCATCCCCACCCTCGCCCCGTCCCTCCACACCCCGACCTCGTTTGCATCGCTGTTCACCGGCCTGGAGGCGCAGAACCACACCGTCCGCAGGTTCATCGAGGACCTCGACCCGGGGACCGAGACCGCGTTCGACCGGGTTCCCAACGCGTCGTTCTGGGACGGGCCGGACTCCGCCCTCAACAAGCACGTCTTCAAGTCCAGCCTCCAGGACCTCGACGAGATGGAGGAGCCGTTTCTCTGGATCGAGCGCGTCATGGACACCCACCTCCCGTACGGCAAGCTCGGCCACCAGCAGGACTACGACTTCGACGAGGGCGGCTGGGAGTACATCGAACGCCTGAAAGGCGAGGACCGGGTCCGGGAGGCCTACCAGGAGGGGCTCGACGCATTCGCAGAGCACTTCCGGCACCATCTCGACGAACTCGAGGACCGGGGCATCCTCGACGACACGCTGGTCGTCGTCACCTCCGACCACGGCGAGCTCCTCGGCGAGCGGTTCCTCTGGCGCGAGCGGTACGAGCACAACTACCCGCCGCTCCGGCCGCTGGTGGAGGTCCCGACGGTCTTCTACAACGCCGAGGTGGACGCCGAGGCCATGCGGCTGGTCGACGTCGTCCCCACCGCACTCGGCATCACCGGGCGGGACGGGACGCTGGGCGACGGCGTCGACGTCCGGGAGAAGGAGGTCACGCGGGGGACGAACATCATGGAGGACGTCAAGGCGCGGTTCGACACCACGTGGCGGTTCCGCGGCGAGCACTGGGCGCCGACACCGGCGAGCCGGCTCCAGATCGTGGCGAAGACACTGCTCGGCGACCTGAAACGGTTCAGCTACCGCCGCGGGTACAAGCCGCTGGAGGAGAAACTGGCCGAGCGGCGGGAAGAGCGAAAGAAGGAACAGGACGAACTGGCAGGTGTCGAGATATGAAACTGGCACTGTACCACCCCTGGGTCAAGAGCAAGGGCGGCGCCGAGAAAGTCCTCCTGGAGATCCTGCGCCGTTCAAGCCACGACATCACCCTCTTCACCCTCTACTACGATCCCGACCACACCTTCGAGGCGTTCGAGGAGCACGACGTCCAGGTCGTCGGGAAGAACAAACGGCCGAGCGGCTTCATCGATCGCGTCGTCCGGTTCGGGTTCGGCAGCATGTTCACGAAGCTGCCGCTCGACGGGTACGACGCCCTCGTCGTCTCCGAGGCCGGGCTCGGCTCGCTCATCACGTTCCGGAACCACGGCCTGCCCGTGTACTGCTACTGCCACACACCGCTACGCGCTGCACTGCCCGGCTTCCACATGACGTACCGCCAGGAGCTGAACCCGCTGCTCCGACCTGTCTTCGACATCGGCACGCTCATCTACGACTGGCTGGAGCGGCGCGCATGGGGTCATTTCGACCGGGTCATGGCCAACAGCGAGCTGACGAAGGCGCGTATCGAGAGTAAAGGCCTGTTCGATGGCGATATCGGGATCGTCAATCCCGGCGTCGACATCGACAAGTTTTCAGAGGGCAAGTTCAAACCCTACTTCCTCTACCCTTCGCGGTTCAGACGGTACAAGCGGCAGGACCTCGCCATCAAAGCGTTCCAGGAAGCTGATATAGAAGGATTCGACCTCGTCCTCGTCGGCTCAGCGCAGGGCGACGAATATATAGCGGAACTGGAGGAGGCCGCGGGAGAGAACGTTGACATCCTCACCGACGTCTCCGAGGAGGAGTGGCGGGACCTGTACGCCGACGCCTACGCCATGCTCTTCCTCGCCGAGAACGAGGACTGGGGGATCGCCCCGCTCGAGGCCATGGCCGCCGGGAAACCGGTCATCGCGGTCAACGAGGGCGGCTGCACCGAGGTCATCGACGACGGCGACAACGGCTTCCTCGTCGAGCCCGAACCCGCAGCCGTCGCCGACGCCATCGAGAGACTGGCCGGCGACGAGGAGCAGGCGCGGGCGATGGGCACGCGCGGGAGAGAGATCGTGCAGGACTACAGCTGGAAGCGGTTCATCGAACAGTTCGACAACGAGGTAGATGGAGGTGCGTGACATGAAAATCTCAGTTATCATCCCGACACGGGACGACCCCGACGTATTCGACGCAATAGAGTCTGCGCTGGCGCAGGATTACAACGATTTCGAGGTCGTCGTGGTGGACGGCTCCGGCGGCGCGCACCGGGAGGAACTGGAGGCGTTCTGCGGCGAGCACGAGCGCGTCACGTACATCCACGAGTCCGAACGTTCGGAACCGGTGAAAGGTCTCAACGGTGCTCGCAACCTCGGCGTTGACCGCGCGGAGGGCGAGAAGATAGCGCTGCTCGACGCTGACTGTGTCGCCACCGACGGCTGGCTCGCCGCGGTGGCGGACGCCCTGGAGGAGGACGATATCGTCGAATGCAAGGTCACCTACGAGACCGAGGGCAAGAACTGCCCGATGGACCGTGTCGTTGAGAACGACGGGAAGGACTACGGCTTCCTCGGCGCGGGACTGGCATTCAGGCGGGAGGTCTGGGAGGCGGAGCGGTTCGACGAGCGGTTCCACCAGCTCCGGAACGACACCGCGTTCGGCCTGACCGCGCTGGATAACGGGTTCAGCTACGGGTTCTGCCGCGCCGCCGAGGTGCTCCACCGGGCCGGCCGGTTCTCCCCGCTCCAGTTCGTGCGGGAGCGGTTCCGGTTCGTCTACGAGCCGCTGTTCGTCAGCGAGTTCGCGGACAGTGAGCACCTTGACGACAACGTCGACCGGGCCGGCCCGCTCCTCTACCCCAGGGAGCTGGCATACCTCGGGGCGCTCCTCGTTGCCGGGTTCCTCCCGTTCGCCGCCCTCTCGGTCCCGCTCCTCATGGGCGCCGGCGAGCTGGCGTACCTCCACCGGGAGAGCGGGAAGCGCGACCTCGACGTCTGCCCCGGCGACCTGTTCCTGCTGTTCTTCCTGGTGCCGCTGGCACTGCTCGCGAAACGGCTGGCGATATGGCGCGGAGCCATGAAATATAACGTTTTCGTGGTGTAGGCGGCGGATATCATCAACCACAGCAGTTCTAACTCGATTCCACATCTGCCGCCGCCCCTGAATCTCGGCATCTCTTAACAGGGTCGCATTCTTTGGCGCCGCATGGGATTTGAGCTGGTCTGGGATGACGCTGATATCGAAAACGCGGCGAACGACTTCGATGACGCTGTTGCGGAAGCTTTAGAACGCGCCTTGAGTTCTAAAAAGACGGAGATACAGTGGAAGACAACGCTCTCCGGACTTTCGAAACGTATTCATAATATGTTCGGGGTCGGCGAGCTTCAAATCGCGGAGATAGCGTTCTCCGTAAACGCTGCAGAGTACCGGGCTCTCTGCATTGTTGTCCATGAGAAACCGGCACTCGTATACTATACGACGGTACCAAAGGCTGGCAGTCTCCAGAAACGGAAAATCGCAACGATACGCGACAATAGCCCGGAAATACAAGAATTCATCCGGAGAAAAGCCGCTCAATCTTCTTCTTGAACAGCTCCAGATCACGCTCAAACGTCTCCTCCAGCTGTTCAGTCGTGTACTCCTCCGCCGGGTTCTTCTCCACTGCTTCTGCCATGAAGACGCATCTCCGGCCACGTATTTAAAACCTGCCGGTATTTCCAGATGCCGTCGGCCGCGTTACCAGCTCTCCGAACGTTCGGACGGTGGCGGGCGACGGCAAGCTATTAAACGATTAGCGGGCGAACACCTGCGCATGAACGGCGACGATATCGTTGTCACCGGCGGCGCCGGGTTCATCGGCTCCCACCTCGTGGACGCGCTTGTGGCGGCCGGGGCGGACGTGACGGTCATCGACGACCTCTCCACCGGGCGGCGAGAGTTCGTGAACGACGCCGCCGAGCTGCAGGAGGTGGATATCCGCGACCGGGACGCGCTTGGCGCGGCGCTCGACGACCCGGATACGGTCTTCCACCTCGCCGCCAGCGCGCACACCCGCGCCACCTCGGCGGGCTGGGACGATCCAGTGTTCGACGCCGATGTCAACGCCCGCGGCACGCTCAA
>CAZEKI010000034.1:0-3846 GCA_964512895.1 uncultured archaeon
GTCGATGGTGCCCTCGCCTTTCTCGATTTTCAGCGACGGGTTGCTGACAACTGCTAGACCGGCGGAGTCGTATCCCCGGTACTCAAGTCTTTCCAGGCCGCGAGACACTTTCTCCACAGCCTTTCCTTCGCCTTTGTAGCCGACTATCCCGCACATCGCTACATACTTGAATAGCCCTTAGACGTTATAAAAGGCCGTTTCTACGCGTTTTTTACCGGATAACGGATATAATGGTAAAGATGGCTGGTTTTCTCCCGGAAACTCCAAAAGTAGTAAAAGATTTATATGACCGGTGTTATTCAGGTTTTAATGGTCAGGCTATTCCGCTCCCGTAGCTCCGAAGCTGTAGACGCTGAAGAGCTCGATTCCAGGCAGCTGAAGGCGCTCACCGACGAAAGTAGGAGAAAGATACTTGAGAAACTTGCCGAGCGGCCATCGTACCCTTCTGAGATAGCCCGGGAGCTCGGCGTCAGCAAGCAGAGGGCGCACTACCACTTCGAAAAGCTGGAAGACGCCGGGTTGATAACACCTTTACGGGAAGAGAAGAAGTCGGGCGGCGTTGCGACATACTACACCCCGGCATCGGACGCCTTTGCCCTCGACCTCGGGACAGGAGGCAGGAAAGCAAACCTCTCCGACAACGAGAACGCGAGAAAGTTCTTGGAGCCGCTCGTCAACAAGGCGAGGCTGGACGGCAGGATAGTGGTTGGCTCGCCTGACCAGCACGGTCCGGACCAGGTGCGTGCGAGGGACGGTCACCTGGCTGGAGAAATCGGGCTGAAGCTAGGCAGCTACGCCCGCACGGATGACGACGCTACGGTGCTTGACACTGAGATTGTCCGGGACTCTTCTTTCGAGCAGAACATGCTGCTTCTCGGCGGCGTACTGACCAACACTGTTACCAAGAAGTTCAACGAACACTTCCCCGCTCGTTTCGCTGGCGAGGACTTCCCGTACCATGAAATCAAGACGCCGGAAGAAACGTACAGCGACCCGAACATCGGTATAGTTGCGAAGACATCGAACCCGGAGAACCCTGAGAACGCTATCTTCTTGGTCGCGGGCGTCAGGAACGCGGGCACCGAGGCCGCAGTGATGGCGTTCAAGGACCTGGAAAACTTGATAGGTAACTACGACAAAGGAGATTTCTACAGCGTCGTCCAGGGCCAGGACCTGGACGGCGACGGCGAGATAGACGGCTACGAGGTGCTTGAATGACAGGAAAAGAGGTGAGACAGGATGGCTGACTGGGACGTATTCCAGAAGGACGTCCTCGACGTGCTGAGGCAGTACGAGGGATATTTCGACTTCTTTGAACGCGTTGGCAGCCTGAGCGATGATTCCCGGCCTGACTGTTTCGCCCGTATATCACGCGAGGACAAGAAGGAAATCTGGGTACTTGACGCCAAGAACAAGCCGGAAATAGATTCGGAAGACCGGGAGAGAATGGCGAAATACCTTGAGATGCTCCAGGCTAATCCCATTGATATCGGGCTCGAGATGTCCGAGCTATCCGACTACGAGTTTAGAGGCATATTCATAACGGAGTCAGGAGAGCTTAACCCGGATGAATACGAGCAGGTAAAGTTCTCGGCCCTCCACCAGTTCCTCCAGCACGAGCTGGTCTACACCGACACTGACCGGGTGGTGCGCGACGTTGCCAAGATGGTGGAACGCAAACAGTTGAGCCAGAGCCAGGCCCGGCTGCTTTTCCGGAGCCTGAAGCCGTTCGAGGAACGCATCCAGCTCGCGATGGACGCGCTAGAAGAGATCGAGACCCGGTTCGTCGGGCTTGAACTGCAGACGCCACCCCTGAGTTCGTACGACTTCGAGCTTCCTGTGGACGCGGTCATGAAACATGCCACACGAGACCAGATTTTCCTGTTCGACGTACCGTACTCTCCCGAAGCCGTGGAAGAGATCGACGAGAAGGTAGAAGAGGTCAAGAAAAGACTCTCGGAGCTTGACCAGCAGGTGTACTATGCGGCCATCGACACGTTTGAGACAGGTTCTGACTCACGGTACGTTTTAACGCCGGATGAGGTCGAAGGTGAGATAAAGGAAACCGCGGGCATCGTCTCTCCCGACGAAGTAATCGAACTCTTCACTCCCAAGATACCGGTCGAAAAAGAGTACGGCGACGACTACGTCGAAGTCAGAGACTCGATAGGCATCGGCTACCGCGCCAGAGTATCGACCACCGACGATGTCGAACACGTGGTCGAGGCGGTTCTACCGGCCGAGGCGATATCGCAGCTCAACGAGACCATGATGAACTCCCGGGAGATAGGCGAAATCGAGAACAAAGGCTTCCGTCAGCGTCTCACGGTAACACCGGCGCTTGAAGCGGTCTATGGTGATACAAAGGAACCGTTCAGGAACTACAAGGAGTCGATGAAGAGCATCTACCAGTCCTCGGTCAACCCGGTCCTTGGGAAGAAGGTCAGCCGGACTGCGTGATTAAAAATTTAACCCGCCAGATACAACAAGGAATCATGGAGGTAGAGGAGTTCAGGGAGAGGAAGCAGCTCGAGGAAGTTGTGGAACGCCTCGACCGCGACCTTGACTCGGTTATAGTAGAGGGCCTCTCCGACAAGTATGTTCTCAGGGAACTCGGCTTCGACGGCAGGATATTTCTCTCCGCTGAGCGAACGCTTGAAGGTCTTGTAGAAGATGTTTCAAGAGGCTCGGAAAGAACTGCGGTACTTACCGACTTCGACCGCCACGGCAAGGAGCAGAACCGGGAGATATCCCACGAGCTTGACAAGAAAATCGACGTGGTGAGGTCGGCGAGAGAAGAGTTCGGCGCCCAGCTCACATCGACCGGGAGGCGAACGGTAGAAGACATCCGGCCCTTGTTCCACTCCAAGCAGGACAAGTTCGTCGAAGCCGCGCTAGACCGACTGCTTCCACGCTAGCACCGCATCATCCGCTGTTTTGTTCTAGATATCCTTCCTCGATCATCTGCTCGGTGAGTTCTTCGCCTGTCTCGGTCAGCTTGTAGTACCTGTGCATCCTGGAGTCAGGGTTAAGAACGCTCACCAGCTCTTTTTCTTTAAGCTTGCCAAGATGTCTGCTGACGTGGTCCCGGTGTATCTCTGTCTCCTCCGATATATCTGTAGGAGTCATAGGGCGGTCCGCCTGGGAGAGCACCTTGATGATTTTCTGCCGGTACTCGGACATCTGCAGGAAGGAGAGTAGGGAGAAGAATTCTTCCTTATCCATGCAATATTCTGCGGCTTCCGCCCTCAAAACAGCCGACTACAGGCCCAATATATACTAACTACTTATCGACTACATGATTTATAAATAAAATCGGTCAATAAACCTCCATGGGCAGCGAGGGTTCTGACGGCGAGAAATACGTAGACGAGATCATCCGTGAGCAGCTGGACGATATGGACGAAATAGTAGACGAACTTATACGTGAAAAGAAAGCCGAAGTCATCCAGGAAAAAGTCCAGGAGGAACTCGCCAAAATCCTGCACCAGTCTTCCGAGCAAAACGGCCCGGCAACAGCCAGTTGAAGGCGTGATTTCTTTTGCTTGAGCTACCCGAAGACGAAGCTGAACGCCGGGTCAAGGAGATAGTCGAACGGAAGAAGGAAGAAAACGAGATAATCGGCGACCGCGAGGAGATCACGGAGGAAATCGTCCGGAATCTCAAAAGAGCCACGCAGCGACAGAAAGAAGTCCTCCAGAAACCCCGAGACGTTTCCCGACGCGATTTCCTGAAGCTTCTAGGAATGGGCGCAGGAACCATTGGTCTAGTGTCAGGCGCTTCTGGTGCTTGGGGACAGTTGCGTGCTTCGACACAGGGACTCAGTGATGTGGATGCTGACGAGGT
>CAZEKI010000034.1:3946-8091 GCA_964512895.1 uncultured archaeon
GGGGACAGTTGCGTGCTTCGACACAGGGACTCAGTGATGTGGATGCTGACGAGGTAGACGGACATCATCTCAGTGTCGGCTCAAGCAAACCCGGTTCACCCACTACTGGCACTTTGTTCTATGATACGGATGGAGAAGGAGTACACTACTACAACGGAAGTAGCTGGATAGCAATAACCAGCTCATTTCCGAAAGTCGTTGACGACTTTGAAGATCAGAACGTGGACGAGTATGTGGGAGATACCTCATATACGGCCTTCAAAACTAACAGCCAGCAGGGAGATTACTCGCTCCGTGTCTACAGGAGTGGGGATAGCCGGGATGTTTATGCCTATCCGGGTGCAACTTCAACTGATCTGCCCAACTATCCCTCTCAGGGAGATACATTTAGGTGGTGGTTTAACGAGATAGACAATAATGTCGCGATTATATGGACCGCTTTCGGAGTTCAGAATGGTTCTACCGATACAAGCGATTTGTCGGGATCTGTCGTCCAACATAGTCCTTCGGACGGTAATATTGGATTAACGAGATATGACAATGGCTCTAATACTGGTTTGACCTCTACTAGCGCCAGTTATAGTACACAGACTTGGTACGAGATGGAAGTAGACTGGCAGTCCGATGGGACTATAAATGTTACCTTACTCAGTAGCTCTGGAAACTCTATTGCAAGCCTTTCTCATACGGATACAAACTATACCAGCGGAGGTATAGGTTTTGACGCTGCATCGGGGAGCGATAACAGGGGCGGTTTATGGGACTACTACAGGATTACGGGCTAGTTCTGGTATCCTGAAGTGTCAGCAGTTAAGAAAGTTTAGTTGCACCTAAAATTGTATGAGTCTTCAGGTCAAAGATGTCGAAGTATCTATTGAAGGAGATAAAATTGTGAAAGGAGTCTCGCTGGAGGTCGAGCCTGGCGAGATACACGCGTTGATGGGTCCGAACGGCTCGGGCAAGTCGACGCTGGCCCACGCGTTGATGGGCAATCCTCAGTACAGCTTAGACGCGGGCAGCATAGTCATCGACGGCGAGGACGTGACTGATGAAGAGGCGGATGAACGCGCCCGTGAAGGCCTTTTCCTCGGGTTCCAGTACCCGAGCGAGATATCAGGGATAACAGTCGCCGAGTTCCTGAAGGAGGCGATTAATGCCCGGCGTGGCGAAGACGCGGAGCCTATTTCCACATCGGAGTTCCGGGAACTGTTAACTGAGAAGCTGGAGCTGCTTGATATGAAAGATGAATTTGCGAGGCGCTACCTGAACGAGGGTTTTTCCGGCGGCGAGAAGAAGAGGACCGAGATACTCCAGATGTCTGTGCTCGAGCCAAGGTACGCGGTGCTCGACGAGATAGACTCCGGGCTCGACATCGACGCACTGAAAGTAGTTTCAGAAGGCATCAACACGATAACGGGAGAGCAGGAAATCGGGCTTCTGATGATAACTCATTACCAGCGCATCCTTGACTACGTGGAGCCTGACAGAGTGCATGTCATGGTCGACGGCCGCATAGTCGAGTCAGGAGGCCCAGAGCTCGCACACCGGCTCGAAGAAGAGGGCTACGACTGGGCGAAGGAGCAGCAGGAGGCTGAAACCGGTTAAAGACCGATTCTTTCTCTCAGCGCGCCGAGGAAGCCAGGTTCTTCAACCTGGCTTATATCCTGGCTTCCACACGGACAGTGTTCCGGCTCACGCGGAGCCTCGACTGTATTTCCGCATTCGTTGCATTCCCATTTAGGCATTTTTCCACCTTTTCAGGTCGAGATAAAGTGTTCATTGAATAAAAACTTTCCTAGCGGAACTAACGGAGAAATCTCCGCTTCTTTATAAACCGAGTATCGCCCATCTTGGGATGCGAGGCCGATACCAATGGAAAAAATAGAATTCCGGTGCCTGAACTGTGGCAACCGCGTGGAAAAAGACCTGCTACCTGGTAAACACACCATACTTGGCTCGATACCTGTGGTCAACAAAGAAGCTACCTGCTGCCGATCGCCAGAATACGAGGACAACAGGGGATACCACCGCGCCAGGATGGAAAGCTCTATCAGGCAGTACATCCCGCGGCTAGCCTGACCCTTCTTTTTTCTTTAACTTAAGGAACAGGTGTTCACGTTCATAGGGTTCTAGCTCGACTTTATCGACTATCTCGAACTTCTCCTCCAGCTTCTGCTTCACCTCGCCAAAGATATCTTCCAGATCGCGCGAGCTGGAGATGGAGCGAGCCTTCACCGCTATGAGACCGGTACCCGAGTCCTTCAGGAACCGTTCAGCATTCTTCGTGAATATCTCGGCCTGGTCCTGCTGGGAGATATCCTGGAACACTACGTCGATCTCGTCTATATAGTCGCTGTATTCCTCCGGTTTACGGGCGTCAGCCAGTATCGGCGCGATATTCTCCCGTTTTTCTGCGAGTGCAACCAGGTCGCGGGCGACGGTGTCCGAGTACTCGACCGCGTAGATGAAGCCGCTGTCAACTATGTCGGAGAAATGCGATACGGTTGTTCCAGATGCCGCGCCAAGGTAGAGTACTTCGTCGTCTTTCTCGATTTCAAGGTCTACGCCGTTCAGGACCGCAGCTGCCGCCTTTGAACGGTTAGGATTCCAGGTCCTG
Source organism: uncultured archaeon (assembly GCA_964512895.1). Classification (GTDB taxonomy): domain Archaea; phylum Nanohalarchaeota; class Nanosalinia; order Nanosalinales; family Nanosalinaceae; genus JBDGRD01. The sequence goes on from CAZEKI010000034.1 coordinate 6,564, forward strand.
TACTCGACGCCGTCGCGGGAAAACAGCTTTTCCCCGTAGACGTCTTCCCCCGGCACCGCGTTAACGGTGTAGATACGGTCGTTCTTCTGGTAAACACCTGGTTGAACTTCTTCCATGGTTGAGAAATCTTTGCCAATCTATAATAATCGCCGGGGCTAGTCCCGGAGCTCGTCGTATTTTTCCTGAGCTTCCTGCCTCAGCTCTTCGCCCTTTTCTTTTTCTCCGTACTGGTCGAGCCTCGCCGCCATAGCCGCCTTGTTGGCCAGGAACCGGGCCATCTTGCCTCGCTCGTTGTCGGGCAGCGGCGAGACAAATGGGTGCTGGAACAGTATGCCGTGCTTCGGAACCTCGCCCTTACCTCGCAGGTGGCGGAAAAGTGCTTTCTCCGCTCCCAGCATCTGTATAGTGGATGCCGGGCTTTTTGCGAGGTCTTCAAGACTTCCGGCGAGCGCCATAAGTTTCGTCGCAAGTAAAGGTCCGAGAAGAATGGAAAGGTTAGGCATGGTTTCCTTCGCGTTCTCCTCTATGTAGTCCTCCAGCGCCTCCTTCAGCTCCTGCTCATTTTCCATGTGGTCGGCCGCCTTCTGAAGTATCTCGGCGTCTTCGCCTCCAAGCTCTGCGCCTGTAGATTCCTCTGCCAGGGACCTGAAAGCGTCAAGTTCTTCTCTCTTCACGCTCCCGGATAGTAAGTCGAGAAAGTCTTCGTCATCTGTAATCTCGTCTTCCAGCTCGGGAAAGTGTAGCGAGTACCAGTCGCGGAAGTGCTGCATCTTTTCGTGCTGCTGTTCAAGAACGTCGAGAAACTTGGCAGCCTTCGCAAGAAAACGGTCCTGTTTCTCGGTGCGTAGCTGTTCCTTGGTATCTTCTATCGCCTTCTCCCGTATCTCGTCCCTGTCCATCTTAATCGACCTGGAGGCCGAGCATCCGCATTTTGAGCCGGACCTCTTTCTCGTCTCTTTCAAGCTCCTGGGAGATGTTTTCCGGAGTCATATCAAGGTGGTTCTGGACCATAAAACGCTCCTCCCACCGGGAGAATCCTTTCCATTCATCGACCTCTTTCAGCTCTTCGTGGAGCTCGGAGTCGCGTTCGAGGAACTCTTTCATCTCCTCGTTATCCATCTTCTTCCTGTTGTTGACAAGGTGCTCGATTTCCTGCGGGTCCCACGGCATCGGTATCTCGTCCGTCGAATCTTTCTCAGCTTTCTCATCCATCTTGCCCCGCTTTCTCTTCATCTCCGGCTTTTCCCGTTCACCGGTAGCCGCCTCCGAAAGCTCTTCGTTCAGCATCTCCTTCGCCCTGTCAACCAGGTAGTCTTTGTACTCTTCTTCGTCCTTCATACTTACCCACTTGCCCGCCAAGCTTCAAAACCTTTTCATCTGTTGGCGAGCTATTTAAGAAAATAACACCGGAAACCATACACAGCGAAAGCCGTTCAAATGAACGGCTTATTGCGTAATCGTAGCGTAACACGATGCGGCGTTGGTCCAGTGGCTAAGACTCTGGCCTTCCAAGCCAGCAACCCGGGTT
>CAZEKI010000035.1:0-8052 GCA_964512895.1 uncultured archaeon
GACAAGCATGAAGACGGTTAGCATCAAGGCGGCGGCCTGTGTGAAAAGCCCTATCGCCAGAAGGGTGCCCGCTATGACCTCTATTCCTAGAGCCAGATAAACCAGGTAAAGAGAGTCTGGAAGCCCAACACTATTGAAGAATCCTCTTGTCGACTCAGGGTCCTCGATTTTCGGCACCGCGTGAGATACGAACACGCCGCCGACTATAATCCTCAGGACAGCAAGTCCCAACGGGGCGTACTGTGTGGCTTCGAAAATCATTACTGAGGCACCTCTGTCCCAGACTTGGTTCTCCTTATATAAAAAACCGTCAGATGTCGAAACTCTAAAAGAGTTCCCGGACACCTACAATACATCGCATATCTATGCCGGGGTGCGAAACTCTTACCAGTTTCAGCACCACAAGCAGATCTTACAATCTGCCGGGGTAGCCAAGTCAGGCCAAAGGCGACGGACTCAAGACACCGCGTTCTTCACTGGAGACGCGGTTAGAGAAGCGAGAAATCGCGAGCTTGGATAAGCATCTTCTCCCTTGAGAGAAGACTGCTCGAACAGCTTTCTAAGATGAAAGCTGAGATATCCGTTCCCGCAGGGGTTCGCCGGTTCAAATCCGGTCCCCGGCATCATTCAGTATTCTAGAAAAATAGCTACTCCTGCTGACCTTCCATACCAAGGTCTGAAAGCTCGTCCTGCAGGTTCTCCAGCTCGCTGTGAAGCTGCTGGACCGAGTCGTCTATCTCATCGTCCAGCTGCTGTTCACGCGAAACATTGACGTGGGAGGGAACTTCCTCTACCTCCGGGACCTCCATCTCGATGTCTTCCAGCTTGTCGTTCATCCTGTCAAGGTTCTCGTAGACCGTGTCGATAGTCTTCTCCTTGACCTCGCGGACCTGGCTCAGAACCTCTGCTGCCTCGTTGATGTTGCTGATTATCTGCCTTACAGCCTCCTGGTCCTGTAGAAGGACTTTGTAACCGTCTACTCTGACGTACAGCTGGTCTTCCTCGGAGGGCATTATATGCTGACTTACTGCTCGCGCGTTATTAAAAGTATCTAGACAGTTCCCTGGTAGACGCCTGAATAGCCTTCTTCAGTCTCCTCCATATGGAAGAAGACGATGTGGTTGACCCGTGCGTTCTCCTTAATCTCGATTCCCTCTGGGTTCTCAACGGTAAGCATGAACTCGCTTCTCCCGCGGTAGCCACCGTCCCAGACACCGTTGTTGATAGTGGCCCCCATCCTGAGCAGGGAGCTGCGTGGAAACGCGAACGCCACGAGATCGTTCGGCAGGTCGACTACCTCGTTAGTGACTATCTTGTACACACCCGGCTCCAGCTCCCACCAGCCGTAGTCGTCATCCTCGGTCTTCTTCTCAGGCTCGATAGGCTCGGTATCCGGTATCTCGCGCTCCGAGTTTGAAAAGTCGAGTTTTCCTCCGCCCTCGTACCTGTGAATCTCGGCCGCGGTCAGGTCGAAGCCGTTCGGCGTTAACTGGGTTTCAAGATGCGGATAGTCCTGGATAAGACCGTCTTCGATAGCCTGCCGGAGCTCTTCCCGGTTCAGTATCATGTGGTAACGTGGGGAGGCGAGAGATAAAAGTCACATCCACTGCCAAAATCCATAATAAAACAGCAAACATAATCTACCACAAGGCTATGAAAAGATACGCCATACTCCTTTCAGTTATACTTGCTTTATCAGGCTTAGCAGCGGCCCAGACCGGCTCTCAAAACGTTGATACTGTTATAATGGTATCGTCCGCCAACTACCCGGACGCCATGATATCGGCAGCTCCAGCCAACAAGCTCGGCATACCTGTGCTCTTGACAGAGAAAGACCAGCTGCCGGAATCGACTTCGAATGCGCTGGATACGCTTGAACCCAGCGAGGTAATAATGATAGGCGGCCCCTCCGTCATCTCCAACGAAGTACAGGAAGAAGTCGAGTCCCGTGTCAACACTACTACACGGCTATGGGGCACCACCCAGATAGGGACCTCAGTAGAGGTTTCAAGCTACTTCTGGAGCGAGGGAAGCGATGAAGCAGCCATAGTCCAGTACCCGCTCGGCTCTGAAACCGGGTACGGACTTCTAGCAGCGGTAAAGGAAGAGGTTCAGGACGAGGACGAACCTATACTTGTGTCAAAGCCCGGCACTCTCTCTGCCAAAATTCTGAGCGAAGTAGAGCGACTCGGGGCGACAGAGGTAGAGGTATACTCAACCAACGCTGTCAACGTCACCGAAGATCTTGGAGACATAGGTGTTGAAGACGTCGAAGTAGAGGAAGCAGAAATCGAAAGACTGGAGGACCGGGTCAGAAACAGGACCTTTGAGGCGGAAAGAAACCATTCAACACTCGTGATAGTGGCGGCCGCCAACTTCGGGGACGCCATCTCAGTACCGACATCACCAAATGCCGCCTCCTTCATAGTAAGCTCTGAGGAACGGATAGGCGAGGCAGTAGAACTTGTCCGGGACACGGACGCCGAGACCATAAAGGTCACAGGCCAGCCTGACCTCGCAAACACTATAGCGGACAGGATAGAGAACGAGACCGACAGGACAGTAGACCTTGTATCGGGACAGGATGCCTCCGAAATCGCCGCACAGTTCACAACCGACAACAGGGCAGAATGGAGGAGGATACAGCAGAAAAGGATGCCACGCTGGGTCGAAGAGGCCAGAGACGCACCAGGTATCAGAAACGCCGCCAACAAGACACTCGAGCAGGCAACCGCCAAGATAGATTCTAACTCCTCAGAAGAGGCACAGGAGCTTCTCGTAGATGCGCAGGACGCGTACCAGGACGGAGACTACTTCGAGGCCCGGAAGCTGGCGACAAGAGCGCTTTCAGAAGCCAACGTCGAGGAATTCCAGGGACTTGACAGAGAAGAAGTCCGTGAACGAGTCAGAGAAGACCGGGAAGACTTCAGAGAAGCAGCAGAAGAACTCAGAGAACTCGGCCAGGAGCAAGCCCAGGAGTTCACCGAGGCAGAAACTATGGAAGAACGGCTTGAAATCATCCGGAAGTACAGAGAGGAACAGAGAGAAACTATCGAAGACCTTCGGAAAGAAGCCCGGGACAGGCAGAGAGACCGGATGGACGATCAGGCAGAAGTGGGAAGCTCCGAGGTCAGGATACAGGTAGAAGGTACGCGTGTAGAAGGAAGGATAGAGTACACTGGCCCGACAGGCGGTTACACCATCACTGAGTCAGTCGATAGAGGAGACGGCAGCGTTAACTTCGTATTCGAGCTATCCTCGCCGGAAGGACCGGCTACACAGGTAGTAACCGACTACGATGCAAGGGAACGCGTTAACGTCGAAGAAGGAAACTACACTGTTTCCGTCGAACTACAGGTCGATGGCGAGACAGTTAACCAGCTCTCCCGTGACGTAATAGTTCCTGGCTTCCAGGAGTTCGAAAGCGAGATAGAGACAGAGGAAGACGACAGCCGAGAACAGGAGGAAACAAACGAGACAGACCAGGAAACAGAGCCTGAAAACGAAACTGAAGAAACTGAAATCGAGCTGGAATCGACCGACGACAGCTTCTACAGGAGAGGTAACCAGGTCAGCAGCATCACAGTTCCGGAAGGGCCGGTAGAAATCGAGTTCCATGCAAACGAGAGAAACACTTACGCCGGCGGAGTCGAATACCACAGCTCGCCGGAAGTTTTCGAGGTAGCAGGGCCTATAGCACCTGGCGAAGACATCTCGGTCGAATTTGATGCCGAGGAAGACTTCATCATCGAGAGCTACTGGCCCCAGGACGACGTATACAAGACAGAGGTCGCAGTGAACGTCGAATAAAGGAGAGAAATTAAAACCGCCCTCTTTCATCTATTTTCCATGGACTACAGCGACACCGCCGCAGAACTAGTATCCCGGGTCCTGCACCCATTCATAGTCTCGGTGCCGCTAGGCGCTTACTTTCTGCTAAACCTCGGGCTCTCTATAGCCCAGGTAGCAAGATGGACAGCTATCGCAACTATAGTCATCCTGCTGCCTATCGCAGCCTACATGTATCTGAAAGACGGTTACAGCCTGAGATATCCTAATGGACGGGAGGAACGGGATAGATTATACGTTATAGGGATGGCCGAGTTGCTGGTCTTCGGAACCCTGGTATACCTTTCAGAGCTGCCAGGTGATGCGCATGCAGCCTTTCTAGGCGCCGCTGCCACTGTCGCGGCGGGCTCTGTTGTCAACGAGTACACCAAGATAAGTGTCCACACCGGCACGATGTCGGGCTTCTCGACGGCTTTCTACTTCTATTCGCCTGCCACCGCAGCCGCCCTGGCTCTGGGAACGGTAGCTGTCGGCTGGTCCAGGCTACATCTTGGGCGCCACAACCCGAAACAGGTGGTGCTTGCAGCCCTGATACCAGTGTTGACTGTAGGTCTACCGCTCGCGGTTTTCTAGCTGCTAAGCCATAAAAATCTGATTGATAAGTTAGGATTGTGGATATAGGTGGCCATAGGTGCTAGAAAGAACTTACACACACGAGATAACATCTGACGACGACGGAGAAAAAGTGGCAGTAGCTGGATGGGCCCACGAAATCAGGGACCTCGGCGGACTGACGTTCGTTATCCTGAGAGACCGGGAGGGACAGGTCCAGGTGACTTTCAAAGAAGATGACAACGAGGAACTCTTCAACAAAGCCCAGGATATCGGGAAAGAAGACGTCATATACGTAAAAGGCACCGTAGAAGCCAACGACCAGGCACCAGGCGACCGCGAAATCAAGCCTTCGGAGCTTGAAATCATCGGAGAGGCCGAGTCACCGCTACCGATGGACGTTTCGAAAGATATCGACTCTGACCTGTCAACGAGACTCGACAACCGTTTCATGGATTTGAGACGGCCTGAGATGCACGCCATCTTCTCCATCAAGTCCCACCTGGTCGAGGCGATGGAAGAATGGTTCGACAGGGAAGACTACATCAGGATTCAAACGCCGCTGATATCGAAGGAGGGCGCGGAAGGAGGTGCCGAGCTGTTCCCGGTAATCTACTACGGGGACGAGGCTTTTCTCTCCCAGTCACCGCAGCTCTACAAGCAGATGCTTATGGCCGCAGGCTTCGACAAGGTCTACGAGACCGGCACCGCGTTCAGGGCAGAGGACTTCGCGACCTCCCGGCACGTCTCGGAGATCTCGATGTTCGACGTCGAGCTGGCTTTCATCGAAGACCACCACGACGTCATGGACGTACAGGAAGAATCGCTGCGTTATGCCATAGAAGAGCTGAAGAAGCGGGCGGCCGCAGAACTCGACATCCTCGGAGTCGAGCTCGAGGTTCCGGAAGACGACTTTCCCCGGATCACGTTTGAGGAAGCACGGGAGATACTCAGAGAGGAGTTCGACCACGTCCCAGAAGACGATGACGACCTCGACACCAAAGGCGAGAAGCTGCTGGGCGAGTACTTCGAGGAGCAAGGACATCCTGCTTTCTTCGTAGTAGGATATCCTAACGAGAAGTTCTACTACATGCAGGACGTGGAAGGCGACGAGACCGCTTCCAGAAAGTTCGACCTGATATACCGCGGCCTAGAACTTTCCTCGGGAGGCCAGCGACAGCACGACTTCGAGACCCTTATGGAGTACCTGGAGAAGGAAGGTGCCGACCCTGAAGACTTCTCATTCTACCTGGAGTCGTTCAAGTTCGGCATGCCGCCGCACGGGGGCTACGGCCTGGGAATCGACCGGCTCGTAAAGCAGGTAGCCGGGCTCGAGAACGTCAAGGAAGCCATCCTGTTCCCGAGGTCGCCGGACAGACTGGAGCCATAATGTAATACACGGGTTCCATATAATTCCTTATTTTCCTGTTCTGTATTACATCTTCTCTTTTCCCGGTATTTTTTATTCTCACCTGGGAAATTCCTTTCTACGATGCCCGACGCTGAAGCCGTTCAGGAACAGGAAGAGCAGACGGAAACTCAGCAGGAAGCTGACGGCGACACCAAGATTAACAAGATAACCTGTAAAGGCTTCAAATCATTCCAGCAGAAGACCGCTGTACCGTTCTACGAAGGACTGACCGCCATAGTAGGGGAGAACGGCTCCGGCAAGTCGAACATCGTGGATGCTGTGAGCTTTGTCTTCGGCCGCCGCTCTTCCAAGCTCCGGGCGGAGAAGCTTGAACAGCTGATATTCAACGGCGGCGAGTCGAGAAAGCCAGCGGACCACGCCCACGTCACAATCTACCTCGACAACTCAGAAGGTCTCTTCGACGAGTTCCTTGAAGAAGACGAGGAGGTAGACGAGGTAAAGGTAGGGCGGAAAGTGACTCGGGCCGGTTCGTCGATGTACAAGTTCCAGGGAACCAACTGCAAGCGCCAGAAAATTGACGAGATATGCCGGAAGGCCAACATCGATCCGGACGGCTACCATTTCGTCAGGCAGGGAAAGGTGACCGAGATAGTCGAGCAGAGCGACCGGGAGCGCCGAAAGGTTGTCGACGAGCTTTCCGGTGTTGCAGAGTTCGACGAGAAGAAAGACGAGGCCGAGGAAGAACTCGAAGAAGTCGAGCAGCGGCTCCAGGAGCAGGAGATACTGCTGGACGAGAAAAAAGAATACCTGGAAAAACTGAAGGAAGAGAAAGAGATGGCTCTGAAGTACCGGGAGCTGGAGGAGCGGAAAGAGAAGCTGGAAGCATCGATACTCGAGGTCAGGAAGCGCGCGCTCTCGAACCAGCTGGCCAATATCAACACCGAGACCGCGGAGAAAGAGGAACGTATCGAAGAACTCGAGGAAGAACTGGAAGAGATTGACGAGGAAATCGAGGAGAAAGAGGAACGTATCGACGAGATAGAAGAACAGATGGGCGGCGACAGCGATATACAGCACCTGGAGACCCGGATAGAGAAGAAAAAAGGCAAAATCGAAAACAAGCGGGACAAGATAGAAGACCTGAAAGACACTGTGGAAGAACTCCAGAAGATGCAGAGCCGTAAGAAAACCGGTTCCCGTGCGGTCGATGCAGTCCTCTCGATGGATAGAGACGAAATATACGGCGCGTTCCAGGACCTGATATCAGCCGAGGACCGGTTCGCGGTCGCTATCGACACCGCGGCAGGCGGCCACATGAACGATGTAGTTGTAGAAGATAAAGATACTGCGCTCGACGCCATCAACTACCTGAAGCGTGAGAATATCGGAAGGGCGAGGATGCTTCCTCTCGACAAGATCAAGACCCGGGAACGCTCCGCCAAATCCCAGATGGCGAAGAAACGGAAAGGTGTCATCGACTACGCAGCCGAACTTGTCAACTACGACGGAAAGTACGAGCGAGCAGTGGAGCATGTCTTCTCCGACACGCTGATAGCGGAAGACCTGGAGTCGGTCAAGGATATAGACGGAGTCCGGGTCGTGACACTTGACGGCGATGTGATGAGCCGGGGAGGCGCCATGAGCGGCGGCAAGAAGAAGTCGAAGAGGAAGAACAAGAGCCTGTCATCCAACCTCGACCCTGACAAGAAGAGGGAAGAGATAGAAGAGCTCGAAGACGAGATAGAAGACCTCCAGAAAGACGTAGCCGAACTCAAGGAGATGAAGCGGAAGAAGGAAGACGAGCAGGAGACAGACGAGGAACTCCAGAACGAGAAGAAAGAGATACGCGAGGAGCTGAAAGAGCTGAGAGATGAACGGCAGGAGAAGTACTCGGAGAAGCAAAAACACAAGACCAAGATAGAGGGAGTCGGCTCGAAGAAAGCCAACCTGAAGGCGGAACTCGACAACGTGAAAGACGAGCAGGAAGAGTACGACTTCGATGAGGACGAGCTGACAGGACTGGACTCGTCGCCTGAAGAGCTGAAGAGTAAGAAACGCAAAGTAGTCAAGAAACAGAACTCGATGGGACCAGTCAACATGCGCGCCATCGAAGAATACAAGGAGAAGAAAGAAGAATACGACGAGTTCAAGGACAAGGTATCGGAGATCCGGCAGGAGAAGCTGGAAATTGAGGACATGATAGAGGAGATAGAGAAGAAGAAACGCGACTGTTTCATGGAGACGCTTGAAAAGCTCCAGGACTCGTTCTCGGATATTTT